>JBKOYG010000054.1:0-49140 GCA_046725285.1 Verrucomicrobiota bacterium
CAGATGAAAAAGGAGAACCCCGAAATCTTTACGCTGGGTCACTCCCCGGATCCGGATGACGCGTTCATGTTTTATGCGATGGCAGAGAATAAGATCGATCTGCGCGGGTATCGGTTCGAGCATCGACTGGAAGATATTCAAACGTTGAATGAACGCGCGCTTCGAGGCGAGTTGCACATTTCCGCCATCTCGATCCATGCCTATGCGTACGTCACAAGCAAATACGCGCTGCTGCCCTGCGGAGCGAGCATGGGTGACGGGTACGGGCCAGTCGTCGTTCGGAGACGGCGATACGGTCCCGCGGTCGCGGGAGCGAAACGGCGAAATCAAGGAGCGGCGGTCTCCAGTCCGCCGACCACTGACTCCGCCGCGCGCGAATTCCTGGCAGATAAGAAAGTCGCCGTACCTGGTAAGATGACCAGCGCATTTCTCGCGCTACAACTTTTTCTTGGGGAGTTCGATCACGTCATTGTGCCATTCGATCAAATTTTCGAGGCGGTGCGTAGCGGGCGAGCGGACGTTGGTTTGATCATCCATGAGGGTCAACTCACCTACGCGAAATCAGGGTTTGAGAAAATTGCCGATCTTGGCAGCTGGTGGAAAGCACAAACCGGATTGCCACTGCCCCTGGGCGGAAACGTCGTGCGCAAGGATATTCCGCCGGCGATCCGTCGGGATCTCAGCGACATTATTCGCGAAAGTATCGACTACGGTCTGGCCCACCGGGATGAGGCGGTGCGGCATTCCCTTCCCTATGCCCGTGACATGGACGCGAAGCTGGCCGGGAAATTCATCGGGATGTATGTGAATGAATTTACCCGCGATTATGGCGAGGCGGGACGTGCCGCTATCCGCAAATTTCTGACGGAGGCGCACGACAAAGGTTACATTGACGTCCCAGTTGGAGTGGAATTTGTCGAATAATTTCTTCGTTTCCCGGAGATTTGGTCACGCGCCACACATCCAGGATGTGCTGTAGCGTGCGCTGTCCTCAGCGCACAAGTTCCGAGATAATGGCCAACAAATCCGCTGAGGACAGGACCGACAATTTTGTCACGTTCGATCAATCCGCACGATCTCGCCTGCATATGGCCAGTCTTCGGCGCGACTAACGAGCCCAGCCCGTACGGGATTCTGAAACACATATTCCCACTTGGCAGCGTAGCTCTCGTCGCTCCGCAACAGATGATCGTGAAAGCCTGGTTGCCAGAAGGAACATAGCTTTTGGCCCGGTCGCTTTACAGGTTCATGACCTTTTGAGAGCAAAATGCAATCGAGTTCGCGTTTGAATCCCTTGATCCATGTGCTCAAAGTCGTCGCACAACCAGTCCCGAAGGACACGAATAAGTGAACGTGATCGGGCATAAGCACATAGCGCCCAACGCCAATACGAAAGTCAGCGGCGCGGCGGCAGTAGTTGATGAAGGCGGCATGTACCTCAGGTGTCGCGAGCAGGCTGGCCCGAATATGGGTGTTTAACGTTACGAAATAGACCGGCGCGTTGAAACGTTGGAAGATCCAGTCCAATCGTGGCGGTTTACCTTTGAACGCGCGCTGCACGGTGAATGTTGTAGCGTGCGCTGTTCTCAGTGCACAAGGTCGAGATAACGCCAGATCAAAAAAACAATCCGCTGAGGACAGCGGACGCTACAGCCCGCCGAGCTCAAAGCGGTCCCGGTGCAGAGCATGAGCTTACACGAGGCACTCGCCTTCCAGAATTGTCTTGCCACACGCTTGGCGAAAGACATATGAATGATGGCTCGGTGAAGGCGTTCCTCCAGGCCAAGCGCGATCTCCTCCGTCTCACCCGGGTCGGAACCTGTCTTGTCGCCTGCCTGTTCCTCACATTTTCCGGTTGCAAAAAAAACGAGCCAATCGACGAGGCGAAAGCGGCTGGAAAAACCACGGCGGATTTTCCGCAAATCACCGCGGACATTTTCAAACCGATGGATGGCGGCATCAATCTGTCGCCTGAGGAAATCATGGGACGCAATGCCTGGAACCTCTGGAGCGCAGGGAATCAGCACTTTTGGAATCATGCGGCCCAGGATAGCTACGGGTTAATGGATCTCTTAAAGATGCTCGATAACCGCAAGTTCTCGCGTGGTGAGCGTTTCAAGACTTTGGGCCTGGTAAATGAGCCCGGATTTCGCGCCGCAAGCAAGCCGGATGAATTTGGCTTGTGGCTCGATGAGCAAGTGGAAGCGGAACCGGCAGGCATCAACGAAACTGTTTATGGCAAATCATCCGGGGTCCTTGGCTTCCGGCTTTTTCCAAATCCCGACTTTAACCAAGAGGCACGCAAAAAATGGGACGGCGATCGTTTCATGAACGATCCGACCTATTACAACGACAACAAGCTGGTTCGCCCGTATCGCGTCGGTGTCGCTTGTGGCGCCTGTCACATCTCGCCGTATCCAGATAATCCGCCAGCCGATCCGGAAAATCCGCGCTGGGAAAATCTCGCATCCGCCATCGGCAATCAGTACATCAACGAAGGAAAAGTCTTCGCCTGCAACGTCGAAAAAGGCGGCCTCTTTTATGAGATGCTGGCCGCGCAGCCGCGTGGCACTTCCGACACTTCGCGGATCGCCACCGACAACATTAATAATCCAAATGCGATCAACCCGATCTTTTTGCTCGCTGAGCGGGAACGAATCGCGGTGCCGGAAAAAATGGCAGGCGGAACGCTCGCTTTGCCGGGAGAAAAAGAAGAAATGCCGGTGCCGCACGTTCTGAAAGACGGCGCCGACTCCATTGGCGTAGCTGGCGCAACGATCCGCGTCTATGTCAACATCGGCATGTTTTCCGAATATTGGCTGACACTTCACAACCGCTTGATTGGACTCAGGCCACAAAAACCGTTCGAGATTCCTTATGCGCGAGAGCATTCGGTCTTCTGGCGCGCCACTGAAGAACGTCTCGCAAATGTCGCGGCCTTTTTTCGCAGGCTAAAACCATTTCATCTTGCGGACGCTCCCGGCGGACAAGCTTACATCACCGCCGACTCAGCCGTGATGACGCGCGGGAAAGAAGTTTTCGGCGAGAGCTGTGCGGCGTGCCATTCAAGCAAACAGCCTCCGCCGAATGTCGATCCACGCTCCGGCGAAGGAAAAGCATGGTTCCGCACCGCGGTAATGGCGCCCGACTTTCTGGAAAACAATTTCCTGTCCAACGACAAACGCTATCCCTTGACGAAGATCGAGACGAATTCGGCGCGCGCGTTTGCGACCAATGCGAAGGCTACTCATGTCTGGGACAACTTTTCCTCGCAGACCTACAAGGAACTTTCGCCCGTAGACGAACTGGAATTTTTTAATCCATTCGATGAGACGCATCCGATCAAATTCAAACCAAAAGACAAAAACGTTGCGCCCGGTTATTACCGAACCGCTTCACTCGTTAGTCTCTGGAGTTCCGCGCCGTTTTTGCACAACAACATGCTTGGAAAATTTACCGGCGATCCCTCCGTGGCGGGCCGAATGGAAGCATTTAACGACGCGGTAGAGAAATTACTCTGGCCGGAAAAGCGGCCTGACAAAGCTTCAATTTGGCGCACCCAAAATGAATGCTCGCTGCACTTGCGGAAAGAATTTGCACCGAAGCTGCTTCAAGGGCTGGCCGGCCCGGACGGTTACATAAAAATCGGACCGATTCCGAAGGGAACACCAATTAACTTGATTGCCAATCTCGAACCAGACTTCCAACACACCGACATTTTCGTCAAAGTCGTGGGAAAATTGATCAAGATTAACGCTGAGAACCTTTCATCCGAGGCAGCCGCCGAGGAGCTGCGTAAATTGGTTCCGGAGCTGATCGCGGCAAACAAATGTCCCGACTTTGTCGAGGACAAGGGCCACTACTTTGGCACGGATTTACCTGATAACGATAAACGCGCGCTCATCGAATATCTGAAAACGTTTTGAGTGGTGGTGAAAATACTGTGAATCCTCGGCGTATTCTTATGTTCACTTCCGCTACCAAGGCTGTAGCGTCCGCTGTCCTCAACGGAAAAGCGAGCACGCGATCTCTTTCACCCGTGCGCTGAGGACGGCGCACACTACAGCATCAAACGAAAGGAAAGCCTATGGCGGTCACCGTTGCTGAAATGCTGAAAATGTCGCAGGCGCAGCTCGACGATCTTTTTACCCAAAGTCCTCCTGGTGAAATCCCGAAGGGTGAGGCCAAAGGGACGGCCATCGTTGCACCGGGAACAACTTACACGCAGGACATCGCGAATTTCGTAAATCATTTTGCGTGGCAGGGGAAAGTGTTCGATCCGGCCAAGGGCGTCTTGCGAAATAAAATCTTGCCCTTTGGACTGAACGCAATCATCGCAAAGGTCTATAAGGGTCCCAGCTGGCTGGATAACAGGGAGTGCATCGTTCTCGATTATTCCGAGACGTCGCTGCTGGCGCATTGGATTCGTGATGAGATCCGCGAAGTCGCGCCACGGGTTTATCTAGGCAAAGTTTATTGGAGCAAGAAACGGTTGATTGATTTCGCGCTTGAGTTTCCAGCGTCGGGGTAAACGCATTCTGCGGCAATGGCCCTAACCCTCAATTGTCAGTTTGGGAAAAAGGGCAAAATGAAAGGCGCAACCGAACTGCAAAGAATGCCCCCAAATCTCAGTCCACGTGAAATGCGCGGTGATCCGCCTCTCCCCGGCAACGGGGAGAGGATTGAGGTGAGGGGCTGTCATGGTGTCGTTAGCCCAGGAATTTTCCTTCTCGTAAACGGCTTTCGTTAACTAATCTCTTGGTTGTGAGCCGCGCTGGATCTCTCCGAAAGAAAGCGACAGATTGTGAACGGACTCTCTGGCGCCATCTCCGAAATCGCAATTTCGCGGGCTGTAAGTTCCGGCGCCAGCATCCCATGGATCCCTATGTCCTCGATTTCTATTGTCCGGCGGCGAAACTAGCGATCGAAGTCGATGGCGGTGGCCATAGTTATCAGATCCGCCGGATTCGCGATAAAGTTCGCGCCGACTTCCTCGCTCGCCATGGGATCAAGTTGCTGCGTTTTGGAATCATCAAGTCCGCCAAGAGCTTGACAGTGTTCTACAAGCAATCTGGTGCGCTCTCGAGGAGCGTCACAAGAAGAATCCCTCACCCTCCCCCTCTCCCAAACCCACTCCTTTGCCCTCACTGGCGCTGGCGCGTCCGTCTCTCCCACAGGGGAGAGAGCGAAGGGAGAGGCGAGCCCACTTTTATGCGACGGCGTAGCATCCGTCGAGATGCCTGACACGCGAGCAACCAACACTGCCCATGGCCGACGCTCCAGATCAAACCGTCACAAGCCGGCGCTGGAAGTGGCGGATTGTATTACTGGTAGTCGTCGCGCTCATCGCCATCGGCTTTTCCTATCTTACCTGGCGCTTTACCCGAGACGATCCGGTCACGTACTCTGACCCGGAAGAGCACTTCAAATACGGTTCGACCGGCGGGGAGCGCGAATCGGGCATTCCCTATTGGATCTGGAAGGTCCTGCCGAAAATGTTTCCGGAATATTTGCCCGGGAAAACCTACACCCCGGGTACAGAATATGCCTCGTTAGGCTTCCTGTACGAACCGGGCAAAGACCTGCCCATCGGTGCTTCACGCCGCAACACGCAGGGACTAGACCGCGTCTTCTTGAACTGCGCGATTTGTCACGCGGGTTCTGTACGCGGAACCCCGCAGAGCCCGCGCGCCATCTACACCGGCATGCCGTCAAACACTGTCGACCTTGAGGCTTTCGAGCGGTTTATTTTCGCTTGCGCATCAGATCAACGTTTCAACGCTCCGCGGATTCTCGCCGAGATGGAAGGCATCGGCGCGAAATATGATCTGATCAATCGCTTCCTCCTGCGCTATTACGCCATCCCTTTCATGCGAGAACGGCTGCTGATATTGAAAGGCCATTTCCGCTTCGGCGATTGGGAACCGGATGCTGGCCCCGGTCGCACTGACACATTTAATCCAGCGAAGACGCTCTTGGAATTTCCCCTGGAAAAACTCGAAACGCGCGAACTCGTTGGCCTCTGCGATTTGCCGTCGATCTGGCTGCAAGGCCCGCGCAAACAGAAAAACATTCACGCTCATTGGGACGGTAACAACAGCATGATGGAGGAGCGTAACAAAAGCGCCGCGTTTGGCACCGGCGCATTTCCGCCAACGATCGACCTGAAACAAATGGCGCGCATCGAGCAATGGCTGCTCTACAAGGAACCGCCCAAATTTCCGTTTCCGATAAACGAGCAACTCAGCGCGCAGGGCGAAAAACTCTATGCGCAATACTGCGCAAATTGCCACGGCCGCAGTGGCCGGGATTTCAACGGTGAGTATGTCGGCGACATAGTTCCCATCGATAAGATCGGCACGGACCGACACAGGCTCGATTCTTACACAGAAGAACTGGCCGCAACGCAGAATACGCTCTATGCCGGCTATCCGTGGCGGTTCAGTCATTTCCGAAAAACTTTCGGCTACGTCAATATGCCGTTGGACGGCGTCTGGTTGCGGGCGCCGTATCTGCACAACGGTTCGGTACCGGCGTTGCGTGATCTTCTAAATTCCAGCGCTGAACGTCCCACGGTTTTCTACCGTGGCTATGATGTGTTTGATCAGGCGAAGGTCGGATTTGTGTCGGACATAAGCCGATTCGATGAGGAGGGACGCAGCAAAGACGAACCCGAAAACTCCAGAAAATATTTCAGGTTCGACACGCAAGTGAAACCGAATGGCTTGACTCCGCGTGATCGGAATGAAGGCAATTCAAATTCCGGCCACGAGGGACCGGCCTACGGAACGACGCTGTCTTCCCAGGAAAAAGACGCGATCGTCGAGTACCTGAAAACATTTTGATCAACGCACGATCGACAAACCAATGAGCCTCCAACCAAGAACAAAACGTCTCCTCTGGGTTTCCGCGATCGTGCTCGTGATTCTGGTTGCGCTTGGCGCTTTCTTTACATGGACAAAATTTTTCCGCGAAGAGAAAGAAGTGTTCGCGAATGAAGAAGAACATTTCAAATACGGATCGCTGGGTGCGGAGGGCGATCGCGGCATTCCGTATTATCTCTGGCTTGTCTTGCCGCGCGTTTTTCCCGACCTGATGCCCGGGCCAGGTGGTTACAAGTCGTTTGGCGTGGTTTGGGAAGAAGGCCATGAAATTCCGGTTGGCTTTTCGAAAAAGGTCGTCGGTTTTGCGCGGATCACGAACAACTGTGCCATATGCCATACTGCGACCTACCGTTTGACCGAGGACGAAGTGCCGCACGTCGTGGTCGCGGGGCCGGGCCATACCAACAATGTGCAAAGCATGCTGCGCTTTTTGTTCAAGGCAGCACACGATCCTCGCTTCAATTCGGACATTATCATGAACGAAATCCGGCTCGTCAGCGCGAACAATTACGGCAACGGTGGCCTCTCGTTTATCGACCGACAAATTTACCGTTACCTGCTGATTCCATTCACCAAAAAGGCCCTGCTCCAGCAGGAGAAACAATTCACCTGGATGGAACGCTACGTCACGGATGGCAAACCGAAGCCATACTGGGGGCCGGGACGCGATGACGCCATGAACCTGACAAAGTATTTCATGACTAACATGGCGGAGGACAATACGTTTGGGCCAACCGATTTTCCTTCGATCTGGAACCTCGGCATCCGGAGCGGAAAGGATAATGCCGGAAAGCAGATGTTGTTGAACTGGACCGGCGATACGCCGGCGGTGCGCTCAGTGCTGATCGATTCTGCGCTGGGCCTCGGCGCACCGGCGCGGCCGTGGTTTTTGCAACGCATGGCCGATCTCGATCAGTATCTCAGTAATCTGCCGCCGCCCAAATGGCCCTTTGCCGAGACAAATCCAATCAACCAGCAAATGGCCAGCGAAGGTCAGAAGATTTACACCCGCGACTGCGCGGGGTGCCATGAGCCGCGCGCTGAATATACAAACAAGGTGATTCCAATCACTGAGATCGGGACTGATCCCGAGCGAATGTATTCATGGTCGAAAGATGCTGCCGCGGAAGCAAACCGGCGCGTCAAACAACTGGGCATCGATCGTCCACCCATGGTAGAGACCCAGGATCCATACGGCTACGTATCACCGCCGCTGGATGGAATCTGGTTGCGCGCGCCGTACCTCCACAATGGCTCCGTGCCGAGTTTGCGCGATTTGCTCAATCCGCCTAACGAACGCCCGCAAACTTTTCATCGCGGTTACGATGTTTTCGATCCGGTTAAAGTGGGATTCAAGGAACCGGCACCGCGTCCAACCGGGCCGACCGGCGAGTTGATGCAACCTTATTTGCTTTTCGACACGCGAGAAAAAGGTAATGGCAATAAAGGCCATACCTATGGCACTCAGTTGTCGAACGAGGACAAAGAGAAATTGCTCGAATATTTGAAGAGACTGTAGAGCTCATCCGCCTGCCTCAATCCCGCCAACTCGCACGCCGAAGGTGCGCTGTAGTGTCCGCTGTCCTCAGCGGAAGATACGTGGAATGCGCTGAGGACAGCGCACTCTACAGCATCAGAGTTGGTAAACGATAGCCAAGCGAAAAGCTCTTGTGCGCGCGCTGGTTCTCCGCCAGTTTCGTTCTGTCATGGCAGCGAATCGCAAGCTGGGTTGTCTTAGCATCTTTTTGTTCGTCGCGCTGTGCGCCAGTCTGTTCGTTAACCTTGTTCTGATGGCCACGGCGTTTCAGCGCCTTGGCGGGATCCGCGAGCCCGAGCCAATCCCACGCTTCCGTGAAATCCTGCTTCAGCGGGGGGCACGCGCGACCACGGACAAGGTCGCGGTCATCACCATGCGCGGCCTGATCAGTTCTTCGCTGCCGGGCACCGTGAGCGATTCAATGGTCGATGACATGCGCGCGGCCCTGCAACAGGCGCGCGATGACAGTCGCGTCAAAGCCATTGTGCTTGAAATCGATTCTCCCGGTGGAGAAGTGACGGCTTCCGACGCGATCTATAGCGCGCTGGTCAAGGTGCGTGCGAGGAAACCGGTGGTGGTTTACATGGATTCGTTGGCGGCATCCGGCGGATATTACGTTTCCTGCGGCGGCAAATTTTTAATGGCAAGCGAAACGACCATCACGGGCAGCATCGGGGTCATCATTCAAACGCTGAATTACGAGCAGCTGTTCAACAAGGTCGGACTCGCCTCCGTAGTCTTCAAAAGCGGAAAGTTCAAGGACATGCTGAACGGGGCGCGACCGATCACTCCGGAGGAACGCGAGCTGGTGCAGAGTTTTATCATGAAAACTTACGACAAATTTCTCGGCATCGTTGCAAAGGAAAGAAATCTTCCGGCAGACCTGTTGCGCAATACGATCGCCGACGGGCGAATCCTGTCGGGCAAGGACGCGTTCGAGAACAAGCTGATCGATGGCCTTGGTCAGTTGGACGACGCGTTCGGCAAAGCGAAAGAACTCGGAAATGCTCCGGACGCCAAAGTAGTGAAGTACGGACCGCCGTTTACTCTGAGCCGGCTCTTCCGGATATTCACAGCGACCGAATCAAAAATTGAACTCGCACTTCCCAAGCAACTCATTCCGCAATTGGAAAGTGGGCGCGCGTATTTCCTGCCGACGTATTACGCGCCGTAGAACAGAGGAAGCATGCGATCCGGCAGCCTCTTCGCGGCACTCGGAGCCGTTCCCAGCTCTGTCTTAGGTCTTCTCCTCTCGGCTCTTTACCTTGTTGCCAGCGTTTATGTCTATATTTCGCTGATTTATCAGATCAGTGCGCGAACTCGGAATGTTTTCGATGCTGACGCGGCTACGAAGCGAAGCTTTGGACTGCCCGAGGCAGTACTGGCGGCGCTGTTGATCCTTTTTCTTTTGCTGACCATTGGCGCACCAGTTTCGCAGCCCTCGATCCAGTTCAGCGCACGCAATCTTCTGGGAAATTTCCTTCTGACCGCCTTCGTGGTGCTCTTCGTAGTCACTTTCCTTCAGTTCCGCGGGTTTGACGTTAGCTCGTTAGGCGGGTTTTTCAGACTAGGTTTCATCCGGACCCTGAGTACCGGAGCGGTCCTGCTGTTTTTTGCTTATCCACTGATCTTGTTGTCTGATGCAATTACGCAGCGGCTTTTCGGAGGCGGCTCGAGCAGGCAAAACATCGTCGAGTTTTTCAGCGGTTCGCGCGCGATCGAGCAGCGAATGATGATCATCGTTTTCGCGGTGGCAATCGCGCCGGTATTTGAGGAATTTCTTTTTCGATTTTTTATTTACGGTGTACTCAAGCGCTATTTCGGCCGCCTTCTGGGGGTCACATTCAGCGCGCTGCTGTTCGCCGCAGCACACGCACACTTACCCTCATTTGCGCCATTGTTCGTTCTGGGAAGTTGTTTCGCGATTGCATACGAATGGAGCGGTTCCATTCTCGTCGCTATGACAATGCATTCGCTCTTCAATTCGCTCACCCTGACCGCTCTTGCATTTCCGGAGATCTTTTCTCCATGACGCTTCCAAGGAGCAGCGGTCTCCAGTCCGCCGAACCCTCTACTTGCGTTCCAGAGATCACTCCGCAATGAAACTGTTCGACATCGGCGAAGACCGACTGCTCAGTCAGCTTTTGCCTCGTCTTCCCATCGCAAAAGACGTTGTCACCGGCCCAGGTGATGACTGCGCTGTAGTGGAAGCCCGCGATCGCCGAAAGTTTCTTGTGCTCAAAACCGACTGCGTTGTCGCAGGCGTCCATTTCCTGCCAACGGCGAACGCGCTCGACGTTGGCTGGAAAGCGATGATGCGTCCGCTCAGCGATTTCGCCGCAACATCGGCCGTGCCTCAATTTGCACTGATCACTCTCATTGCTCCTGAGCAAACGAAGGTCGAATGGGTGAAGGGGCTTTATCGCGGACTGCGCCGCGCTGCGAAGAAGTTCAAAGTCAACGTAGTCGGAGGCGAAACGAGCAGCATACCCGGGCCCGTCGCGATTTCGGTTAGCGTGGTTGGTTTTGTTGAAAGAGAACGCTCTGTATCGCGCCGGGGCGGCAAGGCGGGTGATGATCTTTTTGTCACTGGTCGACTGGGTGGCGCCGTGAAACAAAAACATTTGCAATTCGTTCCACGGATTGTCGAATCGCGCTGGCTCACGAAAAATTTTTCGATCCACGCCATGATGGATTTAAGCGATGGATTGGGAGCCGATCTCCCACGGCTTGCAAAGGCGAGCCGAGTTGGATTCGTCATCGAACCGAAGAATCTGCCGCTTGCCCGTGACGCGAAGATCGATGACGCAATTTCGGAAGGCGAAGATTACGAATTGCTGTTTGCCATTTCGCGGCGTGACAGAAACCGTCTGGAGCGAGAATGGCGAAAGAAATTCCCGAAACTGCGGCTCACGCGCATCGGTTTCCTCTCTCAACTTTCAACTTTCAACTCCCAACCTCTGCCACGTGGCTATGTTCATTTCCAACAGCCCGGCTGAGACGGAAGGAATCGGACGGCGACTTGCAGAGAATGCCGGAGTGGGATCGGTTCTCGCCTTGCAGGGCGAACTGGGGAGCGGCAAAACTCTATTCACTAAAGGCTTCGTGGCCGGGATGGGAAGCAACGCTGCCGTTTCCAGTCCCACCTTTACGATTGTGCACGAATATCGAGATGGGCGATTGCCTGTTTATCATTTTGATTTCTTTCGCGTGGAGAGTCGTGAGTCGCTCGCGCGGCTTGGACTCGACGACTATTTTTTTGGCGACGGAGTTTCGGTGATCGAATGGGCGGATCGCTTCCGCGAATTCATTCCCGAGCAAGCGCGCTGGATTCTCTTTGCAATAAAATCGGAGAATCAGCGCGCCATTACTTTCCAAGGAACGTGAAAATTCTCGCGCTGGATCTTTCCACAGCGCGCGGCAGTCTCGCGTTGTTGGATGAGGACGTTACCAATGTCACGCGGGAGTGGTCGAACGATCGAAAAAATTCCAGTGCCTTTTTTGAGAACCTCGACGCGGTGACGGAAAAATTCGGCGTGCCAGACACGATTATCGTCGGGCTTGGCCCTGGCTCGTACGCGGGGACGCGCATCGCAATATCAGCTGCAATCGGGTTGCAGGTTTCTTCCGGTGCGACCTTGATTGGTTTTCCGTCGATTTCCGCGATGGAATCTGACGCGCAGGAATACTGTGTAATCGGAGATGCACGCAGAAGATCTTTTTTCTTTGCACGTATCCGCGCGAATAACTTGGTCGAAGGTCCAACGCTTTTCTCGGAGTCCGAACTGAAACTGAAACTCGACGCGATTAGGATCGAAATGCCAGTTTTCACCTCGGATTCACTCCCGCAATTTGAGCGCGCCGTAGTTCGTTTCCCATCGGCTCTCGTGCTTGCCAGACTTGCGCGAGAACCGCAGCGCAGCTTTTCTTTGCCACCGCTTGAACCGATTTACTTGCGCGAGCCGCACATCACCATGCCGAAATGAAGCAAACCTATCGTTGCTGGGCCGAGATCGATCGGAGCGCATTGCGTCACAACGCGAAAATCGTGCGGGAGCGTGTCGGTTCCGCGGAGATTCTCGCTGTGGTGAAAGCGAACGCTTACGGGCACGGTTTAATCGGCGTGGCGGAAACGCTCGCCGATGAGGCGCAACTTTTCGGTGTCGCGAATCTGGAAGAGGCACTGGCGCTGCGTGAATCCGTCTCTCATCCGATCGTTATTCTTGGCCCTGCTCTTCCGGGTGAAAGACCGACGATCGCCGAGCGCGGCTTCATTCCGACGATCTCTAGTTTCGAAGAAGCGGAGCACTTCAACCGGATTGCAAGCAACCCTCACCTCAATCCTCAGGCCGGGATCGCGACCGGGGAGAAGCGTCGAGAGGCAGACGCGAGCGCGCCAGGTGAGGGTCGACACGTCTTAATCAATTTCAAGATCGATACGGGCATGGGCCGCATGGGAGTTCCGGAGGACGACGCCTTCGACGTTCTTAAGAAGTTGTCCACATTTCCGAATATCAGGATTCACAGCGTTTCGACTCATTTGCCAGTGTCTGGTGAGGATGCGGACTACACGCGAGATCAGCTTATGCGCTTTGGCGAAATCATTCAGCAATTTCGCGCCGCGGTTCCAATCGATTATAAAGCGCATGTGCTCCAAAGCGCAGGGGTGCTTGGCTTCGCTGGACACGCGGGCCCCTTCGACATAGTGCGCGCCGGGATCGTGCTTTACGGGATTTCGCCACTTTCGGAATTTCAAAACCTCCTTAAACCGGTGATGACGTGGAAAACGCGAATCTCGTTGGTGCGCGACATGTCGAAGGGAAGTTCTATCAGCTATGGCCGCACGTTTATCACCCCCAGGAAAATGCGGGTCGCAACGTTGTCAGCTGGTTACGCCGACGGATATCCATGGCACCTTTCCAATCGTGACGCCGCCGTGCTGGTTCGGGGCCAGCGTTGCGCCATTCTCGGCCGCGTGACGATGGATTTGATGATGATCGATGTTAGCAAGGTCGATAATGTGCAAGTGGGCGACGAGGTCATTTTGATGGGACGCGATGGGAACGAGGAAATTTCCTGCGGAGAACTGGCCAAGAAGGCTGGTACGATTACCTGGGAAATTACGACCCGAATTGGCGCGCGTGTGCGGCGGGTTTATGTTTGAGCGTCCGGCGTCGTGGTCGCTTGCGTCTCTTTTGTCCTTTCGGTTCGCAGGAACCCAAGGGACACAGGCGACCAAAACGCTTTAGCGACCACCCATGTTCCAGATCATCTTCAACGAATTAAGCGCGGCTGAGATCTCGGCGCTTCCGAAGAAATTGCAGCTCGACTTGCTCGCGGAGTTCCAAATTTTACCCGAGGACCTCGACCATCTCGATTCCGAACGCTTTGGGGTGATCCAGCGCGAAGGGAAAAAGCTATATCGCTATCGCGCGAAAGATTACCGCATTTATTTCGCCAAGACTGACGAAGGTATCAGAGTCCATCGCGTCTTACACAAGAACACGTTTCGCGATTTCCTTTTCCGGAGCAAACTGCCGGTATCCGAAGACGCCCAGCTGGGCGAGACCCGCGAATTTTGGAAACTGATCGAGCAAGGCGAAAAAACTCGGAAGGTGCTGTAGCCGCTTCGCCATGCGAAGCATTTGTAACCCGCGCGATGCGCGTCTCACAGAGACGCGGCTACAGCTTCAGATTCGTGAGATCCCTCGACTCCGCTCGGGATGACAAATTTGGCTCGCGCCAAATTTGTCACTTCATCAACAGCACTGAGCGGCTGCGCTTGATCTCACGCGTGATTCTGCGGTGCAGGTGCGCGGGCATGCCGGTGACACGGCGCGGAAGAATCTTGCCACTCTCTGTGACGAATTTTTTCAACAGATCGGGATTTTTGTAATCGATAGCCTCAATGGCAATGTCGATTCGCCGGCGCGGCATGGCGCGATTCGCCCGGCGAAAGGCAGAACGGCGTTTGGCTGTTTTAGGCCCTATCATTTGGTTTCGCGGTGCAACGTGTGCCGCCTTAAGAACGGATTGTATTTCTTTTTCTCGAGTCGCTTAGGCGTGCGCGGGCTTTTTTTGTTCCGCGTGGTCATGTAACGAGAGACAGGCTTACCCAAAGCCTTGGCCTCCGTGCATTCCAGCGTCACAATTTCCTGCGCCATCTGTCCATCACTCCTTCACTTCCGCCGGCGTGGCTTCTTCTTCCTCAGCCTCGCCGCCTTCTTCCTCGGTCAAACCGAACAGAGAGGTGACCGATTGACGGACCCGTGACGCTTTGTTTTGCTTTTCCAGTTGCGACTGGCACTCAACGGTGAAACGCGCGAATGGAATGGCTTCAAGCCGCGCCCGGGGAATTGGTTTGCCTGACATTTCACACTTTCCGTACGTCCCTAATTCAATGCGCTTGAGCGCCTGATCGATTTCGTAAAGCGCGTCCTGTTCCTGCGAGAGCAAGCTCAGCGCGAAATCGCGATCGTAAGCGTCCGATCCGGCATCAGCCTGATGCATCCCAAAAGCAGAAGCCTCGCTCCCCTCAGCTCGCGACCTGAGAGTGTCCTGGGCAACGCCAGCCATGGAATCGACCATGGCGTCTCGAAGCTGAAGGAGTTTTTCTTTCTGCTTGCGCGTAAAAGGATCGAGTCTTCTCTCGCGATGGTTTATCCCCAACAAGACTGCCGGAGATTCAGTCGTTCCCTTTTTGGATTTGGAAGGCCCGCGCTTCGCAGATTTCGCTTGAGAAACCTTTTTCGACACCGGTCGTTTGACGCGCTGCTTGTGTGCCGGTCGCGTCTTACGCGCAGCGGGCTTTTTTGCAGAACTTTTCTTTTTAGTTGGTCTTGCCATAAGTTGACGCCTTTGGTAATCGATTGCGCCCGAAAAATGGACGCTTAATTAAGAACATTTCTCAGACGGCGCAAGCGGATTTGGTCAAAAAATTCGCCCCCTCCAAACCGGCTTTAACCCCTAGGCAAAACCACTACCCAGTAGCAACGGTTTTCCGAGCCACCTCGACCGCTGCCGTTGTTGCAGAGACGTTACGAGCTCGCGCTGGAGTAACGGTTCAGGGCAAATTTCCAGAAGCCGCGTGACAGGAGGAAAACAATACTGGAGGCAGTGACAAGATGGAGCATCAACCACCAGGGCTGTCCGAGCGATTTGATGAGCAAGCGGGCCGGAATGTTTGCGATAATAACCACCGGGATGATCCAACCGAAGATCAGGCGGAAGAGCCACGGAAAAATCGCATCTGGATAACGCGCAATGTTGAGGAAATTAAAATAGCCATAAACCAATCCCTGAGCGCGCACGATCCAGAAACTCACCGCTGCCAGGGCAAGCATGATGGAGTAGTGCACAGCAATGCCAAACCCCAGCGCAACCAGGTAAAGCAAGATTGACGTCAAGTCTGGGACGACATTGAGACGCGAAAGCGCTATGCAAACTACAAGGCCCCCTAACGCAGCGTTGACGATGCTATCGAGACCGAACTGTTTCGTCGAAACAGCAAACTGGCTGTCGATCGGCAGAACCAGCAGGGAATCCAGTTTTCCCGTGCGCACGAGCTCTGGAATGTTTGCGACGTTAACAAAAAAGAATGCCTGAAAAAGTTGGGCAATCATTTGGTGCGTGCCGATAAGCAGCACGACCTCCCACTTTGTCCAGTCACCAATACGATCGACATTGCCGAAAATGATGCTGAAGAAAACAATTTGCCCGCAGAACCAAAGGATCTCCACGACCATCCATAACAGGAAGTTCGCCTTGAAACTCAGCTCGCGAATGAGCGAGTTGCGCAGCATGATCGAGTAGATTTGGATGTAACGCCGCATCATCTCTTCCTGTCTCTTACTATTAAGCGCAGTCAACCACCGCTCGAATGAAACGTTTTGTTCCCTGGCTCGTCGCTGTTATTGGACTGCTGGTTATCGTGTCGGTTGTCCACCAGTGTCGCAACGGCGGCGCTGCAAACTATCAGACCGCAACGATCACACGCGGCCCCATTACTCAGGCGGTTACAGCAACCGGGACACTCAATCCGGTCGTTAATGTACAGGTGGGCAGTCAGGTCTCAGGAAATATCGCGAAGTTGTTTGTGGATTTTAATTCCGAGGTGAAAGCCGGGCAGGTAGTCGCCCAAATCGATCCGGCTCTTTTTCAGGCAACCGTCACTCAGGCGGAAGGCGATCTGGCGAGTGCGCAGGCAGCGCTGGAACTCGCAAAGGTGAACGCAACGCGCACACAGGAATTGTTTGCCAGGAAAACTTCCTCTCAAGCCGATTTGGACCAGGCAATGGCGAATTTTCATCAGGCCGAGGCAAACGTGAAGATCAAGCAGGGCGCGCTCGATAAGGCACGGGCCGATCTCGAGCATTGCACGATTACCTCGCCTATTGATGGCGTCGTTATTTCACGGAGTGTCGATGTTGGCCAGACGGTCGCGGCCAGTTTGCAGGCGCCGGTCATCTTTGCGATTGCGAACGATCTCACCAAAATGCAAATCGACGCGAACGTGGCGGAAGCGGATGTCGGCGTCGTGAAGATCAATCAAAAGGTCGATTTTACTGTGGACGCTTTTCCCATGGAGACGTTTCACGGAAAAGTTGTCCAGGTACGGAACGCGCCGATCACGGTACAAAATGTCGTGACCTACGACACTGTGATTGGGGTAAACAATCCGGAGCTGAAATTAAAACCGGGAATGACGGCGAACGTTTCAATTATCGTCGCGCACAACGATGAGGTGCTGCAAATCAAGAACGCAGCGCTGCGCTATCGGCCGCCGAACGCGACGCCGGTTGAGATGAGAAAAGCAGGTCCGGGTCGCATGGGGCGGCCTGCTGGAGGGCGCGGCGGTCCGCAGGAGGGTGCTCAGCGCACAGTCTATGTTTTGCCATCTGGCGCGAGTCACCCGGAGCCGAGGCAGATCAAGACCGGGATCAGCGATGGGATTATGACTGAAGTGGTCGAAGGTTTGAAAGAAGGCGACCGCGTGGTGACGGCCGAACTCGGCGCAGCGATGGCCGCGCCATCGCCAGCAACGAATCCCTTTGGCGGCGGGCCGCGGCGGTTTCCGTAATGGTCATGGAAAAAGAATACGGCCTTTTGCTCGCAAGCTGCTGTAGCCGCTTCGCTGTGCGAAGCGTGGTGCCGAGCTGTTTGCAACGCCACACCCGCGCGTCTCACAGAGACGCGGCTACAGCATTTGCGATGAAATAGATCCAGATGAACAATGGCGCACTCGTTAGGCTGATTGACGTTCATAAAACTTATCGCACCGGGGAAATGGAAGTGCCCGCAGTGCGCGGTGTGTCGATCGAAATCAAGCGCGGCGAATTTGTTGCGCTTATGGGTGCGAGCGGTTCCGGAAAATCCACGCTGATGAATATCCTGGGTTGTCTCGACCGACCGACGGCCGGGCATTACATTTTGGACGGCGCAGACACCTCGGGTCTCGATCGAGATCAACTCGCGGATATCCGAAATCGCAAGATCGGATTTGTGTTCCAGAATTTTAACCTGCTTCCACGCACCTCGGCGCGCGAGAATGTTGAATTGCCCTTGGTTTACAGCGCGCAGCATCTGACAAACGCAGAACTTCGTGAGAGGGCGGATCGTGTCCTGGCATCCGTTGGTCTCACAGGTCGCGAAGATCATCATCCGAGCCAACTTTCAGGCGGACAGCAACAACGCGTAGCAATCGCGCGAGCTCTGATCAATCAGCCGGAAGTTCTTCTTGCGGACGAGCCAACAGGTAATCTGGATAGCAGGACCAGCGTCGAGATCATGGCAATTTTTCAGCAACTTAACGAGCGCGGAATTACCGTCATCATGGTGACGCACGAAGCTGATATCGCTGCTTACGCGAAGCGCAACGTGATGATGCGCGACGGTGTGATTCTGGATGATCATCTGGTTTCGCAACGCGCGGACGCTGCATTGTAACGTTTCAACGATTTAGACGAATTCATGAGAATCGCACCAACATTTAACGTCGCGCTCCGCGCTTTACGGCGAAACAAGCTGCGCTCGGTGCTGACCGCGCTCGGAATTATCATCGGAGTCGGAGCGGTCATCGCGATGGTCGGCATCGGCAACGGCGCGAAAGCTCAAGTGGAAGCGCAGATCGCCAGCCTCGGACAAAATGTAATCCTCATCTTCTCCGGCAGCACTACTTCCAGCGGCATTCGCACGGGCTGGGGCAGCGCGGGCACGCTGAAAATTGAAGACGCAGAGGCGATCCGGCGCGAGGTGCCGGGCGTCATCGGCGTAAGTGAGGAAGTTGTTTCTACCACGCAAGTAGCCGCCGGAAATCAAAACTGGTTTACTCGCATTTACGGAGAATCGGCCGATTACTTTGACATCCGAGAATGGCCGTTGGCCGATGGCGCACCGTTTACATCGCAAGACGTTCGCAGTGCGAACAAGGTTTGCGTGATCGGCCGCACCACCGCGACGCAGATTTACGGAAACGAAAATCCGATTGGTCAGATTTTACGAATCAAGGAGGTCCCGTTCACAATCACCGGCATTCTGACGCCCAAGGGACTGAGCACGCAGGGCGTGGATCAGGACGACATTGTAATTATGCCGTACACGAGCGCGATGAAGCGTGTGATCGGCGGCACAACCTTGCGTAATATCAACGTGCAAATCGCCGATCCGCAGCAGCTCGAGGCGGCCCAGCAACAGATTGTCTCGCTTCTTCGGCAACGGCATAACATTCGTCCCGGGCGCGACGACGATTTCACCGTGCGCAATCAACAGGAAATCGCGCAGGCGGCCACTGCCACATCGCGCGTAATGACGCTTTTGCTTGGCGCAATCGCCGGTGTGTCGCTTGTGGTCGGCGGCATCGGAATCATGAACATCATGCTGGTCAGTGTTACCGAGCGGACACGTGAAATCGGCGTGCGCATGGCTGTGGGCCGCGGGGCAACGACATTCTCACTCAATTCTTAATCGAAGCCGTCACGTTGAGCTCAGTGGGTGGCATGATTGGGATCGTCTGTGGCATTGGCGCGTCGAAAATTTTGTCGGCATACGCGAATTGGCCGACACTGATATCAATGAGTTCGGTCGCGATTGCATTTTTGTTCAGCGCAGCGGTTGGAATTTTTTTTGGCTTTTACCCGGCGCGTAAGGCCGCTGCACTCGATCCCATCGAAGCACTGCGCTATGAGTGAGAATTTGTTTGTGGCAGCGGCTGTCTTCAGCGGCAAATTAGTCCTATGGCCCAGCATGCTGGTTTCGAAAAACTGGTCGCGGACGCAAAAGGGAACATCACTGAAATCTCCTCACAAGATGCAGCCGCAAAATCGCAAAGCGGTGAAGCGGTGATTGTCGATGTTCGTGAGAAAGACGAATGGGATGAGGAACATATTCCTGATGCCATTCACATGAGTCGCGGGACGATCGAGCTCGATATCGAAGAAAAAGTCCCCGACGCGAATACAATGATCGTTTGCCACTGCGGCGGAGGTGGACGCTCCGCGCTCGCCGCCGAGAGCCTGCAAAAAATGGGCTACAAAAATGTCCGCTCCATGGCAGGCGGTTTCAAAGCCTGGAAAGCCGCCGGGCTGCCGACCACCAAATAACGAGGCTCACCAGCCGATCTGAACCGGCATTGGCCAGATAGCGCGACCGTTGTGTTTGCATCAGGCGACCGCTAAACTGACGCGCGTTACGGGACTCGTATGATTATACCTTCCCTGGATTATTACGGTATTGAAGAACTTCTCACGGACGAAGAACGCGCAGCGCGCAATCGGGCGATGCGTTTTGTGCAGGAGGAAGTTTTGTCCGAGATCGTCCCGTGCCATCGCGCGGCGAAATTCCCAGAGCATCTCATCCCGCGCATGGGTGCGCTGGGATTCTATGCGCCGTATCTGACAGAGCACGGGTGTGCTGGCCTTAGCCACACCGCCTATGGCCTCATCATGCAGGAGCTCGAGCGAGCCGATTCGGGTGTGCGCTCGCTGGCCTCTGTGCAGGGCGCGCTCGCGGTACAGGCGATCCATTCGTTCGGCTCGTCGGAGCAACAGGTGCGCTGGTTACCGGGATTGGTCGCGGGAAAGCTTATCGGTTGTTTTGCGCTCACAGAACACGGACACGGTTCAGATCCCGGCGGCATGGAAACCCAGGCGAAACGCGCGGGCGACCATTATATTTTGAACGGCAGCAAGTGCTGGATTGGCAACGCGTCCATCGCAGATGTGAAGGTGGCATGGGCGAAGGATGACGATGGGTGCGTCGGCGGATTTGTCGTGGAAAAGGACACGCCCGGATTTCGCGCACAGGACATCGAAGGAAAGTTTAGTCTGCGCATGTCGCGCACATCGGAGTGTTGGTTCGAGAACTGCCGCATACCCGCAGAGAATCGCCTGCCCAAGGCATCTGGACTCGGTGCGCCGCTCTCCTGTCTCTCACACGCGCGCGCAGGCATTGCGTGGGGCGTGATTGGCACGGCCATCGATTGCTACGAAACGGCGCTGGCTTACGCCAAATCACGTGAACAATTTGGTCGACCGATCGCCGGTTTCCAATTAGTGCAACAAAAGCTTGTTTGGATGGCGCAAGAGATTACCAAAGCGCAATTGTTGGCTTTACGTCTTACGCGCATGATGGAGATGGGCTCGGCGCGTCCCGCTCAGATTTCGCTAGCGAAGCGGAACAACGTATGGATGGCACTCGAATGCACTCGCAAGGCGCGCGACATCCTCGGCGCCGCGGGCATCACGGATCGTTATCCCGTTATTCGGCATCTCATGAATCTCGAGACCGTCTCCACATACGAAGGCACGCACGATATCCACACACTCATCGTCGGTCGCGACATCACGGGGCTCAATGCGTTTGGCGGATGAAACAGTCGCGCCGATTCTTCGCTGTCGCTCGGGATGACTCACTGAAGAAATAGGCTAAGATAATGTATGAGCGAGTCAGTTTACATTCTGGGCGGTGGACGCACCGATTTTAAGCGTAATCTGAAGAAAGAAGGAAAAACGATCCGCCACATCATCATCGAAGCCGGCAAGAAGGCAATCGACGACGCGAAGATTGATCCGGCGGAAATTCAGGCGGGTGCAGTTGGCAATTTCAACGCAGGTCAGTTTACCAAACAATTACAGCTCGGTGCGTTTATTCCGGAGATCGATCCGAAGTTACGTGGTATTCCGACGATGCACACCGAGGCGGCGTGCGCTTCCGGGGCTTTATCGGTGTTGCTTGGTGCGGAATGGATCATGGGCGGGTTTTATGACGTCGTCTTGGTTGTTGGTGCGGAACAGCAGAAGACAATGTCGTCGCTGGACGGCTCGGACGTGCTCGGCGCGGCGGCCGATTATCACAATGAAAAGCCGGAATACGGCGATTTCATGTTTCCAAAATTATTCGGACGCATCGCACAGATTTACATCGAGAAATACGGCGCAACTGAAGCGGACCTGGCCCTGGTGGCATGGAAAAATTATGCCCACGCCAAGTTGAATCCGCTTGCGCAAATGCGTGACGCCGATCTCACCCTCGATTGCGCATCCCAGGTTTCCGATAAGAACCCGAGCGTGGCGCCGCCGCTCAAAGTATCCGATTGTTCTCAGATTACCGACGGAGCGGCATCGGTTGTTCTCGTTTCCGGAAAGTATCTGGACAAAATCGGCCGCGATAGAAACAAGACTGTCCGACTGCTTGGCTACGGTCATACCACCGATTATTTGCCGCTCGACAAAAAGGATGCGCCCACGTTTTCGACCGCACGCAAAGCGGCCGAGAAAGCTTTTTGCATGGCCAATCTCACGCCGCGCGACCTGCAAGGTGCCGAGGTACACGATTGTTTTTCCGTTACTGAGATTGTCGCCTACGAAATTCTCGGACTCGCCGAGTCTGGCAAAGGCGTCGAGCTGGTGAAGAGCGGAGCAACAGCGTTACCACAGGTGCGCACGGAAAAATTCAAAGGGCCTTTCCAAATTCCGGTGAACGCAGGTGGCGGCTTGATTGCCGACGGTCATCCTGTCGGAGCGACTGGCGTTCGCCAGGTCTTCGAAGCGTATCAACAGCTTACAGGACAGGCGGGCGCGCGGCAGATCGAGAACGCGAAAAAATTCCTTACGTTCAACATGGGTGGCAGCCTCACGACTTCGGTTGCGATGGTCTGGGGACGCGAGTGACAGTTCGGCTGTGACATTTGTCGAGGAAAAAAATCCCAAATTCCAAGCTCCAAATTCCAGACAAATCTCAATCACCAAGTTCCAAACCGCCTCTATGATTTGCTTTGAAAATTCAGGCTTGGAGTTTCTTTGGATTGTTGGGGCTTGGGATTTGGAGCTTAGCGCGAAAGTTTTCGGGACTTCTCAAGTCCAAAGCGCGTGTGCTGCACGTTTCCTAGAATATGGTCTCGCTTGCAATTGAAGAGCTGCCTGCTGTCATAAAAGAGGACGTCGAAGATTTTCTCGAAAATCATCCGCGCAGTCCGGCTGCGCGCCTGCGTCCAAGAATGGGAATGGTCGGCGATATTTGGCTGGCTTTTATCGGGCCGGAATTGCGACGCGGTGCGAGCGGGCTAGGCGACACGCCACGCAACGCACTTAAAGATTTTAACCGGCATTTCATGGAGCCGCTCATTTCTCGAAACGGCTCCGAATCAACGGGGAGCGACTGATTAGAAATTCACCGATTCAACGTTTCATGAAAGTTCCATTCACGCTTGGAGAAGTTGGTCACTTCGGCCTGGCTGTGCGCGATCCCAAGAAAAGCGCGCAATGGTTCCAGCGCGCACTGGGATTGCGCAAAGAATTCGATTTCCGAAACGGAGTCGCGGTTGGCAACGACAATGTGACAATTGCACTATTTAAAGGTGAACCGTCGCCGGAAACGATTGATCACATGTCGTTTCACTTGCCAAACATGGCCACGTTGCGAAAGGCGCTCGCGCATTTGAAAAGTGTCGACGCAGAGATTGAAGATCCGGGCGACGAAATCGGTCCGGAAGCTCCGGGATCAAATAACGTTGGCCTTTGGTTTCATGACCCCGACGGTTACCGCTGGGAACTAAGCGTGCTCGGCGGCAAATAAATGCGTGACCGCTCGGTCCGCATGCGAGTTCGGGACTAATCGCAGAATCGCGTAGCATCCCCCAATCGGATGAGGTAGCGGCGCGTGCGTAGCGCACGGTTAAGTGCCCGCATTGACACGATATTTAAGGGTCTTAACTTTTTCGTCCGCAACAGAAAATGAACACCCATGAAAAAGGAGACGGAAAAGAGTTCATCTCACACGCGCCGGGGTATTGGCCAGAGACAGGTCACGAACTCTGGGACGATTGGAAATGGCAGCTTAAGAACAGGGTAACCTCCCTAGCTCAACTCGAAGAACAACTGGAGCTGAGTGACGAGGAGCGTAGCGGCGTTTTACTCTCAGGCGACAAACTCGCACTGGCCGTCACTCCGCACTTTTTTAACCTGTTACCGCGCGACAATCCCGAAGACCCGATTCGCCGTCAGGTTATTCCGCGCATCGAAGAGACTTGGACATCCCCGTACGACATGGCTGACCCGTGCGGCGAAGATTCGCACATGCCCGTTCCGGGACTCGTGCATCGGTACCCAGACCGCGTCCTGTTTTTAGTGACAGACCGTTGCGCAAGTTACTGCCGCTATTGCACGCGCAGCCGCGTTGTTAGCGGCGTCGGTGAACAGGAATTGCACACAAATTTCGAGGAAGTGTTTCGTTATCTCGAAGCACACACCGAGGTACGCGATGTCCTCTTAAGTGGCGGCGACGCTCTCATTTTCAGCGACGATAAGCTCGACAAGTTGCTTTCACGATTACGGTCAATTCCGCACATTGAATTTCTCCGCATCGGCACGCGCGTTCCGATTTTCCTGCCGCAACGCATCACGCCTGAGCTGTGCGCGATGCTGGCGAAACATCATCCCCTCTGGATGAGCGTGCATGTGAATCATCCGCGCGAACTGACGATTGAGGTGAAGCAGGCGCTGGAGCGCCTCGCTAATGCCGGCATCCCACTCGGAAACCAAAGCGTGCTGCTCGCCGGCGTGAACGACAATCTGGAAACCATGAAAACGCTGGTGCACAAGCTGCTCATGTGCCGCGTGCGTCCGTACTACATTTATCAGTGCGACCTGATCAACGGTTCGTCGCATCTGCGGACTTCAGTCGCGAAAGGGATTGAGATCATTGAAGGCCTGCGCGGTCACACGACTGGTTACGCCGTGCCGCAATTCGTCATCGACGCACCCGGCGGCGGCGGCAAGGTGCCTATCAATCCAGGTTACATCCTTTATCACGACAATGAGAAAATCGTCATCCGGAATTACTCAGGCAAAATCTTCGAGTATCCGGAAACTGGAAACGAGCAGGTCCAATTCGCGCCGCAGCGCGAATACCACGACGAATACCTGTATTCGTAGTTCGCGCGGTCCCATCTTGTCATTCCGAGCGAAGTCGAGGAATCTCTGGACTGCTTCAGAAAATCTAGAGATGTCTCCACTTCAGTCGACATGACAACGACCTAAACGAAAGCGCACAGTTCGCGCCGCAGTGCGAGTCCGACAACGAATATCTTTACTCGTAACCTCGCTCATTCCGAGTTACTTCGACTCCACTCAGAACAGGCTACGCTGGGCAACTTTTGATTATTTCAGGAGAGGCCGTTGAATCCGGGGCAGCTTGTTGCTGCATCTCAACGTGGCCCCGAGAAAGGAAGATCGATCAATGAAACATTTCGCCGTTGCACTTTTTGCAGTCTGGTCGTTGAGCGCTTTTGCTGAAAAGCCTCAGTCTGTTGAAATTCATTTTTGTCCCGCATCGGCAGTTCGGACTTATCCGTTGGAAAGCCGGCGCGACCTACAAGGTCTCTTATTGCAGAACGTCGCTGTGATCAATCACGGCAGCGCGCCGTTCAAGATCGACAGCATCGACATCGAGTTACTGCAATCGAACCGTGTCGTTGAGTCCCGCAAGCTAGATCGAGAAGCAGTGCAGCGCATTGCTGAATGGGGCGCGAAATTGCAGGCGGCGGGCGTGCTTCAAGAAGTGGGATTTCAATTTTGTGGCACAGATTTGATTCCGCCTTCGATCAAATTTGGGGGAGCCACCCTGGCTCGAGACCAAGCGCCTCTCGTAGTTGAGCAGGTTTTCGCGTTTCGTCGTGCGCGCGACACGCTCCGAGTTCGTGTGCATGGCAACGTCGACGGGCATACCGCGGAATTCACGGGTTCAATCCCGATCAAATCGGAATTTGCACGAAATAAGTACATCTTTCCGTTACGCGGTGTCTGGTATGTCGGATACGCAGCTTCGTTTCACACAGGTCATCGCTGGGCCATTCCGGAAGAGTTCGCGCTCGACATTGCGAAGATCGGTGAAAGTGGACTGAGCCACAAAGGCGACGGTACACGCTTCGGTGATTATTACGCTTACAGCGCGGATGTGCTCGCCGCGGCGGACGGCCGTGTGATCAGCGCTGCGAACGATCAGCCGGAAAATCCTTCCGCGATGCGGCGCCCTAATGAAACTCAGGAAGCGTACTTCGAACGACTACAGAAGGAGCAAGGGGAGCGACTTGCCAAAGGCCTAACGGCGATCACAGGCAACTACGTGATGATTGATCACGGAAAGAATGAGTACTCGCTTTACGCACACTTGCAGCCGGGCAGTGTGCGCGTTCATGTTGGCGATGAGGTGAAAGCCGGTGACATGATTGGTAAACTCGGTTCATCTGGCAATTCGACGGAACCGCATCTGCACTTCCATGTCTGCGATAAGCCCGACCCGTTAATGTGCGCCGGAATTCCCGTCAACTTCAGCAACATCACGATTCAGTGGGCCGACTTGCCGCGCCCACTCCAAAGCGGCGATATTGTCATCGCGAAATAGCGGATACTGGCCTGAACTAATTCAAAGACTCGGCCGAATTTTGTTGTTCATTTCTCAATAACTTCCGGTAAAACGATTTTATCCACGTTATTTGCGATCACGATGAAACTGCTTGAACGAATTCTTCTTGCATTTTCAGCGATTGTGCTTGCCATCGGCGCCTGGATACATACGTCGGCGTTCAACAAGATGTCTGGCGCAGTTGCGAAGTCAGACCTCATTCCGTTCTTGGGCAAAGGGTTGAAAGTGCTGTGGCTGCAGGATTCAACCATCGCGGTCGTTCTCGCGATCGTGTTCGCTGTTGCCGCCATTCGACCCGCCGCTGCAAGCAAGCCAATGATCGTTCTCCTCGCGCTCGTACCACTGATCACCGCTGTGCTGACGTATTATTTCGTCGGCAATTTCTTTGGTGGCCACATTTTCTTGGTCGCGGGCGTCGCCGCAATCTTGGGCGCGCTTTTGTCTCCGGGGACGAAGGAATCGTAGGGGTTCCGCAGTGTAAGCGCCGCAGGCGTACAACCGTCCCTTCCCTTCTTGCCGCGGTGTCCCGAAGGCGGCTCTTTTGTAATTTCTTTTCGTTTGGCTCGTTGCGTAAACTTTAAGCTTGCGTAATAAAGATTACGCCGTGTAAAGTCGCCCACTTTAGTTTTTGTTACTCAACTGTCACTTTTGTCATCTTATGAACCAACGTTTAATCGCGGAAATTGGCCGCACTCAACGACTTGAAATTATTAACTCCCTGAAGCGCACCAGGGGGATGTCCGTCAACGAACTGGTGGAAAAAATGAGGATGAGCTACATGGGTATCAAGCAGCATTGTCTCACCCTCCAACGCGACGGTTATCTGGATACTTGGCGTCGCCCGCAAAAGATGGGTCGACCAGAGATGGTCTATCGGCTGACGCGGCGTAGCCATGATCTTTTTCAGGCCGAGAGCCATCAGTTTACTCTCGACCTACTGAAAGCGTCGCAGGAAATCTATGGACCAAACGCTCCGGAGAAACTTCTTTACAATATTTTTGAAAAGAAAACAGCTGCGCTGAAGGCCAAGGCGAAGGGCGACACGGTTGCTGAGCGTGCCAGATGGCTGGCCAACGTGCGCGATGGAGAGGGTTACATGTCCCAATTCATTAACAATCACCAAGACGGCGGGCCCGGGATTCTGGAGTGTCACTCGCCGATTCTGAATCTCCTGGATCGTTATCCAATCATAGGCCGGCTCGAACAGGACATGTTCGAAGCTGTGCTGCGTACAAAAGTGCGCCGGCAAATGATGCGCAACTCGGGGCTATACGAGTGCGCATTTCATTTCGGTGCGTAGCACAAAGCGCGTGTCATCCCGAGCGAAGCGAGGGACCTCTCATTGGCGCATTTGATCACGCAAGTACGGTTGCGTGATGCTGGGAAATAGGTGAGGTCCTT
Organism: Verrucomicrobiota bacterium; assembly: GCA_046725285.1. Lineage (GTDB taxonomy): Bacteria > Verrucomicrobiota > Verrucomicrobiia > Chthoniobacterales > UBA10450 > Udaeobacter. The sequence goes on from JBKOYG010000054.1 coordinate 27,739, forward strand.
CGCCCTCTTCGCGGCTCAGGGTGACGGTGAGAGAGCGCCGGGATTGATTGATTTGTTCTTTCGCTCTTCGTGAATCTCGGTTGATTGATGGCCCATGGCTCGGGCCTTTCCTTCTGTTGTCATCGAGAATTTGCAACCGTTGATTGACGGCGGGCGCTACCCGATAAAGCGCATCGTTGGCGAAGACCTGATTGTGGAAGCGGACATTTTTAAGGATGGGCACGATGTCGTGGCAGCCGTCCTAATGTGGCGCGTTCTGGCGAAACGTGCCTGGCGGGAAACACCGATGAACTTCGTTGATAACGATCGATGGCTCGGCGTCTGCACTTTGTACGATGAGGCCATTCACGAATACACCGTCGAAGCATGGACGGACACTTTTCGCAGTTGGCAGGCCGAGTTCGCGAAGAAATTTCACGCTGGCATTTCCGATCTTCGGAGTGAAGCCCTGGAAGGCGCGGCCTTGGTAGAAGCTGCTGCCAAGCGCGCACGCGATCGAGTGGACCGCGAGCGGTTGTTGGAATTTTCCCGGCAAATTTCGACCGGTGCTAATTCAGAAATTCACGCCATCGCTCAATCAGGTGAGCTGGAAGTGCTGATGGCAACGTATCCCGATCGTTCCGCTGCAACACAGTACGATCCTGCTCCCCGCGTTGTTGTGGATCGGCCCGCAGCGCTAATCGGAGCGTGGTATGAATTTTTTCCGCGTTCAGCTGAAGGGAGGAGCGATCGCGGATCGACGTTCCGAGATTGTTTACCACACGTGGACGACGCAAAGGCAATGGGTTTCGACGTCATTTATTTTCCGCCGGTTCATCCCATCGGTCGCACCAACCGCAAAGGTCGGAACAACTCGGTCACCTGTGAGCCGGGCGATCCCGGTGTGCCATGGGCGATCGGCAGCGAGGCTGGCGGACACAAGGCGGTCGAGCCTTCACTCGGAACACTGGATGATTTCGACTGGCTTCAGAAAGAGGTGCGAAAGCGCGGAATGGAAATTGCCCTCGATTTCGCGATCAATTGCTCGCCCGATCATCCTTACGTCAAGGAGCATCCAGATTGGTTCTACAAACGCCCCGACGGCACGATCAAGTACGCGGAAAACCCACCGAAAAAGTACGAAGACATTTATCCGTTAAACTTTCGCTGCGAAAACTGGCGCGATCTCTGGGCGGAGATGAAAAGCATCGTGTTATTTTGGGCTGAGCGCGGAGTGCGTATCTTTCGGGTGGACAATCCGCACACCAAACCAGTCGCTTTCTGGGAATATTTGATAAGGGGCGTGCGCGAGAAATATCCCGGCACGATTTTCCTCTCCGAAGCATTCACCAGACCAAAGATGATGAAGGCGCTGGCGAAAGCCGGCTTTAACCAGAGCTACACCTATTTCACCTGGCGAAATTCAAAGCGTGAGCTCATCGAATATTTTACGGAACTGACCCAAACCGAAATGAGCGAATATTTTCGCCCGAATCTTTGGACCAACACTCCCGACATCCTTCCATTTGTGCTTCAGGAGGGCGGGCGTCCTGCATTCATGATTCGCGTAGCTCTGGCCGCGACACTTTCGCCTCTTTACGGCATCTACAGCGGATACGAGCTATGCGAGAATGAAGCACCGCCAGGTCGGGAGGAGTATCTCGATTCCGAAAAATATCAATACAAGGAGCGCGATTGGAATGCGCCGGGTAACATCAAGGACTGGATCGCACGACTAAACAAAATCCGAAAGGAAAACCGCGCCCTTCAGCTTTACACGAATTTGCGATTCCACGACGCTGAGAACGACGCCATTCTGTTTTACAGCAAGATGACCGCCGCGCGCGACAATATCATTCTCGTCGTTGTGAATCTTGATCCGCACCGAAAACAGAATTCGTTTGTTTATGTCCCGATTGAGAGCTTCGGACAGATGGAGAGAGACGTGTATCAGGTGCAGGATTTACTGAGTGGCGCGACTTACACCTGGCGCGGCCGCCGTAATTACGTGGAGCTCGATCCGGACATTCAACCGGCGCATATTTTTCTGGTGCGCCGCTGAGCTTTGGTTATCCATGTTTTGCAACTTGCAGAGCCGGCGCGTGTTTGATCTGCCAGTGGGGCATTTGCATCCGGTAATCGCTCTGCCTATCATTACGAAATTTCTGGCATGAAGATTTGGGTCCTGTTGTTTGCCGCGCTGGCGAGCGCGTCTCGTGTGATAGCACAGGAAGTCACAGCCACACCGCCTCTGGTGCCTGAGCGCTCACAGACCATCTTGGAGACGCTCGTCAAAGCCGGCCCCGTAATGATTCCGCTGCTTTTGTTGTCGATCTTTTTTGTCATGTTGGTCGTGGTTTACTTGATGACAATCCGTCGTGGCGCGGTGGTCTCGAGCGGTTACATGGCAACGGCGGACGCGCTTTTGCGTAAGCGCGATTATCTGGGATTGCTTGCTGTTTCCAATCGGCACGGCGAAGCGATCGCCCGGGTCGTGCAAAAGATGCTCGATTTCACAACCAAAAATCCGAACGCAGATTTTCAGCAGGTTCGTGAAATCGCCGAGACGGAAGGAACACGAGTCGCAGCCAATCTCAATAATCGCGTCATTTACTTGGCGGATATTGGAATGATTGCGCCACTCTTGGGCCTGCTTGGCACGGTCTTTGGAATTATCCATTCCTTTGGCGCGCTGGGAGCCGATATCGGCTCAGCGCGTTACGTGGCGCTGTCGCGCGGAATCAGCGAGGCGCTGGTCAACACGGCTGCCGGCTTGGCCATAGGCATTCCAGCGATGATGTTCTACGCGTTCTTTCGCGGCCGAGCACAAAAGTTGATCTCAGAATTGGAGGCCGCTTCGACGCATGTCTTGGCTTTGCTTTCATTGCAATATGGCAGACCCCAGCGAACTCCTGTGCTGATCGAAGAAGAACTGTAAAGCTGCTTTATTTCCAATGAATCTGCGTGGTCACGCGCCCCTGCATCATCCCGGTATTCAACTCGCGCCGTTGGTGGACGTGCTATTGCTCTTGTTGATTTTCTTTCTGCTTACGTGGAATGCGGCGCGGACCGAGAATGAGCTCGATGTCAAGGTGCCAAAAGCATCGGCTGCCAAGGAGAAAACTGCGCCAATTGGTGATGTTGTCGTTAATGTAAAAGCAGACGGTAACGTGGTGGTGAATCGTCGCACGTTGAGCGCTGCCGAACTGACGGAATTACTGAAAAGCCTGGTTCAATTGAATTCTGAGCAAGCTGTAGTGATCCGCGGCGATGAAGCCGGTGCTTACAAGAACATTATCGGCGTGTTAAACATTTGCACCGAGGCAGGGGTAACCAACGTAGCTTTCGCGACGGCAAAATGAAAACGAGGCGCAGCGCAGCCAGTCTTCTGGGACTGGCAATGCTGCTTTTGACGGCGAGCGTCGCCATTCCTCAATCGGAGCCGGAAGTGCGTCGGGCGCGTCCCGTAGATGAACCGCCCGTTCGGCGCGCTCTCCCCGCGGATGAATCAATCGACAGAGTTCTCCGCTCTCTAAAGGAGGACTCTTCAGTGCCATCACAGAATGAAGGCGAGGAGGCAGCTCAGCGTCAGCTCGATTACGCGAACGGCCTGTTCACTCGCAAACTTTACGATCTGGCAGCCCCTGAATATCAAAAATATCTCGACGATTACCCCGGGCGCGCGGGCCGGGCGAACGCTTACTTCTCACTGGGTGAATGCTATCGAAACCTCGGTCGGGCTTCGAGCGCTCGCACAAATCTCCAGAAAGTGCTCAACGACTATGGCGACAGCGAATTCGCCGGACCGGCGGCATATGCGCTCGCTGAGATGGCATTCGCGGATAAAAATTACGCCGCTGCGCTTCCGCTCTTTCATCGTTCTGCCGGGAAATCAAAAGAACCGGCAGTAGCACTTTCTGCGCACTATTTCGAAGCGCGCTGCCTTGAAGCTCTCGGTCGCAAAGAGGAAGCTGCGAATATTTATGCGGAGGTTGCCGAGGCCGGAAATCCGAATCCTTTCCGTGAGGATGCACGAATCACCGCAGCATCCATTTTCGCAGGACGAGGAAGAAAGATCGACGCACTAAAGCAATACGAAGCGCTTGCTAACGAAGCCCAGAAACCGGCGTTAAAAGCGGAATCGGCGGTGCGCGGGGGTATGATTGCGCTCGATCTTGTGCAGGCCGACAAGGGTAGAATCGACAAGCCAATGGCTGACAGAGCCGAGGCCTTATTGCGGAAAGGCCGCGTCCTTCCCGAAGCTGGAAAATTCCGAGCGATTGCGCAGGTTGGTCTGCGTCGATTGCAGTACCAGACCGGCCAATACGCGCAGTTGCTTGCCGAGTACAAAAAAGAGCAGGCGAATCTTCCGGAAGCCGCCCAGGCCGAAGTGTTGCTACTCGCGGCAAACAGCGAGCGGCAACTTGGTCACTCGAAGGACGCTGAAGCGTTATATAGCCAGATTATCACGAAGTATCCGGATCGCGAGGAAGCAAAGGATGCTGCCTATCAGCGGCTGATCAACGTATACAACTCCGATCCGTCTGCGCTGATCTCGGCAGTGGACGAATTTCTTGCAACAAATCCGACCAACGAACGCGCCGATCAGGCTAAACTGCTAAAGGCCGAAGCGCTCTATAAACAGCAGAATTGCGCGGAGGCAGTGCCGATTTACGAGGAACTGCGCGCTTCTCAGCTTTCTGCAAAGTTGCGTGCCGAAGCTGCGTACAAGTTGGGTTTGTGTCACGCGCAGATGAAAAATATCCCCGGCGTGATCGAAGCTTTTACGTACTACGTGCAGGCGTTTCCGGATGATCCGCAAGCGCCTGCTGCCCTGGCTCAACGAGCCCTGGCTTACGAACAGGACAAGAACTACGCCGCCGCGGTCGAGGATCTAAACACAATCCTCACCAAGTATCCCAGGGCGCACGAGCGGGAGGCAGCTTTGCAGCTAAAGGCTTTGATCCTCGGACAACAAGAAAACACCAAGGGCATGACGGAAACTTTTCGACAACTTCTGAGAGAATACCCCAAGAGCTCTGTTGCGGCGCAGGCACAATATTACATCGGCAAAGCAGCGTTTGAGTCTAAGGATTACAAGACCGCGCTGAGCGCTCTCAATGCAGCCCGCCAACTAAACAAAGAGCAGTATTACAACCTCGCGTCGCTCCGGATCATGCTATGTCAGTTTTATTTGAAAGATCGGTCCGCGCTCACAAAAGAGGCTAACAGTTTCATGGCAAACAGCCCCAATGTGAACGTGCCACCGGAAGTTCTGGAGTGGCTTGGAATTGGATATTATAACGAGAAAAACTTCCAAGCTGCGGAAAAATATCTGAGCGCGCTCCGCAAAATCGATAATCCTGGCAGCGTTAAACCCGACTTCTTGTTTTATCTCGGAGACACGGCCACCAAGCTAAAGAATCTGCCCGAAGCCGAGGACGCGTTCGGTAAGTATCTGCAGACAGCAAAAGACCCGGCGGGAAAGGCAAAGGTATTGCTCGCGCTCGGCGCGGTGAAGATCAGCGCCCATAAACCAGACGAGGCTCAGAAAATCGCTGAAGAGATCATGGCGCTGCAACCGGAGGGACGCGTAAACGCGGAAGCGCGCTTGCTGGCGGGCGAAGTGCAATTGGAACGCGGAAATTTCGATGATGCCGGCAAAGCCTTTAAAGGAGTCGCTTTACTTTATGATGATCCGGCCATCACTCCCCGCGCGCTGGACAAGGCGGCGCTGGCATATCGGCAAGCAGGCAAAACCGAGGAGGCAGACCGGCTGTCACGCGAGCTCCACGAGCGATATCCGAATTACGTCGGTGGGTAATTTATCAAGGAGTGACGCCTTCCCAGTCGTCACGCCCTATTTAGAAATAGTCGCGACCCCCCACGGGCAATCGCCGACTTTGATGCGTCGTAATTCTTTGCGCGATTTCACATCGACGACTGAGACATCGTTCGATGCGCCGTTTGCCGTGTAGAGTTTCGATCCGCTGGGGTCGAGTGCGATTCCCCAGGAACGATTTCCGACGGGAATTGTCGTTACTAATGTGTTTTTCGCAGTATCGATAACTGCAACGGTATTTCCGCGTCCTGTTGACACATAAAGTTCTTTCCCATCCTTGGAGATAGCGGTGCCCATCGGCAGCGAGCCTATTGGCAATTGGATTTTCGACAGCAACTTGTGCGACGTAGCGTCGGTAACGGCAATGTAGCCGCCGTTCTCGCAAGCGACGTAAGCGCGCGAGCCATCCGGCAGAAATGCAATCGACCGCGGCCGCCCGCCTGTGTCGATCTTTGCGATTACGCGCTGTTGATCGGGATCGATTGCGAACACCTCGCCTTTCTCTTCGCAGGTGACGTAGACTTCGCCGTTCTGCGGATTGACACCAACGCCTTCCGGTTCCTCCGACACTTTCACTTTTCCACGAGATTGCCCGGAGCCGAGATCAACAATCAAAGCGCTCGCATCGTCTTCATTCGCGATAAAGGCGAATCTTCCGTCCTTGCTTATCGCACATTGTTCCGGGTCCGACCCGACATGCCAGCGATCAATTAACCTGTGCTGAAGTGGATCGATTACACCAAGCCCGTCGGCAGTCTTGTCTGCTGGCGCGCGATTTTCGTCCAGGCCTGGCGCCATCCGCGGTGAACCGCTCAATGTCACAAAGAGTCGCCTTCCATCCGGCGCTGCGTGAATCCCGCGCGGTCTCTTGCCCGCTTTAAAAGTCGCGACGACCGCGTCAGTGGCGCCGTCAATCACAGTGACATCACCAGACCGCTCATTGCTGACAAAGACCAAGTAGCTTGGCGATTCAGCGCGAGTAACCAAAGCGCCGGCCGCAACCAGGCATGCGATGCCACGAAGGCTTACTCTCACGCGGGAAGTAGAACACACCGCTTTGTGCGATCAAGTCGGTGCTTCCGTATGAAAGTGTTTTGCTTCTCAGCCCGATCCTGCCGAAGCCAGCATGTAAACGATCACTGCTACCGCAGCCAGCAGCACAATCGCAGTGATAGCGGTGACCATTTGCGGGTCGGCTTGGATTTCGCCGCGGCGAATCGTGCGGTGAATCACATGGTAACGCCAAGCGGCGAACACCGTGATTCAACGCGCCGGCGCCGATCATGCACTCGCCCAGAGGCGCGGAGAGCCCGGATCCGCGCATTGGCATCTGTGGATTTACTCGCGTTGCGAATTCGCGCATCCAGAGACTGAACCTTGCGATCACGAATCCCAAGCTCATTACCGCAATGCTTGTCCGAACCCAGGCCAGGAACGTGCGCTCATTCGCGAGAATCTCCGTTCCGATCTTGTCGGGAGCGAGTTGCCCTTTTTGGTGGCGCGAATTGCTTTCTCTCTCGTTAGGCTCGGACATTCTCAAACAATTTTTGCATTCACAGCCGATCGCTCTGTCTCCCAGCGAGGTTGGAAATTGGCTAACTGTACGCCATGAACTCATGACAGCAATTCTGGATGGCGATGTACGCCTCTGCGCATAACGAAATTTGGACATTGAACGTTGGACGTTGAGCGTTGAACGTTCTGCCGTGATTCCGCACGACAAGCTTTTCATTCCCGGTCCCGTTGAAGTGTCGGAGAAAACCTGGGCGGCATTTTCCCGTCCGATGATCGGGCATCGCGGCGAAGATTTTAAGAATCTTTACCGCGCGATTCACCCAGGCCTCCAGACTCTCTTCGGAACAAAGCAGCCAGTGTTCCTTTCCACTTCTTCAGCATGGGGCGTAATGGAAGCGTCGATCCGGAACCTGGTCGATCGCGGCGTGCTCTGCTGCATGTGCGGCGCGTTCTCGGACAAATGGTCCGATGTTGCAAAGCGCTGCGGAAAAAACGCTGAACCGCTCCAGGTCGACTGGGGCAAACATATCGATCAGAAGGCGATTGATACGCAATTGGCCACGGGAAAATTCGATACCGTCACTCTTGTCCACAACGAGACTTCAACAGGGGTGATGAATCCTCTCCCGGAAATCTGCTGCACCCTCGCCAAGTATCCCGATGTGGCGCTCGTCCTGGATACGGTTTCCTCATTCTCGGGAGTCAAGATCGACATGGACGCGCTTGGCATCGACGTCATGCTTACCGGCGCGCAAAAAGCGCTGGCGTTGCCGCCGGGTTTTGCATTGTTCTCCGTTTCGGAGAAAGCATTGGCTCGCGCGGCAAAAATCCCGAACCGCGGCTTTTACTTTGATTTTCTTGAGTTCAAGAAGCAACAAGCAGAATGGATGACACCGAGCACCCCGAGCATTGCGCACATGCACGCGCTGCAATCGAAGCTGGACGAGATTTTCGACGAAGGCCTCGATGCGCGCTTTGCTCGTCATGCGCGTACCAATGCCCTCGTGCATGACTGGGTCCGCCGCGCAAGCTTCGAATTCTTCGCCGAGGAAGGGTTTCGCTCAAGAACGCTTACCTGCGTGAAGAACAACAAGGGGATAGACGTGCTAGAGTTGGCGAGAAAGCTGCGCGAAAAACATCATCTGGTGATCGATCCCGGCTACGGCAAGATTCGAGGCAAAACCTTTCGCCTTTCCAACATGGGCGACGAAACCGAAGAGACAGTCGCCCATCTGCTCAGCTGTCTGGATGATGTTTTGTAAGGGCTGAGCGAACATACCGCGCGCATTCGAATTTCCAGAGGGGGTCATCCCGAGGGATCTCACAGCTGTCCTCGATCACACTAGCGACGTTTGCGTGTGCGCTATGCAGTTAACGAGAGATCCTTCGACTCCGCTGCGCTCCGCTCAGGATGACAGAAACAGGCCGCGCGGTCTTGCACATTTCCGTTGGTTATCGGTGAGCAAGTGGACAAGTTACCAGCATGAAGATTCGACCACTGATTCTGATTTTCCCTCTCGTCTTCTTTTTCTTTATCCCGCAGCGGGCAATTGGCGGAGATCCTGCAGCGATAACACAGGAGGAACTTGTTCGCCGCACCCAGGAACTTTTCGACGCGGTCGTACCAGGCAATAAAGAGCCGTGGCAAAAATACTTCGCCGACGATTGCATCTTCGCCGATGAAAAGGGTCGCAACTTTAACAAGACGCAACTGGTCGCGGATATCACGCCGCTGCCGAAAGGTTATTCGGGCGCGATCAAGATCGCGAAATCCCAAAGCATAATTCACGGTGACACCGCCATTCTAAGTTACGATCTTGACGAAACCGAAACCATCTTTGGCCAGAAGCTCACCGCTCGTTATCACGTAACTGATACCTGGCTGCGACGCCACGGCGCCTGGCAAATCGCCTCCAGCCAGGCAATGCGTTACTATGAAGATCCCGCTTCAGGCAGGGTCGATCCGAAAAAATTCGCGGATTTCGGCGGCACCTACGAGCTGGCGCCCGGTCAAACCAGGCGGATTTTTTCTGAAGGCGAAAGTTTATATGTCGAACGTAACGGAAAACGCGAACAACTTCTGCCTGAGGGATCCGAAATCTTTTTCCGCAAAGGCGTGGAAGGCCGCATCTTATTTCGCTACGCGGATAATGGAAAAGTGGACGCGCTCATCGATCGCCGAAACAACGAGGACGTCGTCTGGCGCAGAGTGAATTAAGTTCGAGATATAATAGAAAAGCCTTCCGCGCTGCGCGCCATTTTTCCTCAAACGAATCGAGGGTAGCTTCCTATTTAAAAAATCATTATTCCCGTCACTTATGCCCGTGATTGAAACTTCAGGTCTGACCAAGGTTTATCGCACCTACCGGAAGGAGCGCGGACTTTGGGGATCGATCAAAGGCCTGGTGAAACGCCGTTACAATGAAACGCGGGCGGCCGACCACGTTTCCTTTAACATTGAAGAAGGCGAGTTGGTCGGTTTTCTGGGCCCGAACGGCGCGGGCAAGACCACAGTCCTCAAGATGCTTTCCGGTCTGTTGAACCCAACGTCCGGCGATGCGCGCGTGCTCGGCTTCGTTCCGTGGGAACGGCGAAATGAGATGAAAAGGCAATTCAGTCTGCTCATGGGACAAAAAAATGCTCTTTGGTGGGATCTGCCTGCGCAAGAATCCCTCGAACTCAATCGCGCCATTTATGGAATTGATCGTGTACGGTTCAAAAAGGTCGTGGACGGATTATCGGAGCTCTTGGAAGTGCGGGACAAAATGAATGTGATGGTCCGTGAGCTCTCGTTAGGCGAGCGGATGAAAATGGAGCTGATTTCTGCGCTCATTCACGAGCCACGCGTGCTTTTTCTCGACGAACCAACAATCGGGCTGGACGTGGTCAGTCAAAAACGGGTCCGAGAATTTCTGCGTATTTACAATGAGGAACATCATATCGTCACGTTGCTGACCAGCCATTACATGCAGGATATCGAAGAGCTGTGCCATCGCGTCCTGGTGATCGATCACGGTAAAATCTTTTTCGATGGGCCGCTGGATGAAATCGTCGATCGCTTTTCAGGATACAAGATTCTGAGTCTTACCTTTGAAAAGGAGGCGCAACGCGATCTTTCTGCCTTCGGTGAAGTGACGGAACAAACGCCTGTGTCAGTGCAGTTGAAAGTTCCGCGCGCGAAAGTTACCGAGACCTGCCGCGAACTGCTCGAAGCCTGCGACGTGAGCGACATCAATGTTCAGGAAGTACCCGTGGAAGAGGTGATTCGCCAGCTTTTTGGTGAACGCCGCGAAAATCATCGCGCGGCCGACCTCGCAGCCACAGAAGCCGCCCAAGCTACCTAGGCTTGGTCGAAGTCGAACCGAAACCGGGTCGCAATCGAGTGGCTGGCTGTGACAGCACTTGCGGACCGGTTCGCGTAGCGCAAAGTCAAACATCTTTCACTATGAGATCGTGGGATCGCGTGATCGGGTCTGCGCTTCTTCCTTTGGCCCTTCTCTCATGTCAGGTCAGCCGGGCGCCAAAATCTGCTGAGGAGTCGAAACGGGAGTTGTTAGCCTTGGAAAATCGGTGGCTACAGGTGGAGAACGATCCTGTGGCTCTCGAAGGTATCCTCGCACCTGATTTTCTGCACGTCGTTCCGGGGGCAATCATCACAAAGGCCCAACACCTTCAGTTTATACGCGAACATCCTGCGAGTGGCCAACGTCCGGAGAAGCGTTTTGAAGATCTACACGTAAGGGTTTACGGCGAGGCGGGCATAGTGAATGGCGCCGTGATCGAAACGACCGAGCATGGCGAGCGCAAGACACTGTTTACAGATGTCTTCGCGTATCGCGATGGCAAATGGCAGGCCGTTAGCGCACAGGAACTGCCCGTAACCGCCCGATAAGTTATGGGCAACGCCTCGCTCACCCCATTCCCTGAGGGTGCGGTTCAAGCGCAAACTCTTAACGCCTAGAGCCCAACGGCACATCAAATTCAGACAGGCCAGGCAGGATGCTTTTTTCCATTGCGTCGGCGAACGTAGGGTACTGGAGAGTCCAGCTGAGCCTCCGCAGTTTCGCATTGCTCACACGCTTGTTGCTATCACCGCGTTTACGTTGTCCCTTGGGCTTTCCAATGGGTGGCATTGGGCGATGAAGTCTCTGCGCCAACCAACGATAGCAATCACTTTGCAGCATCGGTTGATCATCAACCACATTGTAAATCTGACCTCGCTGCCATTCCTGACTCACCAGGAGGAAAAATGCGGACGCAATATCATCGCGATGCACTTGATTAACGAAGCGATCGTTTTCCGGATCGATCACCGCTGTGCCGCCTAGAAATTTGCTCAGCAACGCCGACCTGCCTGGACCGTAGATTCCGGCGAGTCGTGCGACCGTACCACCGCGGTCGAGCACTAGCTTCTCCGTTTCAAGCAGAACTCGACCCGTCTCGCGAGCAGGCTTGGTCTCGCTTTCTTCGGTCACCCATGAGCCATCGCGTTGCCCGTAAACGCTGGTGCTACTGGTAAAGAGCATCTTTTCGAATCGATCGAGCAGATTGCGTGTGCCATTCAAATAGATTTGCCGGTAAGACTCGACTCCGCCTCCTCGCGAACTCGCGCAGTGAACGACAACATCGAATGTTCCGGGGCGCTGGGCGACCTGATCGCAGTTTGAAATATTAATCTGGCGGATAGGATACGGTTTGGCGGATAGGGCCGCTGCTGATTTCTCAGAGGCAGTCCAGCCTTCCACGTCCCAGCCTGCGGCATGGAATAAATCTGCGGTCGCTTGACCGACATAACCGCAGCCAGCGATCAAAATTCGCGGCATGTTAGCAAAAGTTCCAACCCCCAAACCCCAATACCCGGCGAAACTTCAAGCTCCAAGCTTCAAACACAACGCCCCCGCTTTCCGTGGTTCGACGATTGGAGCTTCTCTGGAGTTTGGAAATTGGTGCTTGGGATTTTTCTACGCAGCTGCGATTTCAATTTCTTCAAACATGTTTTTCTGGAGGGCGCGGACTTGTTTGAGACGAATCAGCTCCAAGAGCGCAAGAAAAGTTACTACGACTTCCACTCGCGATACGGCAGCCCCAAACAAATCGGAAAAACGTAGCCGCGCGCCGTTCGCGACCCGTTGCAAAATAGTGTCAATCTTCTCCGAAACGCTAAAGCGCTCGGCAAAAATTTCCTGCACGTCCTGTCGTGCCTCGATCCGTTTGATCGCCGTCTGGAATGCGTTAATCAACTGAAAGATTCCAACCTCTTCCAGACGCAGCGGTTCTTGTAAGAGCGACGATACGCTGCCTTCTCGCGCAAAAATACGCTCCTGTTCCAGCTCCCGCAGATGAAGTTCCGCTGCCGCTTCCTTGAATTTTTTGTACTCGATCAACTGCCGGATTAGATCCCAGCGGGGATCATCTTTGCCGGCGTCTTCTTCAGGCGGCTGTTGATCAATTGGCAGCAAGCTGCGGCTTTTCAGGTAAATGAGGTTTGCTGCCATGACGATAAATTCGCCAGCAAGCTCGATGTTCAACTCTTTGAACGCTTGAAGATATTCGAGGTACTGACGAGTGATGCGTTCAAGCGAAATGTCATGAATGTCGATCTCATCCTGCTTGATCAGGTAAAGCAGCAGATCCAGCGGTCCCTCGAAAACCTCCAGCTTGACCTTGTAATCGGCTTCCATGTGTCAGCAGATGTTTTAGCTGATCCGTAGAGGAAGCTGACAGCTTCCTCTCCAGGCTACAAGCCACAAGCCTCTTACGCAGGAATTTTTCGGTGGATCCAAACGCTGTTCACGAGGCCGAGACCAAACATGATCATCAGCACAAAGGAACCGCTGTAACTGATCAATGGCAATGGCACACCCGTGATGGGGAGCAGAGCAATCGTCATCCCCATGTTTTGGAAAATATGCGTGAAGATGAGCGCCGTGATCCCGATGACCAGAAGCAGTCCCAATTGATCGCCTGCGAGAAACGCGACAAAGAGACACGTCATCAGAAGCAAAGCGAACCCTCCGATAAGAAACATTCCTCCAATGAATCCCCATTGCTCACCGATGGCGGAGAAAATGTAGTCGTTGTGCACGGCAGTGGCGGGAAGGAACCCAAGCTCGATCTGTGTGTTTGGTGCCTTAAAGCCTTTGCCCGACCAACCGCCTGAGCCGATGGCGATGAGAGATTGATTGATCGCCCACGCGGAGCCTTGCTTGTCGATGTCGGGATGCGTAAACGCGGTGATTCGCTGTTGCTGATACGGTTTTAGACCGAAATTGATAGCGATGGGGATAAAGGCAACTCCGATGAGAATTACGCAAATCAAGTACCTCAGCGGAAGGCCACCGACGAATAGTAGTGCCAGCAGGACCGGCACCCAAATGATAACCTCCCCCAAATCGGGTTGCATTAGGATGAGCAAGCATGGTGCTGCGGCAATCGCTCCGCAGAGCATTAACCGCAGCATCGGATGCATCTCGCGAAATTGCGTCAGGAACAGCGCCAGAACCATGATCCCAGCGACAACCGCAAGCTGCGCGGGCTGAAAATTGAGCGGGCCCAAATGCAGCCAACTGCGCGCGCCGTAGACCTTGGTTCCCATAAATTTCGTCATGATCAGAAAGACGATACCGGCCAGATACATCGGCAGCGCGCCCCAGCGAATCCAGCGGTAATGAATCAAACTCGTTAGCATGAACGCAAAGATGCCCACGACCACCCAGTTTGCCTGCTTTCGCCAGAAGTCCGCTGCGTACGAGTCTGTGCGCGTGGAAGTGGCGCTGTAAATCGCCACGACCCCGAAGACGGCGAGAGCTAGCATAGTCAGCAGCAGAAGCCAGTTTTGGCCGAGCAACTTTCGAAGAAACGGGGTCATCTCATTTGCAACTGATTAAATCTTCTGCACATCCACAGGAAGTGAGAACAATTATACGTGCATTGCAATCTTCGCAAAAACTTAGGGGCTTGTTCGACGTATATTGCTGGTTAGGGCAACTTAAACGATTTCACCAGCTTTAATCAGGACTGCAGCAAGAGCTGAGCAGGGGCGATCAAACTGCGGACGATTTTTCGCTTAAAGGCCAGATGATGTAGCAATTACGTGGCCAGCTTATTGGTTATGGGAGCTGTCCGCATAACTTATTGGATTTCATGTGGTTAAGAAATTTAATGCAAATATTTGCGCTTCACTTGTCTCAAGATTTGAGGGCCACTAAATTAGTCTCCACTTTTGTCCGTTTTTCGGGAGGGACGAGCAAAATGCCTAAGAATAAGAAGACGAAGAAAAAGACGAAGCGAAAGCTCGCGCACCCTAAATTGCCGATGCAACGGCAGTTGAATCTGCTCCACGAGGGGGCGCATTTTGATCTGCGCCCCATCTTTGACGACTTGAACAAGCGGTATTTTCGCGGGCGTATTCGTGGTTACAAAGTGATGTGGGGTCGCCGGCGAAAGCACCGTCCCAAGGAGTACTTCATTTTTGGCACAATTCAGGAGCAGGACCGCGTTATTCGAATCAATCGGGCGCTGGATCAGCCGTTCGTGCCAGCCTGGTTTCTGCGCTACGTGCTTTATCACGAGATGCTGCACTCAGTCGTGCCCGATAAGGCACTTTCCCGCGGTCGCCGGCGGGTTCACACGGAAGAATTCAATCGTCGAGAGCGCGCATTTCGAGGGTACCGGCGTGCCCGTCGGTGGGAAGAAGAAAATCTATCGCGATTTTTGCGCTAAATTGCTTCAGCGCGTTTCCGTAATGGGCGCCGGGGACGGCCTCTCAGACGGCGAGGGCGTCGTCGCTACGTTCTTTTTGATCAGGTACCAAAGCGTCGTCGCGAGCAGGAGAGAGATCAACTTCGCGCGCCAGTTTTTCAGAATCAGTGTCTTCATATTTGCTGTGCAACAAAATCTCCGCGATTCGTTGGCGAAATGTCTCCGGAGTGAAATTGCGCTCAATTCGACGCCGATGACAAATGGAAATACCGCCCGTCTCTTCGGAGACCACTACCGCCACGGCGTCCGATTCCTCAGTAATCCCCAGCCCGGCGCGATGGCGTAATCCCAGGCTTCGATCGAGCGTTTCACGCTGGCTCACCGGAAAAATGCAGGCCGCAGCTGCGACGCGTCCGTTGCGAATGATCACTCCGCCATCGTGCAGCGCGGCCTTTGGATGAAAAATGGTCAGGATGAGCTCGACGGAAAAATCTCCGTCGATCGTCACGCCCGTTTCCTCGTAAACGCGAATCGACGTATCGCGCTCGATCGCGATAAGCGCGCCGAACTGCTTATTTGCCAGTTGCATAACTGCTTCGGCCAGGTCATGGACCGTTTCCCGCTTCTCGCTGGTCAACGAGAAAATGGGATGTCCACCAAGAGCGGCCAGTCCACGTCTTAGCTCCGGCTGAAAAATCACTACCAGAGCGACCGCTAGGAAAACCGAGAAGCTTCGTACGATCCAGCCGATTACAACCAAATTGAGCAGCGTCGAAATCAGGGTGAGCGTCAAAAAGACAATCGCCAACCCGGTGAGCACTTTCGCGCCGCGCGTTCCCCGAAAATAAAGGTAACCATAATAGATCGCCACGCTCAGCAGAAGGATTTCAACCAGACTGCGCCATCCTCGGAACCAAAGATCGATGAGCTGATGGATCATTTTTCCCTCTGAAGAATTGCTTCCGTTACCTTTAAGGCATTTGCGTTTTCTTTGACATCATGAACCCGGAGAACGTCTGCGCCGCGCGCACGCAGGAGCGAAGTCAACGCCACCGCAGGCGCCAACCGATCGCTGACCTGCGCCGAATTGATCAGTTTGCCCAGAAAAGATTTTCGGGAAACGCCAATCACAATTGGTCGATCATACGCGCGGAGCCACTCGAGCTGCGCGAGCAACTCGAGATTGTGCTCAAGCGTTTTCCCGAAACCAATGCCCGGATCAAACGCAATCGCCATGGGGTCAATACTATAAACTATGGCGCGCGCATATTGTTGTCGAAAAAAATCAGAAATTTCTAAGACAACGTTCGTATATCGCGGCGCGATCTGCATCGTCTGCGGAGTTCCCTGCATATGCATGATAATGAAAGCCGATTTGGTTTCGGCAATCAGCGCCATCATTTCCTCGTCGCCTCGCCCTCCGGTGACGTCGTTCACAATCGAAGCTCCCGCTCGAATCGCCGCGCGCGCAACTTCCGCCTTCGACGTATCAATCGAAATAATGACTTCGCTTTTTCTGCGCAATTGTTCGACCACCGGAATCACGCGGCGCAGTTCTTCCTGTACGGTGACAGCTTCGGCGCCCGGTCGCGTGGATTCGCCGCCGACATCAACGATGTGCGCACCTTCCGCTGCCATCCTCAGACCGCGCTCCACGGCCTGATCTACCGCAAAAAATTTACCGCCATCGAAGAATGAATCCGGAGTGACATTCAATACGCCCATGATCAGGCCCTGCCGCGAGAGATCGAAGATGCGGTCGCCGATTTTCCAAAGTCTCCCACGCATCATGGATGAGACTATCACACACAGTGGTTTATTCGAGGCGGTAGCGGCACTCTAAGGCAGCGGTCTTCCGACAGCCAATGCCGAGATTGTACGCTAAAGCAGCGACAGCCAGTACCAGCATAGCCTTAACAAGGTCGCTAAGCGTGCAGACCGTTGGATTGACAGCCCCGGTTCGGATCCCCTATTCTGCGCGTTGAATTGGGAGGATCGCGTGAAAATGCGACTGACCGCAATCGCACGAGCAGTCTTACTCTTGGCTGCACTTGTGGTGGCCCAGAACATAGCCGCCGGTTCTGACGCAAGTGATGCGGAGGTACGTGATACACTGCAGCGGCTCTACGCCGCCTGGTCAAACTTGGATCCGGCCAAAGCAGCGCCGTTTTACGCCAAAGATGCCGACTTGGTATTCTTTGATATCGCGCCCATGAAGTACACCAGTTGGTCAGAATACACGGCAGGCGTACCTGGAGCGTTCGCGCCTTACAAATCCGGAACGTTTACCTTAAATGACGACTTGCGTGTTCATCGCCTGGGAAAGCTCGCATGGGCGACGGGCACCTGGCGCGGGGATCTGGTCAGGAAGGACGGCGGCACCGAACACTTGGAAGGGCGCTACACAGCCGTGCTGGAGAAGCGCGGAAAAGAATGGCTGGTGGTGCATGAGCACATGTCAGTTCCGCCGCCACCATCGGGCTGAACGCCGCGTTCATCCCGCCGGTCGCAGACCGCCGCTACAGTTATTTTTTTCGAGAATAGCGTCCCATCAATTCCCCTTGCGCAACAACGTGCCCTTTCATTGCGGCGTCCAACTGACCCCGTTTCGCGCCGGAGGGCAAATCCAGCTCGCGATCAAGCGCGAAAATCTTGAAGTAATAGCGATGCGTGCCAGAGGGCGGGCACGGTCCACCGTAACCGGATTTGCCGAAGTCATTTGTTCCGTGGACGCCTTTGGGCGTGCTTCCCTCTGCTATCGTGTTGGTCTGCGGAGAGATGTTCCAAACCATCCAATGCGTAAAGAGTCCGCTCGGCGCATCCGGGTCATCTACGACCAAGGCCAGGCTTTTCGCGCCGGAAGGAACCTCCGCAATCTGCAAGGGCGGGCTGGTGTCGCCGCCGTCACATGTGAACTTGGATGGAACATTCCCACCGTCTTGAAAAGCAGAACTCGTGATCTTCATCTTTGCTCCTCCTGCGCCAAATGAGACCATCGCCACGGCGATTGCCAATGCGCCGGCAACAATCACTCTTGGCATAATTCGACCTCGCATTGAAAACGCATTAAATCGACGAACCTGGCGCTATTGTTTCGCTTAGATGGCTTTGAACGGACGTAACATTCGAAAACAAATTCTGGGGCTGCTGGCGCGGAAAGATTACCGGCCGCTCAACAAGATCGACATCGCCCGCGAGCTCGGATTGACGGGGGCCGAACGAGTAACGTTGCGGAAAATCTTGCGCGAGCTCGAGCGCGCAGGCGAGATCGCGCGCATCCGGAAGAACCGGTATGTTCTGCCGGCCGAGGCTGACCTGGTAACTGGCAAGCTGTCGATTCACCAAGCCGGCTACGGTTTTCTCGCTTCAGAAGTGCCGGGACAATCGGACATTTTCATCGCGGCGGAAAACATTGGAACAGCGATGCATGGCGACCGTGTGGTCGCGCGCATATCGCGGGACGAACCCTATGGACGCGTCAAAGGGCGACGCGAGGGCCGCGTGATCCGGATTCTGCAACGCACTCACGATACGATTGTCGGCACTCTCCAACGCTCGCGGAACTTTTATTATGTGGTCCCGGATGATCCCCGCATCGTGCACGACGTTTATGTGGGCTCAAATGTCTGTAGCCACGGCCCTGTGGGCCGTCCCCCGACTGGCCACAGGCAAGTGGCTACAGTTGGCGATAAAGTTGTGGTTCGCCTGGAAGCCTGGGAATCGCGCCACGTTAATCCCGAAGGCGAAATCATCGAGGTGCTCGGTCCGGCGTCGGCTCCGGGAATCGACATGCTGTCGATCATCCGGAAATATCATCTGCCAACAGAATTTCCCAGGGATGTTCTGGACCAGGCGAAGGGAGTTCCTGAGACAATTGATGCGCGGCAAATCGACGGACGGGAAGATTTGCGCGAAGAATTTATCGTCACCATCGATCCCGACGACGCGCGCGATTTCGACGACGCAATTCACGTGGAAAAAATCAGCAGCGGCTGGCGCCTCGGCGTACATATAGCTGATGTCGCCGCTTACGTAGAGCCTGACAGCCCGCTAGATCGAGAAGCACGCCGACGCGGAAACAGCGTTTATCTACCGGACCGCGTGATCCCGATGTTGCCGGAGCGATTGAGCAATGGCGTCTGCAGCCTCAATCCTGGCGTCGATAGGCTCACGCATTCAGTATTTATTCATTTCGACAAGCGTGGAGCGGCAAAAAGCGCGCGATTTGCACACAGCGTGATTCGAAGTGCACATCGGCTCACGTACAAACAGGCTTACGCGATTTTGACCGCGCCACCCAGCGATCAGTTGGGCGAACGGTTGCACCTTGCCTGGGAACTTGCCGCGTTGTTGCGACGAAAGCGATTCGAGCACCGTGCCCTGGACCTCGATTTTCCGGAGGTAAAAGTCTGGGTCGATAAAGAGGGGCGTCCCATAAAATTGGAGCGCGTGGAGAACGATGAATCGCACCAGTTGATCGAAGAATTCATGCTGGCTGCCAACGAAGCCGTTGCGCGCCAACTGAAAAAGCGCGCGATCCCAACCATCTATCGGGTCCACGAAAATCCAGACCCGGAAAAATTGGCGGAGTATCGCGAGTTCGTTCTCGGCTTTAATTACAGGGTTGGCGACCTGACTCATCGCGCTGAACTGCAGCGATTGCTGGCGTCAGTTCGTGGAAAACCGGAAGAGCAAGCACTCAAGGTCGCTTTGCTTAAAAGTTTGAAACGCGCCCGTTACTCTCCGCAGCCGCTCGGCCATTACGGATTGGCCAAGGCAAATTACTTACATTTCACCAGTCCCATTCGGCGTTACGCCGATTTGGTTGTCCATCGCGCACTGGGTAGGGATCCCGCAGACGCGGGAGGCCGTCCGACGCGCTCGGCGAGCGCGCCCTACCACCCCGAGATGGCCCAGATCGCTTCGATCGCCGAGCACATTTCAGCTACCGAACGAACCGCAGCCGATGCGGAAGTTGACGCGATCCAGATGAAGAAACTGGAATTTTTCCAGCAGCAGCTCGATGCACGCAATCCTCAGATTTTTCGCGCCACTATTGTCGATGTCCGTAACTACGGGTTGATGGTGGAACTGCCGGATGCTCTCGTGACCGGGTTGGTTCACATCTCTTCGTTAATGGACGACTTTTATTTGTTTGACCCGGCTCGGCGGCAGCTCATCGGGAGACGGTCGCGCAAACGTTTTAGCGTCGGCGACGAGTTATCCGTGTTTGTTGCCCGCGTTGACGCCTTCAAACGACAGGTGGATTTCGCAATTGCGCTTGCGGCGGCAGCACCCAAAACTACCCGTCGCACCAGAGGATCTCCCAGTATCGCTCGTCGCGCGCAATGAAATTGCTACTCGATTTTTCCCAACTCCCCTGAGTTTACTTGGATCGTGGCGGACAAACTGAGCAAACAGCCCGAGAATGTCCCGGGACAGTGGTATGTAGATACGAGCTGCGCGCTATGCCGGATGTGTCTCGAGGAAGCACCAAGTCTCATCACTTACAACCGCGACGAAACTGCTGTGCATTTCTTCAAACAACCCGAAACGCCAGAAGAAGCAGATGCTGCGCAGCGCGCGATGGATGCTTGTCCTACGCTCGCAATCGGAAACGACGGATGAAATTTGCGATGGTAACAGATCGCCGCTAAAAGGTTTCCATGACTGAAGCCACTGCTATTGCTCCCGCTGCCGCTGCTCCTCCACGCTACTCACGGGCAAACCCGTTTCCCGCTCGCATGCTCGTTAATCGTCGTCTCAGCGGTCCGGAATCTGCGAAGGACACGCGTCATTTGGAACTCGATCTAACCGGTTGGGGTTTGAGCTTTGAAGTGGGCGATTCATTGGCGGTCTATCCAAGCAACGACCCAGAGCTGGTCGCTGAAATCATCCATACGCTCGGCGCCACCGGCGATGAAAAAGTCCCGCGACCGAAAGGGGAAGCAACGACATTGCGCGAAGCGCTACTGCGCGATTATAGCGTCACGCAGCCGACGCCGAAGTTTTTGAAGGCAATTGCCGAGCGAGCCTCCGCTGCGCCTACATTGAAGTATCTTCTCGCTCCAAATCGCAAACAGGACCTTGAGACGTATCTCTGGGGGATGGAAGTGATCGACTTCCTCATCGAACATCCTTCTGCTCGTTTCAGGCCGGAAGAGCTTGTGGGGTTACTAACGAAATTGCAGCCCCGACTTTATTCAGTGGCCTCGAGCTTAAGAGCGTACCCCGACCAGGTTCACTTTATCGTCGATGTCGTTCGTTACGAAAGCCACGGTCGCCTGCGGCAAGGAGTTTGCTCATCTTTTCTCGCGGAACGCGCTGATGACGTGCCGGTCCCCGTGTTCCCCAGCGTGGCAAAA
>JBKOYG010000035.1:0-19736 GCA_046725285.1 Verrucomicrobiota bacterium
CACTGCAGTCCCACAAGCCACTCCGAGCGCTAACATTTTCACTAATCTCGTTTGTTTCATATTTGTCCCTCTGCTTTGATTGAATGGATGTTCTCCATTGCCTATCTCTCCGGTCACTTCGTGCCGGAGCTCCTTCAGTTATGCCCTGATATCGTAAATTCCGCCTCGCGTGGTCGCATTCGTGGGCGTAAGCCCTTTTGTTGCAACAAGGTAAAATAACGTGGCGTTTATGCAGGCTTTACCCGGTTTTCGCGATTTCTTGCCCGACGACTGTGCGGTGCGCAACTACATCTTTGCTCGCTGGCGCGAAGTCGCCCGGCGCTACGGCTTTATTGAATGGGAGGGCCCCGTTCTCGAACCGACTGAGCTGTACAAAAAAAAGAGCGGCGCAGAAATCGTAGATCAACTTTTCAATTTTACCGATAAAGGCGAACGCAAAATCGCACTGCGCCCCGAGCTCACCCCCACGCTTGCTCGCGTGATTGCGGCACATGAACGCGAGTTTAAGAAACCGCTTAAGTGGTTTTCGATCGGCCAGTTCTTTCGATACGAAAAGCAGCAGCGCGGCCGTCTCCGCGAGCATTTCCAGCTCAATTGCGATATTATCGGGGAAGCGACTCTTACTGCCGACATCGAGCTGGTAGCGCTCTGCATCGATATCCTGCGCGCGTTTGGGTTCACCGAAAAAGATTTTGTCGTGCGCATTAGCGATCGCGATTTCTGGACCGATTTTTTGCGCGGAAAAGATGTCTCGCCGGACCGGTGGGACGAACTATTACAGGCCATCGATAAATCCGGACGTGAACCGCGCGAGAAAACAGCAGAGAAACTTGGCAAACTCGCCGACCCAATCTTTTCAGTTCTAAAGAGCGGCGGGAAGAGCCGGAAGCTCGATCGACTTGTTGATGGCCTTCGCGAGCGGGGACTTGCCGATTACGTGGCGATCGATATGGGCATTGTGCGTGGACTGGCCTATTACACCGGCATCGTATTTGAGGTGTTCGACCGCGCGGGCAAATTCCGCGCCATAGCCGGTGGGGGTCGTTACAACAACCTGATCGCTCAACTGAGTGATGGCGCGGTCTCAATGCCGGCACTCGGTTTCGCAATGGGCGACGTCGTGCTCGGGGAGCTAATCAATGAAACAGCTCATGTGCGTCGGAAATTGGAGGATGCAATAGCGAACGGCCGGAAGATCGACATCTACGTTGTTATCGCAAAGGAACAGCGCCGCGCCGACGCCCTTGCGCAAATTCAACAATTTCGCGACCGCGGCTATCGCGTGGATTATCCGCTCACAAGCGAAAAGGTCGGCAAGCAATTCCAGGCTGCCGAGCAACTTGGCGCGCGCGTTGCAGTGTTGTTTGGAGATGAATGGCCGCAGATCAAAATCAAGAACATGGCGACGGCGGAGCAGGAACTCCTGCCAAAAGACGATTTTATCTCACGCGTAGAATCTATCCTGCGCTAGTTTGCGGAGTTCTGGGGAGCAAAGGCTACCAACCTGTTCTTTTCGGCAACTTGCCGAAAACCCCTCTGAACGTTCCACGCGGGAGTATTTTGCTATGCTCTCTAGGTAGTTGGCAAGCTGCCGACCACGGCAGGCTGCGCTCCCCCATCCAATTGTCGCTAATCGCTTGCGAGATTGTTCGCTTCGCTCAGAATGACGCGGTACTTTTTGGGCATCTCATGTATCGCACGCACGACTGCAATTCACTTCGCAAGGGCGACATCGGCAAACAAGTCGCGCTCGCCGGCTGGGTAAATGTCACTCGCGATCACGGCGGGGTAATTTTCATTGATCTCCGCGATCGCGAAGGCCTGACCCAGATCGTGTTTCGACCGGAGGAAAATGCGCAGCTTGCAAAGCAGGCGCACACATTGCGCAGCGAAGACGTGATTCAAGTTTCAGGTCGCGTCGCAGCGCGGCTGCCAGGCACGGAAAATCCAAACCTCGCTACGGGCGATATCGAGATCATTCCGAGCGAACTGCAGATTCTGAATCGGGCGGACGATTTGCCGTTCCCGCTCGACGCGGATCCGCACAACGAAGATTTGCGGATGACCCATCGATACTATGACTTGCGGCGTCCGCGGTTCGCTCGCAACCTGAGGTTGCGACACATCGCGGCGAAAGCGACGCGGGATTATCTCGACAGCCAGGGTTATGTCGAGGTTGAGACTCCGATTCTTTCCAAGAGCACCCCGGAAGGGGCGCGCGATTTTCTGGTGCCAGGTCGAATTACGCCTGGGAAATTCTATGCCCTGCCACAGGCGCCGCAGCAATACAAGCAACTGCTGATGGTCGCAGGCGTAGAAAAATATTTTCAGATCGCGAAATGTTTTCGCGACGAGGATTTACGGGCTGACCGGCAACCCGAATTTACCCAGATTGACATCGAGGCATCGTTCGTGACACCAGAGGACATTTTCGCGGTCACCGAAGCAATGCTCTCCGCAATCTTCAAAGCGACGCGCAACATCGAGATCAAAACACCATTTGACCGGCTCACCTATCGCGAAGCGGTTGATCGCTATGGGAGCGATAAACCCGACCGACGTTTTGGGATGGAGCTTGTCAATCTCGGAGAAATTTTTCGCGAGAGCAGCTTCAAAGTTTTTCGCGGCGCGCTGGATGCAGGCGGTGTGGTAAAAGCGATTAACGCGAAAGGCTTCGCCGGCATTACCATCGGTCAAGCCGACGAATTAACTGAAGTTGCTAAGTTGCACGGCGCAAAAGGGCTCGCTTTTATCAAGGTTGAGAACGGCGAATGGAAATCGCCCATCGTGAAGTTTTTTTTTGAGAGTGAAAAGGCAGCGCTACAATCGAAGCTGAATATCCAGGAGGGCGACTGCGTGTTCTTCGCTGCGGACAGATGGGAAGTCGCTTGTGAAGTGCTTGGGCGACTGCGGTTACGCATTGCAGAAATGCAAAAATTTACGCCGGCTCGCGAAATCTGGAATTTTCTATGGGTAACCGATTTTCCACTGTTTGAATGGAGCGCAGAAGAAAACAAATGGAACGCCATGCATCATCCCTTTACGCGACCGAAAACGGAGGACATGTCGCTGTTTCAAGCGAAAAAATTCCCGGAGGTTCGAGCCGAGGCGTACGACATCGTTTTGAATGGTGTCGAGATCGGGGGCGGCAGTATGCGAATCTACGAACCGGAGTTGCAGGACAAAATGTTCGAGGCACTCGGCATCAGCCCGGAAAATCGGCAAGCGCAGTTTGGTCATTTGCTGCGTGCGCTGCATCTTGGCGCGCCGCCACACGGCGGCATCGCCCTCGGGCTCGATCGGCTGGTCATGCTCATCGCCGGCGAACAAAGCATCCGTGACGTAATAGCCTTCCCAAAAAACAATCGCGGCATCGACTTGATGTCGAGTTCACCGGCAGAAGTCGACTCGCGCCAATTGCGTGAGTTGTCGCTCAAACTGGAGAAAGATAAGAAATCGTAGCGGCAGCTTCGGAGTCAATAACCCAGAGCCTTTTTTCGCTCGTTCGCGCCGGGCAACGGGTCCTTTTTCACTGTGATTGCCTCTGCGCCAGAGTCCTTTAGCTGGTGAGCTTGGGTCGCGTTGAATTCGATATCTTTCGTGAACTCCGGCGGAAGGTCCGCCTCCGCATAGATGGCATGCACGGGGCATACGTCCACACATGCCATGCAATCGATGCAGTCCTCCGGGTGGATGACCACCTGGTTCTCCATCTCGTAAAAGCACGCGACGGGGCACACTTCTACACAGTCAGTGAACTTGCATCCGTTACATTTATCGGTGACGACGTGAGGCATGGGATTTCAATAGTTGAATGTTGCGTATAAAGGATCGTCGTCACGGGTCAAGTAATTAGCAACTCATGACCGGTCAATTTCGGCTTTGCTACCGGCGTTAAGGTGCGCCAGGGGGATGATGCTCCGGCCGGTTCGGAACAAAATCGCCACGCAGAACGTGACGATCGTGCCGAAGCAGATCCACCACGGAAATTTCATCACCGGCAGCCAACTCGGTTGAGTATAAAGCTCGGCACCGACGATGCTGGCGATGCCATTAGGCAAACCGCTCAAAATCGCAACCACGACGAAGCCGATAATCATGGCGATAATATTGCCGAGATCGTTGCCACGGCGTTTGGTGAAAATTCCGCAAAGGAAGACCCCGAGCAGCGAGCCATACGTGTAGCCGAAAATCCCCAATGCGATTGGGATGATCCGCACATTGGGATGCACGATCACAAGATAGGAAGTGATTGATGCGACGATGATCATCAGAATCGCGAACCAGACCGTCGCCCAGCGCACGGCGCGAAGACTTTGTTCGTTTGTCGACGCCGGATTGATGTAGGTCTCGTACCAGTCGCGCGTGAAACTCGTGGCCAGCGCATTGAGCGCGGTGCTGAGCGAGCCCATTGCTGTAGCGAAAATGCCGGCAATGAGCAGACCGCGCAGGCCCACCGGCATTTCGTACAAGATGAAGTGGCAGAAAGTCTCGTTAGGCGTTTTGGGCAGCCTCGGATCGGGATGCGCTTGATAGTAAACCCAGAGCAATAAACCAATGCTGAGGAACGTGAACGCAATCGGAATGTCGGCAAGGCCTGATACGATCAACGAGCGCCGGCTCCGGCGAATGTCAGGTGCAGTCAACATACGCTGGACCATGTCCTGATCGGTGCCGTGCGTCCCCATGGTCATAAAGGTTGAGCCAATCAGACCGGCAAAAATTGTGTAATCGATAGCGAACATACCTTTCCATTTCGACCATCCGTGCATGGCTGGATCCAAACCGGTCGTGAAGAAATCGGAAACGCCGAAGCCGCCGTGACGCTGCACGATCTCGTGCCAGCCGCCCGGAATCGCAGAATAAAGTAAACCAAGAGCAATCAGCGCGCTACCGATCATGATCGAGGCTTGAATCAGGTCTGTCCAAATGACCGCTTTGATGCCCCCGAGGGTTGTGTAAATGCCGGTCAAAATGACGATCGCTATGCAGGCGCCGACGTAGATTACCAGCGTTTGGGTTTGATTCGGCCGAGTACCGCTAATCATTTCGTAGGCGAGCGCTAGTGCGATGGCGGCGAAATACAGGCGCGCGCCGGAGGCAAGCAATCGCGTAATCAAGAACACCGCAGACGCGGCGTTCTTCGTCGGCACGCCAAAGCGCGCCGTGAGGTATTCGTAAATGGAGTAGACTTTGTAGTCGTAGTACGGCTTGATGAAAATGTAGCTGACCAGAATGCGCGCGAAGATGGTGCCGATTGCCAGTTGCAGATAGGTGTAGTTGTGGAACGTGAATCCCTCTCCCGGTGTTCCGAGGAAAGTTGCTGCAGTTGTCTCGGCGGCGATGAGTGATGCGAGCACTGCCCACCACGGAATTCGGCGGCCGCCCAACGCGAAGTCTTTGAGATTTTCCTCCTTCCGGCCCATGTAGAGGCCGACGGCGATAATGAGGACGAAATAGAGCAGTAAAACCGCACTGTCGATCGCGAGTCGGGCGTCCATGTCGACCTTAGGTGACAGAATATTTCACTGACGCAAAGCAGTTTTTCTGAAGTTCAATGTTGGACGTTGAGCGTTGGACGTTGAACGTTTGTCGGTACACCCGCATGGAAATCCCCGCATCGGATTTTGATTTAGAAAAAACACTCGATTCCGGTCAGGTCTTTCATTGGGAAGAGGTCGGCAAAGGATTTGTGGGAACGATCGGCGATCGCGCGATTTACGTCGAGCAGCGGGAGAATGATTTAACTGTGTGGAATGGCGGGGGAGAACTCGACGGCTTTAAGCCGTCGAGTTTGCCAGGACTTGTCGCGAATTATTTCGCCCTTGATCATCCGCTGGCGGAGATTTGCGCTTCGTTTCCCAACGATCCGATCATGACCGACGCGCGCGAATTTTGTCGCGGTTTGCGGATCATTCGCCAGCCGAAATGGGAGTGTCTGGCTACGTTCATCTGCTCGTCGATGAAACAGGTGGCACATATTCGTCAGATTTCGCTCGCGCTTCGGCGTCGCTTTGGTGAACCCCGAAGGGTTGGTGATCATGTGGTTTACGCGTTTCCGCCGGCGCGGCGAATTGCCCGAGCGTCTGAGAATGATTTGCGCGAATGCGCACTAGGCTATCGCGCCAGCAATCTGCTTGCGACTGCGCGACTCGTTAGCTCGGACAAAGCAAATGTTGAAGCATGGTCGGGTCTGCCCGATGCCGATCTTAGAGAGAAACTGTGCGCATTGCCTGGCGTGGGAGCGAAGATCGCTAACTGTGTAATGCTCTTTGCTTACGAACGCCTGCGCGCTTTTCCGATCGACGTCTGGATTGAGAGGGTTTTGAAACAAGAATATTTTCCGCGGAAGAAAAATGTCACGACCGTGCAACTCTGCGAATTTTCCGACACCTATTTTGGTGAACACGGCGGTTATGCGCAGCAATACTTGTTTCATCATGCGCGAATGGCCTCTCGAAAGTCAGGGGTATCGAGAGATTCCTCGACTCCGCTTCGCTCCGCTCGGAATGACAAAAGAGTAGATGCGCGGATGGCTTTGCGGAAGTCGCGTGCATCGAGAGATTCCTCGACTCCGGTTCGCTCCGCTCGGAATGGCAAAAGAGTGATGCGCGGATGACCGAAGCTCAAAATAGCTGCAAGCCAACGGATCGGTCGGTCCGGCACAAGTTGTCAGCACCCCTGGGCTGAGATAATGTTCCAGCCTTAAACGGAGACTTCCAAGGCCCAATCTTTCCTGACTACTGAGAAACCGCTCTCATGACGACGGCTGACATTATGTTCGCCCAGCCGGGCAACCCCGAAAGCCTTCGGGATCACGAATATGAGGCGCGAACGGTTTTGTTGGCGCTACTCGCAGCGATTCTCATTCACCTGCTTGTAGCGTTTTTCCTTGCTGCCTTCGGCGGCGTTTTCTCGCCGGCAACTCCCGTTGAGGACAAGCCGGCTGAACTAACACTCGTCGATCTTTCGCCGGCCTCGAAGAATTCCGCGTTCGTAGAAACGGACGAATCGAAAAAAGCGCCCGAACCGGAAGAGAAGACATTTGAATCCAATGCCAATTCGATTGGAGCAAGCGAGCTAGCTGCCGCCGGGGAATTGCCGTTGCCTTCGCAGACCGGCAAAGACCGGCCGTTTATGGATCTGGAGACACATCAACACTCCCTGGAAACAAAAGGGGCGCAGCCACAACCGAGTGCAGCGCCGCAGGAAAATCCGAATTCGTCGGCGGCGCCGCAGACGCAACCAGCTCCCGTTACCGCTGCCGAGCAATTTGCGATGCTAACTCAAAGACCCACTCCGGCAGCCGAACCATCGGCCGCGTCACCGCAAACGCGATCCGCGTATCGGCCCTTTAAAGAGCGGACCCGTATCTCTGGCCGGATTACGAACCGCGGTGTCTCTTCCGTAAATGCGCTGGGTACGCCGCTGGGCCGGTACATGAAATTTCTCTTAGATGCGATTGGCTCGCGCTGGTACGCGTTTGTCGATCGGCAAATCGACCTGATTAGCATTGGCACGGCTCGCGTGGTCTTCGTAGTCGACCGAAGCGGACATGTGAAGAACCTCAAAGTCGTCGAAAACACATCAAACGAGGCATTGGCAAACGTTTGTATTCAATCGATTCAAGAAGCGCAATTGCCTCCGATTCCGGATGATCTAGCGGCCACACTACCTCCGCAAGGATTGGACATGGACATTCCATTCACGATCTTTCCGAGCCGATGATTGTTACCGCAATAACTATCGAAACTCCGGAAACCGTGAACACTGTGCTTGGATTCTTCGCGAAAGGCGGCCTGTTCATGTGGCCGTTACTGGCGTGCTCGATTGTTTCGGTGACAATAATGATTTTGCGCGGCATGGCTTTGCGGCGGAACAAGGTCATGCCGCCTTTGATCGAGAACGAAATAGAACGTTTGACCCCAGGTGAAAGTCCCGAGCGGCTGTCGCGCATCGTGCACCATGATGGTTCGTCACTGGCGCGGATCGCTCGCGTGGCGTTGCAATATCTCCGCAGTCCACGCTCGGAAAACGTGGAAGCAGTTCAAACACGTGCGCGTCACGAGATGGTCCGGCTGGAAAAAGGTCTTATCATTCTCGAAGTCATTGTGGGCATTGCGCCGTTGCTGGGTTTGATCGGCGCGGTCTCGGGACTGGTGCACGTCTTTTCCCAGCTCGGATTGAGCTCAGGCGCATCGGATACGCGTCAGATCGCCCTGGGCATCTCCGAAGCGTTGAATGCAACCGTTTTCGGGCTTTCGATCGCTGTGCCAACGCTCATCGGGTTCACCTATTTTTCGAGGAAAGTGGAAGTGATGTCGGTGGAGATGGAAACGCTAGTCGTCGAATTGATTAACAAATGCTATTACGGCCGATCTTCGCGCGAATTCGCGCCGGCAAAAGCATCCGCCGCCAGCTCGCTGCCGATTTCGACGCCGGTAGCGTGAAACGCGCGGCGCATTTCACCCCATGAAGTTTGCGGTACGAAAACGTAGGGCGCCCATCATTATTATCGTTTCGCTCGTCGACATTCTGATCATCCTGCTGATCTTTTTTGTCGTTTCTACAACGTTTAAGAAAGACCAGCCCGAAGTTCTGATTAATCTGCCAGAATCCAAAACGGCAAAGAAACAGCCCGCGGAACTTGAACACGCTATCGTAAGCATCGATCAAAATGACGAGATCAAACTGGATGGCCGAGCCATCGGCGTGGATGACCTGGAAGGCGCCGTGCGCAACCTGCCGGAGACCCGCAAGTCCACACTCGCGCTTCAAGCGGACAAGAAAGCGTCCTTCGGCACAATTATTAAAGTCATGGACGCATTGAAGCTGGCGGGCGTGAGAAATCTGCCAGCGTTTACCAGGGAAGAGAAATGATCCTGCAGATCCTGGAGTACGGCGACCCGATCCTGCGCGCCAAAGGCAAACCGATCGAGCACATAGACGATCGGATTCGTGAGCTGGCGGCAAACATGATCGAGACAATGCACGCGGCGAATGGCGTCGGCCTGGCAGCGCAGCAGGTCGGTGAGGCTTTGCAGCTCACTGTGCTCGACGTTTCGCTAGTCGAAGATCGGCCGAGCACCTTGAAGTTGGACGGCAAAGACGCCGATCCAAAGGCTGCGATGCCGCTGGTGTTGATCAATCCGGAAATTGAACTGCACGGTACGACCGAAGTGGGAGTAGAAGGTTGCTTAAGTTTTCCGGAAATCACCGGCGACATCGAGCGAGCGAAGTCGGTGATCGTACGCGCGCAAACTTTGGAAGACGGCACAATCGAAATCGAAGCGAGCGGATTTCTTGCACGCGCGATTCAGCATGAAGGCGATCATCTCAATGGAATTCTGTTTATCGATCGCATGAATTCCGCGGCAAAGGCCGCGTTGTCGAGCCGCCTGAAACGATTGCAGAAGGAGACCAGACGCGGGATAAGACATCGAGAAGCGCTCGTAAGTGAGACAACTTTGTAGCGACTCAGCACCTGTCGGGTCGCATCTGCCAATTCCCCTAATGAGCAGCATTTGGGTCAACTGGGTTCGCAGGCTTCAATCAATTGCGCAAAATGGGCGAAACTACTGCAAAAACGAATTCGACCTGCAGCGATATCAACAGGTTGAAGACGTAGCTGCTGAGATCGCCGCTCGATACTCCGATGGTGAACTAAAGACCATTAAGGCGATATTTAAGCGGGAGGCTGGACCGGCAACTCCAAAAATCGATGTGCGAGCGGCTGTTATCTCAGAAGACAAAATATTGCTTGTAAAGGAGCGAGGCGACGGCTGGACATTGCCCGGTGGATGGGTAGATCCCGGAGAATCCCCCAGCGAAGCAGCTGTGCGGGAAACAAAGGAAGAATCCGGGTATGATGTGAATGCCGTTAGACTCATCGCGATTTATGATCGCGATAGGCACGGGCATCCCCCATGTCCTTTTCATGTCTATAAGCTGATTTTTCTGTGCAAGCTTGTGGGAGGTTCGGCCAAAACGAGTCTTGAGACTGAGGCGGCCTGCTTCTTTCGCGAGGACGAATTACCCACTTTTTCGGAGTCTCGAGTGTTATTACCGCAGGTAAAACGTGCATTCGCCTTCGCCGGAGACCCGAATTTGCCTGCTGATTTCGACTAGATTAACGCAGTGGACTTATGTTGCGGCGTCCGCTTGCTTCCTTGAAATTATCGAGTCAGAAATCCAGTCAGCGGACTGGTTGCTGCTGCGACATCCAGTTTATCGGCTAATCCGATCTCGTGCGCTTCGCGACCTGCCTCAATGGCTTTTTTGAATGCTTTAGCCATGCGAATCGGATCAGAAGCAATTGCGATTGCTGTATTAACCAGAACCGCGTCGGCGCCCATTTCCATTGCTTCAGCCGCGTGACTTGGTGCGCCCAAGCCGGCGTCAACGACTACGGGCACTGTCGCTTGCTCGATGATGATCTCGATTTGGGGACGCGCCTCGATCCCGCGATTGCTGCCGATTGGCGAACCGAGCGGCATCACCGTTGCGGTGCCGACGTCCTGCAATCGTTTTGCCAGAACCGGATCGGCATTGATATAGGGAAGAACCGTGAATCCTTCCCTGACCAAAATTTCCGCGGCTGCCAGGGTCTCCACCGGATCGGGCAGCAAATAGCGCGGGTCCGGGTGAATCTCGAGCTTGATCCATTTCGGCAAGCCCGCACTCGCAGCCAGCCGCGCGAGGCGCACAGCTTCATCCGCGTTGCGCGCACCGCTAGTATTTGGCAGGAGCAGGAAACGTTTCGGATCGATAAAATCGAGGATGTTCGCGAACGGATCGTGTTTGCCTGAAATGTCGGCGCGTCGCAATGCCACTGTCACCAACTCCGTGCCGCTAGCGATCAGCGCATCCCGCATCAGCTCGTTAGACGCGAATTTCCCGGTGCCAACCAGCAAACGCGAGGTGAACTCGCGGTCGGCGATTTTCAGTTTCGAGGGCTTGTCCGCCATGTTAAGACGATAAACGAATTTGTGAACCCTCGCGAATTCGGAGTGGCTCCTCTATGATTATGTAACGAGGAAGCGGATGAGAACCTTGCTACTGTTTTTGTTTTCTCTGGCGACCAGCATTGTTTTGTTAGCTCAGGATCCTGAGCCAAAATCACATTCGCAACAATCATTGCCCCACACGTCTCCGCAAGCGTATGTGCTAGGTCCCGCTGAGGGCGACCATCTCATTCGGAACGCTGGAAGCATTTTCATCAAGGTTGATCCCAGCAGGGGTTCAAACAATATGGCCTTGGGAACGCAGCAGGTGCCGAGGCGTATCGGCATTGCAGTCCATCAGCATCAAGAAGCAGATGAGGTGCTGTTCGTTCTGGAAGGCACCGGTTTTGGCATATTGGGCGACACACGCATACCTATTGAAAAAGGCTCGGTAATTTATGTTCCCAGGGGCGTTTGGCATGGAGTTGAGAACCCCGACAGTGAACTATGGCTGCTTTGGGTCGTGGCGCCGCCGGGACTGGAGGCATTCTTTCGTGAGGTAGCGAGTGCACCCGGAGCGCCACCGAAGCAGCTCACTCGCGAACAATTAAATGAAATAGCCCGCAAACACGGGATGCAGTTCAAGTAACCAGAGATCGGGCGAAAGCGTGTTTCTCTCTGGTACCATCGCTGTCAGAAGGCAATTACAGCTTTCGCTGTACGAATTGGGTTCCTTCTGGCAGAATTCTTTCGATGACGCGGTTCGACCTTCGCCGGCAAGATTGCATCGAAGGAATGCCGCGGCTGAGAAATGAAAGTGTCGACCTTGTGGTGACCTCACCACCCTACAACCTGGGAATTGGCTACCGGCAATACTCCGACCGGCAGGACCGACAATCGTATTTGAATTGGTGCGCAAAGTGGGCGGCCCAAATTCGAAGAGTTCTACGATCGAACGGATCTTTTTTTCTGAACGTCGGCTCCGCGCCATCGAATCCGATGTTGCCGCATCAAATCGTGATCGAACTGACGTCCTCCGGCGGATTTGTCTTGCAGAACACCATTCACTGGATCAAGTCGATCGCCATCGACACCGCTGCGAAGAAAATCAAGCCGACCGACCCTCACCTCAGTCCTCTCGGCGCTCCGCCCAGTCGCGATCCCAACCCGGACGCGAAGCGCCAGGTGAGGGTTGAAGCCATGGTAAAAACGTTCGGTCACTTCAAGCCAATCAGCTCAAAACGATTTCTAAACGACTGCCACGAATACATTTTTCATTTCACAAAAACCGGCCGTATTGAAATCGATCGGCTTGCCCTCGGCGTCCCCTATCAGGACAAAAGCAACATCGCGCGCTGGTCGCACACTCTTGGGAGCGATCTACGCTGTCGCGGGAACACGTGGTTTATTCCCTACGAAACAATTCAGAGCCGCGAAAAAGAACGACCACATCCAGCGACATTTCCCGTTCAACTCGCGGAATGGTGCATCAAGTTGCACGGCATCTTATGCGTCGAAGCGATGCTCGATCCTTTCCTGGGCATTGGAAATTCCGCCATTGCTGCGCTGCGCTGCGGCGCGAAGAAATTCATCGGGTTTGAGATCGACGAAGCTTATCTCGCAGAGGCCAAGCGGCGCTTGGAATCACTGCAATGAGCGATCACTCAGGTCAGGCTTGACGAGCCCACCTTTCTGCCGATTGCTGACGAAACTGGGCTTATAGAAATCTGCTGACTGGGTATTGTGGGTTTGCCAGATGTAATACAGCATAACAATTTCTTGAAAAGGTTAGTCTTAGTTGGGCTGGTTGTCGTCATCCTCAACGTCATAGCAACGTCCGG
The DNA here is from genome assembly GCA_046725285.1 of Verrucomicrobiota bacterium. Classification (GTDB taxonomy): domain Bacteria; phylum Verrucomicrobiota; class Verrucomicrobiia; order Chthoniobacterales; family UBA10450; genus Udaeobacter. The sequence continues at coordinate 12,785 of JBKOYG010000035.1, forward strand.
CGCGGACGCGGCTCTGAATTTCGCTGGCACTAGCTTTTCTGCAGGTTCAACTGTCCAGGCTAATGTTCCGTTGAGTGCGCAGGAAAAGTCATACGCCGCACAAGGCGGCAATCCCGTTCCGCCCTATGCAGTCGCTGTACTGGCGACGCCCGCAAATTTTGATCCGGCTAGAAGCTGGCCCGTCTTGGTAATTTGTTCCACAAGCGACTTCAAACGTCAGAATCGAGATGATCTGCGCGATTTTTATAAAAGGACCGGCCTCGCCGAGGGCTGGGTGCTCCTTGCGGGAGATGGTCCGCAACATGCGCGGAGCGATACCGCCGCATGGCGCCTGGCCATGACCCTCGCTGCTATCGATGCGCTCCATCGCAGTCTTAACGGTTCGCAGAAGTGGCCGATGGCGTGCGCAGGCTTCTCTGGAGGAGCGAAAGGCGCTGGGTCCATCGCCCCTGTACTCGCGCGAAACGGTTGTCATATCACCGGCATTTACCTGACCGGCGTGAATCAGGACTACCTTAGTCCAGGATATGCGAGGGCCCAGCCAGGCGCCGATTTTCTCAAGACGCCAATTTACGTTGCCGCTGGGCACGACGATAGAATCGCAACGTTGGAGCAACAATACGATGTCGCGGGTTCGATCAAGCGAACTGGCTTTAATCGAGTGCGAATAGGAACTTTCCGTGGCGGCCATGAAGTCAATGACGCGCAAACTTCGATTGCGTTGCACTGGTTCCGCGAACTAGCAAAGTAGACTCGACGGGAAGAACGAAAAGCGCCGGAGCACCCCAAAACGCAGGCGCGGTTCGTCTGTCATGTTGAGCGGAACGAAACATCTCTGACTATTCGCTTACCGAGCGCGTCGAAAGAAATGCTCCAAGATTCTTCGTTTCGCGCACAATGACAAGGCGCACAGCCACGCCATGCATTCCTGGCGCCAAACACAGTTGCCCAGCTCTACAGAAGTTCGCCTCGTGCCGGGTCATCCTGAGATTGCCGAAATTTTTCCAGCGATTTTACCAAATTTCCTGGCAGAGGACGGACGCGATCAAAAATGCGCGCGGCCAGCGGCTTGGCAGTTGTGTAACCTACCGCGAACATTTCGAGGCGAGCGTCGAGATTATCAATGTAATGGAGCGCCATCGCTTCCGGCGTTTTTGGAGCGACCGGCGAACCAAATTCCATCTCGCCATGGTGCGCCCCAATTAAATGCAAAAGATGCAGGCGAACATCTTCCGAGGCGGGCACAAGACTTTTCCACGTCTCCGTATTTTCGGCGGTTACCTTTCTCCATAACGCGTTCACCAGCTCGAGGCCGATTGAGATGTGGCCTATCAATTCGCCCCGTTCATCATAATTCATGACGAATCCATTTTCGGGTAGAGCGTTCTCCCAAAGTTTTCCAGAGTCGTGGAACAGAATTCCGGCGATCAGGAGATCCAGATTCAATTGCGGATAAAGGGGCGCGATCTCCCTCGCAACACGCATCATCTGCGCCGTGTGCTCGACTAGTCCACCTCGGCGCGCGTGATGATAATTGCGGGCAGCAGCCGTGCGACGAAACCGGTCGCCCCATTCTTTTAGGAACGCCTCGCATAAGGTGCGCAGGCGAGGATCGTCAATTGTTTTGATCGCTTTCTCAATAAACTCCCAGTCCGCGTTCTGCTTGGCGCGCAGGTCCGCGGGACCCCGGAGCAATTCACTTTTTTCCTGGTCGGTAAGCGGTCGCACCGTCCATTTGCGCGCTTCGAGTCCGTATTGCTGGTGGTGGTGAAACTCACCGGTGAGCTCAATGAAGCTTTCCGCCGTAAGCGCGCTGCAGGTTTTGTAGGCGGGATGATCGCTCCAGACACGCAAGGTCATGCGATCGCACGCGTCAGCCAGAGTCAGCTCGCAGTACGGTTGCTGTTCCCGCGTGAGCCTGGGCGCTGCGCTTTCCACTTGTACATGCACTCGGGCCGACACGACACCATTCTGTGCCGCCCGGCGAATCTCTGTGAGCGTCATTAAATCCATCCCGGCAAATCTAACACATGCCGCAAATCGGCTGTAGCGTCCGCTGTCCTCAGCGGACCGGTTGAATTACTCGCAACGTCTGAGAAGCTGTGCGCTGAGGACAGCGCACACAACAGCGTTTATTCGCTGCCGCGTCACGTGTACGCTCCATTGTCCCATGTTTCTCAGGCACCTTGAATGCAGCGCGTGCGGCCTTCGGTACCCGTGGTCGCGTCTGCAGAACCTCTGTCTTTCCTGTGGCAAACCGCTCTTCGCGATTGTCGATCTCGCCGCTGCGAATCGGACGCTGAAGCGCGAGGCAGTGGCGACACGCGAGAAATCATTATGGCGTTATCGCGAAGTATTGCCGCTGCCCGGTAATGTTGAGCCGGTCTCGTTAGGCGAAGGCGGAACACCACTGTTGCGGGCACAGAAATTTAACGGCGACATCGATCTCTGGATCAAAGACGAATCGTCAAATCCAACGCAGAGTTTCAAGGCGCGCGGGATGAGTGTTGCTGTGTCCATGGCAAAACATCTTGGTGCAACCAAACTCGCCGTCCCCAGCGCCGGCAATGCTGGCGGAGCGCTTGCCGCTTACGCAGCCCGGGCTGGCCTCGAAGCGCATATTTTTATGCCGCGCGATACGCCGCGTGCGAACATCATCGAGTGTTGTGAGTTGGGCGCTGATGTGACACTGATCGACGGATTAATCACCGATTGCGGCGCTGAGATCGCGCGGCGCAAAACAAAGGAAGGCTGGTTCGACATGTCCACGCTCAAAGAGCCGTATCGCGTCGAGGGAAAAAAGACGCTCGGCTATGAATTAGCAGAGCAATTCAATTGGCAATTGCCGGATGTAATTCTTTATCCGACGGGTGGCGGCACCGGCCTCATCGGAATGTGGAAAGCATTCGATGAAATGGAGACGCTCGCCTGGATCGGGAAAAAGCGTCCACGCATGTTCGCGGTGCAAGCGACCGGGTGTGCGCCGATTGTGCGCGCGTTCGAAGCCGGAGAAAAAACCGCCGCAGAATTTCCCGAAGCGCGCACGATCGCTTCTGGTTTACGTGTTCCGAAAGCGATCGGTGACTTCCTTATCCTGAAGATCCTTCGTCAGTCGAATGGCGGTACCATCGCCGTTGATGATGAAGAAATGATCCGTGTCGCACGCAAAGTGGGAGCGAGCGAGGGTCTCTTTGTCGCCCCAGAAGCCGCCGCGTGCTTCGCTGCCGTAAAGTCGCTCCGTGCCGCAGGCAAAATTCGCTCTGGTGAACGCGTGGTCATTTTCAACACCGGCTCCGGAATCAAGTATCTCGACTGCTACCAGGGCCAGTAATCAGTCTCTTATATCCGCTTCCCTACAAAGATAGAGATGCGCTTGGCAAAAGCCTTCGCAGGTTCGGCGTAGAAACGTCGCCCGAGTTCGAGTGCATTCGTGCGCAGTCGTTTGCCTCGTTTACCGATTAGCTTTTCGAGTTGTGTGAGTTCATCGCGCAGCGCTTCATCGCCGCTTTCCTTCTCCAGGCGCACCCAAAGAAAATCCAAATCGTGCTCAAGCCCAAGCAATTCGCCTAGAACTTCCGCGTCGTGGGCTATCTCTGTCAGGACCACGCGATTAAGCGGCTGTAAAATGCGCAGTTGATACCAGATATCTTTCACTCGCTTGCGCCAGGCATGAAAATTTTCCGGATCCTGGTCGTTAATCGTTTTTGCGAGGCCGCGTTGGCCCCGCTTGTAGATCTTGCCCACGGCGCCGCAAACTTGCTTCCAGATCAAGCCCTCCAGAGGCCATTTCAACAGACGCGCTTCCACGCGTTCCAGTTGCGGCATCGCTTGTTTCTGCCAGCCGGCAAACGCGGCTGAAAAACTTTCCCGTTCCAGCGACAATAATTCTTCAATGCGCGAAAACGGACTGTCTTGTGGTCCTTTTGCGGTCTCGTCGCGCAATTGAATAAGCGTTTGCAGCCGCACTTGAGCATCGCGCAAGTCCGAAACAAGCCGTCCGATTTTGCGGACGCAGCGATCCTCACGCATATGCCGGTTTTTGCCGACTTCGGGAACGGCAAGACGCATCGCGGCCCGCAGCTTTTTAAGATGCTTGCGCACTTCGTGCACGGTGATGCCACGTTCCTTTGCCGGATGCCGACACAACTCGAGCGCCGATTCGATCTGTTCTCGGAAAACTCTTTTCAGACCTTCCGGTAACGGTTCGCGCAATTTCAAACGAAAGCCCATAGGATTCTCTGCCTATTCGTTGGCCAGTCGCACGTTACTGTAACGTTTTTCCCCAGTCACTTCCCGTCCAAACCAGGAAGGCGGCTTGAATTTTCGGCAGCTGGCGCGGTCGGGGAATTCCACCTCGGCCACCACGAGACCGGCGTGTTTGCCCTGATAAATATCAATCTCAATGACTGAATTCTTCCAGGGAATTTCGCAGCGCACCTTGCGCAATCTTCTCCCGGCAGTCCCCGGCCAAAGCGCGTCGAACTGTTTTGGGCTGAGCCTGATCTCGCGCTCTTCCCGGTGTCTACCGCGGCCCACCTTGAAAGTCAGCGTTGCGACGCTGCCTTTTTTGCGGAGACGGACCTGCCTGCCTGCGGATTCACTTGCCAGGTAACCTTGCTCGATAATGTAGCACCGCGAGCTATTTAGCCTATCGGGCAGCCGTCCAAGCAAGAATTTGCGTTCAATTTCTCGATTGTTTGCTGCGCGAGCATTTTTTTGCACAAGGCCAACATGCTAAACGCGGTGAGCGCGCTGTCGAGATTTTCGCGTTGGCGAGAAAAGCCAGGTGGAACGCCTCGTCCTTAGCGCGTTGCCAAACACCTGAAGACAGGATTCACGGCTGGCATCGGCAGTGCCGACTACAAAAACTGCACGATTTAAGTCAGTACGCGCTGGAAAAATTCGTGCAATGCGTCTGCAGCTACGAGGATTGGCCAGGCTGAGATCGCCACGATTATCGCAAAGAACAACGCCTCGGCTACAAACTCCAAACTGTTTTCCCTCCCAAAGTAAGCGCGGGTTAATTCACGGAACGACCGGCACGTTCTCGATCTCTTATTTGCATGTCCTGTTCTCCTCACTGTAATCACATTCATAGTTGAACATTCGATAAGCCCGTCCGTGCAATGCGTCAGGTTACGAATTGTCAAAAGGGCGTGACGATCCAGTAACACCGAGAATCAGGAGAGCGTGACCAATGAAGAAGGACCGACCTGAGCAAATGCTACGGTGCGCCAGGCGAATGAATGACGAAAATCGAGTTGTGGTGTGTCGATTTAGGCCTGTTAACACCGAGACGTCATTCGAGCTTCGACATTAGTTCGACCTTCGTCATTTCGTGGGTTTCGCGTCACTTGCCCTGCCGGCGCTCTTCTTTGCGAGGAAGCCGCGAATGGATCGTAATTAACCAGCGAGATGATGCCATCGCCGCCCTCCACAAGTGCTGAGCAGCTCTCCACCCAGTCACCACAGTTGTAATATGTGACCTTGCCAAACTCTCGGATAGCCGGGCTATGGATGTGGCCACATAGGACGGCATCCACGCGGTAGCGCTCCGCATAATGCGCGACAGCAGCTTCGAATTTACCGATGAAGCTGACAGCGTCCTTCACGCGCTGCTTCGCGTACGCGCTAAGCGACCAGTAGCCGAGACCGCAGCGGCGCCGTACGAAATTGATGAGCGGATTAAGCGAGAGCAAAAATTGATAGCCGAGATCGCCAGCGAACGCGAGCCACTTCACGTTTTGCACGACCGCGTCTAGTTCATGGCCATGAATGACTAAAATGCGTTCCCCGGAAGCGGTCACATGAATAGCGTTCTCCTTGATGTCTATGTTCCCATAAGGGCCAAGGAAGCTTGTTACGAGCTCGTCGTGATTTCCCGGGATATAAATTACGCGGGTGCCCTTGCGGGCCTTGCGCAAAATTTTTTGGATGACGTCGTTATGTTGCTGCGGCCAATAAATTCCACGACGCAGTGACCAGATATCGATGAGGTCCCCCACTATGTAGAGTGTCTCGAAGTCATTCTCGCGAAGAAAATCGAGCACTGCAGTAGCATTGCAGCCGCGCGTGCCCAGATGTGTGTCGGAGATCCAGCCAGCCCGATAACGCCTCGGCGCGGGCAGTTGCTCTGGCGATTTTCCGAATGAGAAACGCTGCTGGGCGGCGAAAATTCGCGCCGAATCCCTCCGAGGAAAGGTGGACGCCTGCATTCCCGGTCAGCCGTAAGCGTAAGAATCAATCGGCGCTACCGCAAAAGAATTACTGTTACGTTTGTGTGGCGGAAATCCCGATAAACTGAACTCCGGCTCGCATCACACAGGCAGGTGCGATCGGCATTACGCGCCCTGATCACACAAGTCATCGCCCAGATGTGGCGCTCAATTCTTGTGTCCCACAGTCGCAACCAAGTCGCCGATCAGCGAGTCGATTTTGCGCAAGTCTTTGCGACGGCCTTTTTCGGGTTTCAATTTGCGATTGCGAACGATGATTGTGAGATCACGGATCTGGTGCAGCATTTCCCGAGGCATCTGTTCAATCGGGCCATAGGCTCGGAGCGCGGCGAGGCAGACGAACAAATCAGTTTCGAGACGGGTGACGTATGCGTTAGCAATGGTGCGCAAATCCCGGTGTAGCGCGCGAAGTTCCGATGCAAGCATCGTCACCGGCGACGACTCCGACGATCTTGGGCGACGAGGTCGTTTGTGCTTCGTCGCCTTTTCTTTCATGCGCTGGCAGCGATTGGGGTGTAGTGAAAAGCCCGCCGGGGGTGGCTCTCCCGGCGGGCCTGGATTAACCTAACCACGTTAGAATTTAAAATTTAGATTCGCTTGAAATAGTTGATACTGGTCGATCGGATTGATGGTTAGGTCGCCGAGTCCGCCTGTGCCGTAGGAGCCGTTGATACGCCAGGCATACGAGTAGGTGATGTTGAAAAGTATTGCATCAG
>JBKOYG010000043.1:0-31951 GCA_046725285.1 Verrucomicrobiota bacterium
AATGCCGGTGGAGAAAGACTCCTTCAACGGCACGTACATGATCGACTATTTCGCTATAATCGCTGCGTGGGTCGGCGAGAAGGACCTCGCCTGCGAACAGCTGGCTATCGCCACCCGGCTACCGTGGCATTACTTCATCAGTTACGGCCGGCTAAAACTGCTACCCGATTGGGACCCGCTCCGCGGCGATCCGCGTTTTGAAAAAATCGTCGCCTCCCTCGCGCCGAAAGAACTAAGCAAATAGGCAGGGCGATTGAGTATCTGGGGAGCGCGCGCTTGCCCTGAGCGAAGTCGAATGGGCGGCTCGCGTGTTGGCGATTGCGCCTCGCGATCGCCCAGTCTTTGAAATGCAAGTCGCATTTCTGATGTAACGCGCCGAACTCAGCTTGGGTGTTACACGGACCAGCGTAAATCGCAGATCCGGATTCCATGTGACGAAAGTTCGTTTCGGCTAGCAGCCGAAACCAGCAGGCTGGGTCGCCGCGGTGACCGCTCCCCGATCGGTGACATTCGCGCGACCCGCGATCCGCGGCTCCCGATTCAACGCTTCAACCGTTTTAACAATTCAACGATTCCCAAACTTTCCGAGTAACCTCGCGTGAGATTCCGGACAGTACACCAGTGAACGGCCAGAAATGACTCCTCAAAACGAGGATTCAAAAAAGGCTAAAACAACAAAAGGAAATTACATCATGAAAAAACAAAACATTCTCGCGCTTGCTCTAAAACCGGCGAGACGCGTGACGAAATCAGTCGGTATCGGTATTGTGCTGATGTTGGCCACGGCGCTGATCGCGATGATCACGCCGCCCGCGGTGAGCGCCTCGTCACCATGCCAGGGGCCGACCGCCACTCGGCTAGTCACAGGTCTGCAGGGTGCCATGGGCAGCACCATCGGCCCCGATGGTGCGCTGTACGTCACTGAAGGCGCAATCGGCACGATCTCGCGCGTCGATCCGCAGACCGGGCAGAAAACGACGTACGCCAGCGGTCTGCCGCCGGCGATCATCGGCATCGGTGGGGCGATTGACGTCGCGTTCATCGACAATATCGCGTACGCACTCGTCACCCTCGTCAGCCCTGACGTCGGCGGCAGCGACGTTGACGGCATATACCGAGTGGACGGTCCAGACAGTTTCACCGTCGTTGCTGACATTGGTACGTTCAACATCGATAATCCGCCGCCCATTCCCTTTCCGTATTTCATCCCGACCGGTCTCCAGTACGCGCTGCAAGCGTACGGTGGTGGCTTCCTGGTCGCCGATTCGCACCTCAATCGTGTGCTGCGGGTCACACTCGACGGCGAGATTAGCGTGTTGATGGATTTCGACAACATCGTCCCGACCGGGCTGGAGGCGAGAGGCAATACGGTGTACATGGCCGAGGCTGGCCCGGATCCCCACACGCCCCAAACCGGCAAGGTTGTGTCGTTCGGGCCGAGATCGCCCACCGCTACGGAGGTAGCCTCCGGCGTCCCCTTCCTCCTTGACGTCGAATTTGACGGCGGCGGCCGTCTCTACGCGCTCTCGCACGGCGTGGTCGACCCAGAGAGGGACCCGAGTAATGCGCAGCCGAACACCGGCGCGCTCGTCAAGGTCAACGGGGACGGCACATTCACCGTCATCATGGACGGCCTGGACCGGCCGACCTCGCTCGACTTCGTCGGCAATACCGCGTACTTCGTCACCCTCACCGGAGAGATCTGGAAGATCGACGGCGTCTCGTGTCCGCGCCACTGATTCGCTCGTAGTTCGGTTCGCTCCATAAGCTGACTATGTAAACATATGCCGTCCCAAAAGCCGTCACGGCTCACAGCCTGGCGGCTTTTTGCTTTTGGAAAGCACACGACGTGGATGTAATCGCTCTTTGCTCCCGCTCGCGTCAGTGGTTTTGGACGGGCGCTTTCGCAGTATTCATTTCGTTGATCTTTCGATGGAGCGTGCGGCGGCTGATGCCGAGCTTTTTGGCCGCAGCGGTCACGTTGCCATTGGTAGCTGCAAGGGCTTGGGCGATCAATTTTTTTTCCGTTTCGTGTAGATCGAGCGGGCTCGTTCTTTCCTCAAAAGCCTCAGCTGAAACTCCGCTCGGCAATTTTGCTCTTGCTGACTGCCGCACGGCCATTGGTAAATCGCGCAGTGTGATCTTTGGCCCTGTCGCCATGACGACGCCATGTTCAATGGCAGTGCGCAGCTCGCGAACGTTACCCGGCCAGTCATAAGTCAGTAGCGCGTCCATCGCATCGGGCGTCAGATCCAGAAGAGGCTTGTCATTTGCCTTGCAGAAGTAGCGCAAGAATCCCCGAACCAGAATCGGGATATCTTCCTTTCGTTCGCGCAACGGCGGCATGGTGATGCGCACCACGTTCAAGCGAAAATAAAGATCGTCGCGGAATTTCCCTTCACGTACTAACTGTTCGAGATTTTTGTTCGTAGCTGCAATGATCCGCACATCTGCGTGCAATGTTTGATTGCCGCCGACACGCTCAAATGCGCGGTCCTCGCTCATGACACGCAGCAATTTGACCTGAGTGCTTGGATCGATCTCGGCCACTTCGTCGAGGAAAATCGTGCCGCCGTTGGCCTGCTCGAAGCGGCCGATGCGCCGTTCGTAAGCACCGGTGAAGGCGCCCTTCTCGTGACCGAACAACTCGCTCTCCAAAAGTTGCGGGGAAAGCGCTGCGCAATGCACGGCGACAAATTTCGCCTTGTTGCGGCGGCTCAAATTATGAATGGCGTGCGCAGCCAATTCCTTGCCAGTCCCGCTCTCACCTTCAATTAGCACATTCGCTGATGAGGGCGCGACCTGCCGAATGGTGTCGAGCACCTCATGCAGTGCTGCCGAATCTCCCCAAATGTTCTCGAGGCCGTAACGTTCATCCACCTGCTCCCGGAGCGCGCGATTTTCCCGCTCGAGCTTGCGGCCTTGCACGGCGCGCGCAATCAGCAACTCCACTTTATCGAGATTGAGCGGCTTGGTCACAAAATCGTAGGCGCCGCGTTTCATCGCCTCCACCGCGACATCCACTGATCCATAGGCGGTCATCATGATGCACGCGGGGGGACGCGGCATTTTCAGCGCTCGATCAATCAAGGTCATTCCATCTTCGCTACCGAGACGCAGGTCGGTGAGGAGCACATCGATTTGCTCGCGTTCAAGCACATTGATCGCACCTGCAATATCGGGAGCGACATACACATCGTAATCGTTCTCGAGCAAACTCCGCAGCCCGTCGCGAGTATGCTTCTCGTCATCAACAATGAGGACGGTGGGCTGTAGATTCATTTGGCGATGCTGGATACTAGATGCTAGATGCTGGATTTTTCTCCAGTATCAAGTGTGCACTGCAATGACGAAGCACGAATGTCGAATGACGAAAGAAGCACAAAGGGCCGAATGACAAAGAAGGAGCGGTATCAGTATTCACCATTTGATCATTCGTCATTCCTTAGAGCTTCGTCATTCGGATTTCGTCATTGAAACATCGACACTCCGAAAGTGTGGCCAAGTACCACGGTCAAAGAAATATAGCCATGCAGAGGAAATGATGTATCCTCGCCGATGCCCCAGCGAATTTTCCACGGTCTGATGTCCATTTTTCTCGCTGGTTGCCCAACGGCTTTCGCCACTGAAGAGTCCATTAGCACGGACGATTACTGGAAACTTTCGGACCACGAAAAAAACGTTGCGATCTACAGTCGCCCGCGTCCGGGTTCGCCGCTCAAGGAATTCAAAGCTGTCGGCCCGATTGACGCGCCCACCAGCGCCGTCTGCGCGGTGATCGACGACTTTCAGAACTATCCGAAGTTCATGCCGTACATGACCGAATGCCGGCTGATCAAACGGGACGGTGATTCGATCGTTGGATATCAAAGACTTTCGCCAAAAGTTTGCGCGGACCGCGATTACACATTGCGCGTCTGGAAGAAATCATGGCCCTCGACTGATGGTTTAGTTTTTATGAGTCATTGGTCGCCGGCCAACGAACTCGGGCCGCCTGAAAAGAGAGGCGTCGTGCGCGTAAAACTTTGCGAGGGCAAATGGCTGCTCGAGCCTGATGGCGTGACCAAAACTCGCGCCACCTACTTCATTTACACGGATACCGGCGGTTTTATCCCGTCTTTCATTGCCAATCGTATCAGTTTGACGGGAATAACGAAGCTCTTCGCGGCCGTCCGCAAGCAGGTTAAGGATCCAAGGTACGCTGTTTCGATTCCGGAAAGTGCACGACTGCCGACTGAATTCGGAGAACCGGCCAATGGAAAAAATGACGAAGCACGAATGACAAATGACGACAGAAGCAAGAAACGCGAATGACGAATGATCGCTATTCGAACTGCGTCATCCGTGACTGATTCGTTATTCGCTTTTTGTCATTTCTATTAATCTTCACACGATGATAACCAACCGTTTCCTGTTTGTTATTGGCACCATTGTTGTAACGACAGCGCTTAATCTGTCCACCGCGGAACCGGCACCCGCGACTCCCAAGAGACCTGTTTCAACCAAATATCAGGGAGTGACTGTGGAAGACCCGTATCAATGGCTCGAAAAAGACAATGAGCCGGACGTGGAAGCCTGGTCGGACGCGCAGAATCAGCTGACCCGGCAATATCTCGATCAGTTGCCAGATCGAGCGGCGATCGAAAAACAACTGTCGGAGTGGTACGCAAAAAGTTCCCCTAGTTATTCTTCGCTTGCCTCGCGGCCAGGGCTGCTTTTCGTGATGAAATTCCAGCCCCCAAAGCAACAGCAACTGTTGGTAACGCTTGCTTCGGCCGATGATCTCAAATCGGAAAAGGTCGTACTTGATCCAAACCTGCTGGACGCTAAAGGCACGAGTGCGATCGATTGGTTTGTTCCGTCATTGGATGGCAAATATGTCGCGGTGTCGCTTTCGAAAGGTGGAAGCGAAGATGGCACGCTTCACTTTTATGAAACCGCCACGGGCAAAGCGCTGCCGGACACGATCGCCCATGTCCAATATCCAACAGCAGGCGGCAGCGCGGCCTGGAACGCAGACGGCACGGGGATTTATTACACACGGTTTCCCAGGAAAGGCGAGCGGTCCGACGCCGATCTGAATTTTTATCAACAGGTCTATGTTCACAAGCTCGGTACGCCTGACACGGAGGATACCTACTCGATCGGAAAAGATTTTCCGCGAATCGCAGAGATCGTTTTGAATACTTCGCACGACGGCCGATACATTCTCGCTTCCGTTGCGAATGGCGATGGCGGCGATTTTGAGCACTATCTGCTCGGGCCAGATGGATCCGCCTCAGGCGGATGGAAGCAGATCACACAGTTCAGCGACCAGATCAAAGCTGCCCGCCTCGGACGCGATAACGCGCTGTATCTTCTGTCGCGTAACGCCGCGCCACGCGGAAAAGTTCTCCGTCTGCCGCTCGAGACACCAGAATTGAGCAAGGCCGTTGAGATCGTTCCAACTGGTGAGCCGGTTATCCAACAAATCGTGCCAGCGGCCGACTCACTGTTCGTTGGCGATTTGCTTGGTGGTCCATCTCAAATTCGTCGCTTCGATCTGGACGGCAAAGGGGAAACGGTCATTCCAATTCCAAAAATATCTGCCGTACAGGAAATGGTCGCCGTCGAGGACGGTTCTCTTTTGTTTCGCGACCAGAGTTATACCGAACCGGCAGCCTGGTTCCATTGTGCGAAGGAAAAAACCGAGCCTGTGGAAACGGCGCTGCACAGCACGTCGCCGGTCTCTTTTGCCGATATCGAAGTGACGCGCGAGTTCGCAACCTCCAAGGACGGCACGAAAATTCCGCTCAACATAATTTTCCGCAAAGGAATGAAGCGGGACGGGCAGAACCCGACATTGCTTTACGGCTACGGCGCCTACGGAATCAGCATGTCGCCGAATTTTGAATTTACGCGCCGCCTTTGGTTCAATCACGGCGGCGTATATGTGGTAGCGAACATTCGAGGTGGTGGCGAGTTCGGTGAAGACTGGCACAAGGCCGGTAATCTCACGAAAAAGCAAAACGTGTTCGACGATTTTGCCGCTTCGGCGGAATACTTGATCAAAGAGAAGTACACGCGCCCGGAAAAGTTAGCGATCCAAGGTGGAAGTAATGGCGGCCTCCTGATGGGCACAATGATGACGCAGCATCCCGATTTGATGCGGGCGGTCGTGTCCCAGGTTGGAATTTACGATATGCTGCGCGTGGAGCTCGCGCCAAACGGCGCGTTCAACGTGACCGAATTCGGTACCGTAAAAAACCCGGGGCAATTCCAGGCCCTTTATGCATATTCGCCATACCATCACGTTGTCGATGGGACGAAATATCCTTCCATTCTGATGATGACCGGCGCTAACGACGGACGAGTTGCGCCGTATCATTCGCGCAAGATGGTTGCGCGATTGGATGAAGCGAACAAATCTCAGAATCCGATTCTATTGCGGACGAGCTCCAGTGCGGGTCACGGCATTGGCACTGCGCTCAACGAACGCATCAACCAATTGGCCGACATTTACGCATTTCTCTTTGCGCAACTGGGAATGACGGGAAAGACCGAGTGATTCGTTAAAAGGTCAAAAGAGTTACAAAGCGCGTTTGTGTAACTCTGTAACGATATAACTTTGTAACCTTGGACCCTTGCGAAGGAAACTGCTGATTTGCGCTGCAGCGATTGCGATTCTTGTCGTTATTGTTGCTGCGACCGGGACGATCGTTTTCTTCAGTCCGTTGGCCACTCATTACATTGAAGGCGATGCATTTCGCGTCGCCATGGAAGACGAAACCGCGAACGGTTTGCATTTTCCAAGCGGGCATTACTACTCGATACGGCGAACGGGCTCGTTGACCGCGCAAGCCGAAAGCTTTGAGGCAAGCAACGGCGAGCGAGCGCTGAAATTCATCGATGCTCACGCAATCACTGCCACGTTTGATCCATGGGGCGTGTTTATACGTCAATGGAGGTTTAGCGATATTCACGTCGAATCAGGCGGGGTCGAAATCCAGATTTACGAAGCGAACCCTGAAGAGATCACGTCGAAGCCGTGGTTCGCGGTTTTTTTGCCGAACCGCGTCTACCTGAAGCGAATCGAAGCCGAACGTGTCGATGTGACCTGGCGATTCCGCGGTGAGCATGCGGGTTTCCTTGGGACGCAACTGCTCATCACACCTCGGGGCCCAGATTTCGACTACGCCGCAACCGGCGGCAAATTGAAGATGGCGCTTCTTCCCGAGCTTTATCTGCGTCGCGCCAACGTTCTCATCACAAAGACGCTGGTGACGATTAACGACATCGACCTGGCATCCAACGAGAGAAACGAAGGAGGCATCCGCGGTAAAGGAACAGCCGGCATCGGAAAAGACCGGAGCATCGATTTTCACGCAAATTTCGAGAGCGTGCCGATACGCGGCTGGCTGCCGGAGAAATGGAAAGAGCATTTGAGCGGCAGCGCCTTCGGCGGCGTTCATTGGATAGGAGAGAATCCCAAACTGGAAAGTTCGTCCGGCGAAGGCTCGCTGCGCATACAAGGCGGTCGCGCGGACAACCTTCCGTTTCTGGAAAAACTCGCGGAGCTCGCGCGCGAAAAATCATTCGAGCATCTGGAGCTGACTGATTGCTCGCTCAATTTTACCTGGCATTATCCGAGCATTGAAATCAAAGACATCGCACTTGAAGAGAAAGGGAAATTCCGCGTCGAGGGAGCAATCTCGATTGATCGTCGCGCGTTAAGTGGCGCAATTCGGCTTGGAGTTGCCCGCAAACATCTGGATTGGCTGCCAAACCCGGAAGAAATTTTCAGCCGCCAACAAGGCGGTTATCTTTGGACGGCAGTGCATCTGTCAGGCACGATCGATCAGCCCGAACAAGATCTGAGCCCGCGCATTATCGAGCTCTTCAAGGAATCGCCCGGCGCGTACCTGCAGCTTCTGTTTCGCCAGTTTGAAGGCTGGCTCAAACAAACATTTGGCGGCGATTAACGGCGTTTTTGGCAGACTCAGGTAGCGACGGCTTCTTGAAGCGGCCTTTCGCTTGCTCCGGCTTCCAACATTCGAATTCGCTTCTCGACGTATGGCAATCGAATCGTAAGCGTGAGGCCTTTCCCCTGGGTGCTTTCGATAGAGAGTTCCCCGCCGTGCTCGCGTACGATGCGACGGACGATTAACAATCCGAGCCCGGTGCCGGACGGTTTGGTTGTGAAATAAGGTTCGAATACACGGCTCAAGTTTTCTGCCGACATGCCGCCGCCGCTATCAACGAAACTGACGATCACGTGCGTATCGCCCAGGTCGGTGCGAATGCGTAAGGTGCCATGGCGCCTCATCGCTTCGAGGCCGTTTTTGATCACGTTATAAAACGCCTGCTTCATCTGCTCCCGATCCAGTTGAACCAAAGGCAGGTCCGCCCGCAGTTCCTGTTCGACGACGATGTCACGGTCTTGAATTTCCGGATTGAAAAAGCGCACCGCTTCCTCAACGATCGTGTTCACATTCTCGGGATGAAGTTGTGGCCGCGACGGCCGGATCGCTCGCAGGAATTGCGTGACAATGGAATCGAGCCGGCGGACTTCAGAACGGGCGACATCAATCGATTGTTGAAGTTCCGCTTTCGCATTGTGGTCCAGTTCTTGGGCCTTCCGCTCCATCAATTGCAAATGGATGTGCAGCGAGTTGAGCGGATTGCCAATTTCGTGCGCCACACCGGCTGCCAGCAATGTAAGCGCATTCAAGCGCTCTGACTCGATGGTTTGTTGGGCTGTGCGCCGGCTCTCGGTGATGTCGCGGAGGATCATGACGTGTCCAACCTGCCCCGCTACTGTAGCCGGGGTCGTTGACCCCGGCCTGCCGCGGTCATCACGTTTGCGTGCAACACGCTCGGAGTCGACGACACCGGCTACTGCCTCACGATGCTCGATCATCAACGGCACGATGTAAAAATTGATGAAGCGATTTTCCGGATAAAAAATCTCCATGTCGCGACTGAGCGGTCCGCCGCTTTGGGTAAGCGATCCCCAATCGAGGCCGCGAACACGTTCATCGAGCCGTTTTCCGATAGCGTCTGCCGCGTCCAGCCCAAACAATTTGCAGGCCGCATCGTTCAAATAAGTGACCCGACCGTTTGAATCGGTCACAATGATGCCTTCATGGATCGCATTGAAAACGGTTTCCAGAAAACCCTTCTCCTGGGCCAGGCGCAGAAAGTAGTTTTGAACTTCTTCCGGCCCAATGCGCCCGAGTCGCTCGATAAGTTTCTCAAGAAAACCAGCTTTCATTTAACCACGAATGAAAACCAATTGACTCGAATAGAAAACTTCCAAGCTTCAAGCTCCAACATCGATTGAAACATCAAACTCCAACGCTAAAAGGCAGCTCATCATAGCGCCTGATCTTGGAATTTGAATTATTGAACCTTCACTGGAATTTGGACCTTGGGTTTTGGTGCTTGCATCCCCGGCACTTCGACAGTCAGCATTTCCACGCGTAGATAATTCAGGACGACCGGCGCAAGGATCAAGCCTGGGATGCCCATGAGTCGCTCGCCGAGGATCAGCGCGATCAGGGTCAGCCACACCGGGTTCCGAATTCGGTCTCCGATGATTTTGCTGTTTAGCAAATATTCGAGCTTGTGAATCGCCACGAGAAAAACCAGAGCCCCAATCGCCAGTTTCAAGGAGACCGTCAGGGCGACGAAGACAATGATCGTATTGCTGACCAAGTTGCCGACGATAGGCACAAGACCGCAAAGAAAAGTGACAGCGATGAGCAGTGGCGCATGCGGCAGGCGAACCGCGACGAGGAAAATCGCTGTCAATACCGTATTGATGAACGAGATCATGATCTGTGCGCCCATGACCGTGGCAAAGCTGCGATAGAAATCGCGGAATCGCGTGGAAACTTCATCGCAGCAAATCGAATAAAGATTGTTCTTCACGCGATGAGTGCCGCGGTAGGGATCGAGGCCAGTTTTAATAAAGAGGCTCCCGGCTGCAACGATTCCAAGCACGCAGAAAACCAGCACAGCCGTCGCGCTCTTCGCAAAATTAGCGACGTTTCGCAGGTAATGTGCTTCCTGCCCAAGCAGATTCGTCACCGCCTGCCTAAGACTTTCAAAGTCACTAAACGGTAACTCGATCTGCCGTTTCTGCGCCCAGGCGCTGGCTGAGGGAATGGAGGTGTCAGCAACGTCCGGCAGCGCCAGAATGGCCGCACGAGTGAGAAAGACCGCTGCCGTGGCAATCCCGGCCACAACAACGCCGAACAAGATCAAAGCCAGCCACTTCCTTTTCGTGAGAAAATAAAGCTGACGCAACGCAAAGTACGAAAACAGGACGACCAGCAACGGCACACCAAGGTGGAGAAGACCTGCAAGAACAATCGTGGCAGCGAGGACGCCGTAGGACAGTCGCGTGGGGGTAATCATGGCTGCTTTCCCGGAATGTAGCGCAACCGCTCCATTTGCGCCGGGAAAATCGCAAGACCTAACCGCGTCGTCGATCCAGCCGGGGTCGCCAACCCCCCAGCTACTACGCGGCCTGTCCGGTTTCTTTTTCAGCCCGTTCTTTTAGCGCAGCCTTGCGCGAAAGTTTTACGCGACCTTTGTCGTCAATGCCGATGCACTTGACCCAAATGATGTCGCCTACTTTCGCAACATCTTCGGTCCGTTTCACGCGAAAATCTGCGAGCTCGGAAATGTGCACGAGCCCATCTTTACCCGGGAAAACTTCGACAAACGCGCCGAATTCCTTCGTCGAGACAACGCGTCCCTGATATGTCTGCCCGATCTCGATTTCGCGCGTCATACCCCCAATGATTTCTTTCGCACGCGCCATGCTTTCGCCGCTGGTGGCATAAATGTGCACGGAGCCATCGTCTTCGATATTAATTTCGGCGCCGGTCTCCGCGACAATTCCCTTGATAGTCTTGCCGCCGGGCCCGATGAGCGCTCCGATTTTCTCCGGGTTAATCTTGATTGTCTCGATCCGTGGTGCGTACTTCGACAATTCCGGCCGCGGCTTGTCCAGCGCGCTGCGCATGATATCGAGAATCTTCGTGCGCGCCTCTTTCGCGCGTTGGATCGCTTCTGCCATGATCTTGTGGCTGATACCAGGCAGCTTCAGGTCGAGCTGAAAACCGGTGACGCCGGCATCGGTTCCGCAAAGCTTGAAATCCATATCACCAAAATGATCCTCGGAGCCGATGATGTCGGTCAGCAATTCGTAGCGTTTTCCGGTGGGGGCGGATTCGCCAGACTCAGTCACGAGCCCGATCGAGATTCCGGCAACCGGCGTTTTCACCGGCACACCCGCATCCATGAGCGCAAGCGTGCCTGCGCACACGCTCGCCATCGAGGTCGATCCATTTGATTCCATGATCTCGCTTGAGATGCGGATGGCGTACCGAAAATCGTTCTCGTTCGGTACAACTGGTTCCAGCGAGCGCTCCGCCAGCGCTCCATGGCCGATCTCGCGCCGCCCGGGTCCGCCCGTCCGTCCCGTTTCCCCAACACTAAATGGCGGAAAGTTGTAATGCAGAATGAACCGCTTCGATTGTTCTCCGCCGCCGTAGGCATCGAGCATTTGCGCTTCCTCGATCGGCGCCAGCGTCGCGAGCGCGATTGCCTGAGTTTCCCCGCGCTGGAAAATGGCCGAGCCGTGCGCACGCGGCAGAACGCTCACTTCGCAGCTGATCGGTCGTAAATCTTGATAGCCGCGACCATCGACACGTTTCTGTTTTTCCAAAATGCTGACGCGAAACGCCTTTTTTTGGACGTAATCAAATGCTTGCGAGATCGCGAAGGCATCGGCCTCTGGATGTTTTTCCAGGATCGCCATCTTCACTTCCTCCCGCAATGCATCGACCGCTTTCGCGCGGGCCGTCTTACCTTCGGTGTAAAGCGCCCCTTCGATCCGGTCGCCTGCAACTCGGTAAGCGATATCGAGCAATTCCTGGTTCACCTGGAGCAACTGCGGTTCGCGCTTGGGCTTGCCCGCCATCGCAGCCAATTCCTTTTGAATCCGAATCATCTCGCGCGCGTGTCCGTGCGCAAACTCGAGCGCTTTGACGAACTCGCCTTCCGGCAGTTCTCCGGCCGAGCCCTCGATCATGATCACATCGTTTTCGGTTCCGACATAAACAAGATCGAGATCGCTCTCGGCGCGTTGCGTGTGCGTGGGATTCGCAACGAACTCGCCTTTAACCCGGCCAACGCGCACAGCGCCGATTGGGCCCGTAAACAGAATATCCGAAACGCATAACGCTGCCGATGCGCCGTTGATCGCCAGAATGTCGGGATCATTCTCGCCATCGGCGCTGAGCAAAATCGAGATGATTTGCGTGTCATAGAAATATCCCTGGGGAAAGAGCGGCCGCAGAGGCCGATCGATCATGCGCGACGTGAGTGTTTCCTTTTCCGTGGGACGCCCTTCGCGTTTGAAGTAGCCCCCCGGAAATTTTCCGGCGGCTGCTGCTTTCTCGCGATAATCGACCGTCAGCGGGAAAAAATCCTGGCCTTCTTTAATGGTTGTGGCCGACACGGCACTGGCGAGTACCATGGTGTCGCCGCACGTGACCACGACTGCTCCGTCGGCGAGTCTGGCGATTTTGCCGGTTTCGATTGAGATGGTAGTGGCCCCAATTTGGGCCGTGACCTTTTGTTGCATCTTACTTTTCCTGGATGTGCGATTCCAGGCCGGTCACCCTGACTGTAGGTTTTAAACCCGCACGAGGATCGCTCGCCGCGGCGAGCGCCACGATCCGAAACTAAAACCTAAAATCCAAGGTGATTACTGCACCTGGAACTGCTGGTTATATGTTATTTTTGATTTACTTGCGGCTTCGAGCACTTCAAACGATTGGACGCGAACCAATGGCCCGCGCTATTTGCGCAAGCTAAGTTTGTCGATCAGTTTTTTGTAACGATCGGCTTTTGTTTTGCTCAAATAATCGAGCAAACTTCGGCGATGCGCGACCATCTTAAGTAAGCCGCGTCGCGAAGAATGATCTTTCCGGTTGGTCTTAAGGTGCTCAGTCAAATGCCCGATCCGGCGGGTGAGAAGTGCGACCTGCACATCCGCGCTGCCGGTATCTTTTTCATGCAACTGGAACTCCTTGAGATTCAACGCTTGGTTGCTCTCTGCCATAACGAAGGCGCTAATCTAGACGAAGACGGCATTTTGGCAACCCATACGCAGAAGCCTCGCGCGGCGGCATCTGTGTCATTCGTATGCCGCGTCTGTTTCGCGTTTGCCGTCGTACCACAGGCGCAGTCTCGCACGCGACCGCGCCATGCGGGGGCCGCCGAGGATCATGATAAAGAGGGTGCCAAGAATTTCCTTGGCTGGATACATCCGCAACTTCCGGCCGGATGTGAGAACAGGTTCCCGCAGCACCTTGAAACGGCCAAGTTTTCTTAGCGCGAGGCTGAAATAAACTTCTTCTCCGGCAAAGTATTGCTCATCGAAACCGCCAGTCGCCTCGAAATTACGTCGTGTGGTGAAAAGAAATGCGCCTGCGCCGAAATTGAGGCCAAAATAAAGAGTGCAAAACGCGCGTAACAAAATGCGGCTCCAGAGCGGGATGAATCCATCCATCACTCCGCGCGCGCTGCCGCCAGCGTAACCCGCTCCGAGAGCGGCCATCGCTTCGGTAACGTGGGTCCGGTTGATCCGCGTATCGGCGTCAACGAAGAATAGATAGTCCCCCCATGCGGCGCGCGCTCCGGCGTTTCTGGCGGCCGCGATTTGGCGTCGATGGATCGAGACGACTCGGGCACCAGCTTGCCCGGC
This sequence comes from Verrucomicrobiota bacterium, assembly GCA_046725285.1. Lineage (GTDB taxonomy): Bacteria > Verrucomicrobiota > Verrucomicrobiia > Chthoniobacterales > UBA10450 > Udaeobacter. Next base: position 13,766 of record JBKOYG010000043.1, read on the forward strand.
GATTTCTGGCGTGGCATCCGTTGATCCATCATCAACCACGATGATTTCGAACGGCTGGGCCGCGCCAAAAGTCGCGGCGCGAATCGCTTTGAGTGTGGAGGAAAGCTCTGTTTCTTCGTTGTACGCTGGAACGACAAATGAAAGCATCACTTCTTAAAACCTTGGATCCACTAGACTCGGCAATTCAAACGCGTTTTGATCATCAACTTTTTTATCTATTCGCTTCATTGCTACAGTGCAATTGAGGCACGCAGATTGTTTGTGTTCGCAGCCAATCCCACTGTTCCTGACAAGGGGTTTGACCTATCCGCTCATAAGAGAAAAATAGCAAGAGTGTCTGCCCGTTTGCTTGTGATTCTCATTGCATCCTGGTCGTTGCTTTCGGCCTGCGCAGACACAAAACAGGCTGCGCAGGGAGATTCTAACTCCATCCTTAGCAAACCGGAGAGCGATCACGAGGTCCACGGTGAAGTGGGCGCGATGTACGGTCACAGCGCGAGATAAGGCTGCGGCCATTCAGCGCGGGCACCACGACCTCAATTTTCTATCTCGTCTTCGCGTACAGTAGTGAATCGAGAAGCTTTCCATCTTTGATGACGTTGTGCTTTAGACGCGCTTCGAAGACAAAACCGGCCTTCTCGAGCACACGCGCCGACGCCGGATTGTTCGCGAACGGCTCGGCATAAATCCGGCGAAGCGGAAAATTGTTGAAGCAGAAATCGGTGAAAGCCGCGACCGCCTCAGTCATGATGCCGCGTCCCCAAAAGTTTTCGCCGAGCCAGTAACCCAGTTCGGCGGTCTGTCGATGCACGTCCTGACCGAGGCGAGTACCACTCCCGCCGCCGGCTACGCCGTTGACCTGGAGGCAAAAATTCGTTGTCGGCTGTTCGCTTATTGCTCGCTGCAAGAATTCGTGCGCGTCTTGAATCGTGTACGGGTGCGGGAAGAGATCGCGTAGCGCGAGCCAGACGTTGCGATTGTTCGCATGCTTCGCGAGCGACTCCGCGTCATCTAACCGCCACGGACGAATCGTGCATCGCTCCAAAATGAGCTGCATCGATTATTTGGCGTCGAATTTGATGCCAGCCTTCTGGACTTCGCCATAAGGCAAAAGCCAGACGAGTGATTCATCATGAAGATCGACAACCTGTACGCGGTTGCCCCACGGATCGCGAAAATCGCAACGGAACGGCGGCTCCAGTTTCAGTTTATACTTTTCTTTGAGTTTCTTTCGAACTTCCGCCAACTGCGCTTCATCGCGAACCATGATCCCGAAGTGCCGAAGGTTTGCCGGTTGTACCTTTTCCACTTCGAAAATTGCGAGGAACTGATGTTCGCCCAACTTGAAAAAGGCATCGCCTTCGCCGCCACTCATCTGTTCGAGATTGAAAACGTCTTTGTAAAACGCCGCCGCCTTCTCAATGTCGTCCACCTCGATGGCCACATGATTGCATCCATAAACTTGCACGCTCATATCTAAACTTAGCCGAAGAAGAAGGTGTGCGCGCGTCTGTTTTTGCGCCAGATAATTGGCGCTGGCATGTTGAGCGAAGCGAAACATCTCTAACTGTTGGCTTGATGGGCGATTGGAAGGAATGATCCGAGACTCTTCGCTTCGCTCAGAATGACATTTATGTGCGCGGCAATTCCAGCAGCAGCGACACAAAAGCGCTCGAGCGCCGAACCAATTCTAATTGGTCTCTTCGGCGCTATAGCGCTCCTCGTCCATCTTCTAACAAGCGGACGCTACGGTTATTTTCGCGATGAGCTTTACTACATCGCCTGTGGTCGGCATCTCGCTTTCGGATATGTCGACCAACCTCCGTTGTCTATCCTGCTGCTGCAACTAAGTCGAGTTCTTCTCGGTAACTCATTGTTTGCGATTCGCCTTCTCCCGGCGCTAGCGGGCGCAGCGACCGTTGCAATCACAGGTTTGATCGCACGTGAACTGGGGGGTCGCGCCTGGGCGATTGCGCTCGGTTGCGCGGGCTCGCTCTGTGCGGTGTTTAATTTAGCTGTCGGCAATTTTTTCTCCATGAACGCGTTTGAGCCGCTGTTGTGGATGAGTTGCATTTATCTGCTGGTCCGGATTATCAACGGTGGGTCACCGACCCTTTGGCTTTGGTTCGGTGTTTTGCTGGGACTCGGTCTCGAAAACAAACATTCCACGGCGTTTTTCGCCGCGGGTATTTTCGTCGCTCTGCTGCTCACGCCGGAGCGTCGCCATCTCGCTAAGAAATGGATCTGGTTCGGTGGCCTGATCGCGTTTGTCATCGCATTGCCCAACGTTCTATGGCAACTGCAAAATCATTGCCCTACGTACGAGCTATTGAGCAACATCGCTCACAGCGACAAAAACGTCGCCCTAAACCCGGCCCAATTCATGGTACAGCAAATTGTTTTCATGAACCCGGGAACGCTTCCTCTATGGCTCGCCGGGTTAATCTGGTTGTTTGGTTCGCGCGACGGTCGCCAATATATGGCGCTTGGAATCATATACCTCGTCATGCTCGCCGAGTTCATCATTTTGCATGGCAAAAGCTACTATCTCGCGCCGGGGTATCCGATGCTTCTTGCAGCGGGAGGCGTGGCTGTAGAGCGCGTTTTTGCTAATCGATTGAGATGGTTCAAACCAGGGTTGCTCGTCCTTTTCCTCGCGACCGGCGCGCTATTTGCGCCATTAGCCGTGCCGATTTTGCCACCGGGCAAACTCGTCGCGTACATGCGAGCCATCGGCCTGCAACTGCCGCGCACCGAAACATCGCATACTGCTCCGCTGCCGCAGATTTTCGCCGATCAATTTGGCTGGGAAGAAATGGTTGGCTCGATCGCGCACGTTTATCATCATTTGCGTCGTGAAGACGAGAAACGCGCGGCCATCTTCTGCCAAAACTATGGCGAGGCTGGAGCAATTGATTTCATTGGTCCCAAGTTTGGCCTGCCGCCAGCGATTTCCGGACATCAGAATTATTTTCTCTGGGGGCCGCGGGATTGGACCGGCGAAGTTGCTTTGGTGCTCGACACACATGACGACGACGAGCGCCAGCAATTCGCCTCAGTCGAGGATTTGGGCCAAATCGTGAGCAGCCCCTGGGCGATGCCATTTGAACGACGGACCCACATTTATCTCTGTCGCGATTTGAAAGCGAACGTGCGAGAATTCTGGCCGCGTGTAAAAAAGTGGCTATAGCCCGAGCGCTTTCGAAGTTAATCGCGAACCGTCTTCATCCCCTGCCGCACGATCCGGTCGATCAATTGCGGATAGGGCAGACCCGCTTTCCCTGCTGAAAGCGCGAAGTCTTCATCGTTGGCGAGAATAGGATTCGGGTTGGCTTCGATGAAATAAACCTCGTTGGCCGGTGTCAGCCGAAGATCAATGCGCGCGTAGCCGTCGATGGTCAGCAAACGATAGATGCGTTTGCACGTCTCCTCGATGTGGGTAACGAGCTCCGGATCGAGATCTTCGACAAACTGATTCTCTAATCCCCAGCGCTTGCGGTATTCGTCGTCCCACTTCGCTTTGAACGTCGCAATCTTAGGTTCGTTAGGCGGCACTGCGCGAAAGACCAGCTCACGAATGGGAAGAATCATTAGCCGTACGTTCCCCATGAGGCTCACATAGAGTTCGCGGCCATCGATATATTCCTCGGCGATCGCATCGCTATTATATTTTTCGTGAATAAAAGCGACACGCTCGCGGAACTGTTCATCGTTAGCGATGAACGAAGCCTGCGAAATTCCATAGGATGCTTCTTCCTTCACCGGCTTTACCAAAATTGGGAACTGGAGCTGTTTGGGACGCGCAATGCGCTGAACGCGGGGGATAACGACGAAATGGGGAACATGAATGCCGTGATAATGCAGGATTTTTTTTGAAATACCTTTGTGTTTGCAAAGCGTAAGACCGGTCGAGCCGCAGCCGGTGAAGGGCAAACCCTGCATTTCGAAAAACGAAACGATGTTCTGGTCGAAACCAGGATTGTTCCGGAACTGTTCGGCGAGGTTAAAAAGAATATCAGGAGCGAAGGTTTCCAGTTTCTGGCGCACAAGATCGACGTCGTCGTAAATGGCGAGGTGCTCAGCATTGTGTCCGACCGCGGCAAGCGCCGCCATGACGTCCGCCTCGGTCTTCCAGTCCTTCGTTTTCAGCTCCTTGCTGAAATCCTGATCGACAGTTGTGGGACTTGTACCGTCAAAAAGCACCAGCACTTTCAGTTTCTTTTTCACGATCTTCTTCGTCTGTCTGTCATGTCGAGCGAAGTCGAGGAATCTCTCGGATTTATTGTAAGGCCGCAGTAATCCCGCAACCACGGGAGACTTTGCTCGACATGACAACGCAGCTGGTCATTTGGTCCGCTTAAATTTTCCTGTGAAAAGATAGTTCATCACTAGCGTAGTGATAAATGCGGAGACGCGAAAATCCTGTTGCGGATCGTCATTCAGCACGTGGAGCCCAAGCTGGTCGCAGCGGCGCGTGAGTCGGGCAAGGAGCTGGTTCACCCGGAACTTTTTCTCGTTCGTCCATTGGCAGACCGCGTTCAACAATCGCCGCCGCCGCCGTTGCAGATACACGCTCGCTTTGATTCCCGCCGGCGCCGCGAACAGCTGCCGCAGATCGGCGTCGTAGAAATCTGGATAGGTATCTTCGTAGAGCTTTCGCTTGCGCGCGTAGTAAGTCTTCAGCTTGACGTTCAAACAATCGTAGTCAACGACGCGATACTCGGGCATGTGAACTGGTGGTTTGGCCGCTAACGAGCGCATTAGCTCGTCGACGTATTCCAGCTTTTGGAGCGCTCGCCACCGCGCGTAACGCTTGCGCCAATCGAGCTCGGGCGTAAGCCAGACTGCGAATGTCTCTGCGAAATCTTCGTCCGGATGGCTCTGCGCATACCAGTCTTCGAGATGCATGACATAGCTGCGGCTGAACGGGCGCGGTCGATAACTATCCGGCGTTTCCTCCCGAGAGGTTTGCCCAAAAAGCTCCTGCCATTTCTTCTTCCGAGTAAGGCGGTACGCATACATGTAAGCGTGAGCCGCTTCATGTCGCATCAACTTCATGAACCACTCGGGGGTCTCTCCCTCGACCTCGAGCATCATCGTGCGCTCCAGTGTCCGCAACCGATCATGCACGAGAAAAAACGGAATAAAAATGGCCGGAATGCCGATTGGCACAAACCATTCATCTCCGACGTGACAGGGCGGATGAAACACGAGTCCGCGCGCCGACAGTTCATCATATAACTGCCGGATCAGCGGTTCCAGAGCGGTGCCCGCAAGCCGCAGGCCAAGCGTGGATATGCGGTGCTCGAGAAGTTCCTCGTCGCTCAGCGATGCCCAACCGACGGCTTCCATTTTGCGCATGGTATCACTGGGAGACGCCCTGTCACGCCTTGCTAAGACCTAAGTTCAACGTTGCACGTTTGAGTGTTGAGCGCTTGAGATTGGATCGCAAACACCAGAGGAGCTTCAGTCCGGATGAAAAAATCTGAAGGAAAACAGTATCGGAAAGATCAGGATGGTTACCCGGTGCAACGAGTTGCGTCCGACGCCTTTCAGATCCGTCGCGCCACAGCGCGGGATGCTGATATCATCTCGTGGCATCGAGTGCGAATGTTTCAAGACATGGGAGACGTTTCGGGTGATGCTTTTGAAATTTTACTGCAAAAGCGCGGACACGACTGGAACAATGGATCGATAACGGGAACTACATCGGCTGGCTTGCAACTCCGGCCGATGAACCGCAAATGATTGTCGCTGGCGCCGGTGTTCAGTTGCAACCGATCCTGCCGCGCCCACGCGATGTATCGACGATCGGCGAAGGCCGACAGGGAACGATTGTGAACGTCTTTACCGAACCGCAATGGCGACGGCGCGGCATCGCGAGTCTGCTCATTAGAGAGATTGTCATCTGGTCTAAGAACAAGCAGCTCGATCGGCTCGTGCTTCACGCTTCGGACGAAGGCCGCTCGATTTACGAGAGATTAGGATTCATCGCGAGCAACGAAATGCGTTTCGTCGGCGATTGATATGCCCTGGCCAGGCACGCCCGATTAGCAGCAGCTTTAATGATCGGGCCCGACCGCAATGCGAAAAATTACAACTTGGCGTATACGCCCAACAAAGGACGGCGCGATGGCGTTTTCGAAAGGAAATCGCTAACGAAACCGTCCCGCGTGCGGAGCTCGACATGACCGAGGCTGCGGGCGGTGCCATACACGAGCACCGAACCGACTGGCGCGGAGAATGGATCTGACACAGGAAGTCTCTTGAATCCGTAGTTACCAACGAGGTCCGATGCCGCGTCCCTGGCGAGCTCGCTCTTCGGGCGGGTATCGATAACACCAGAAGCAAGCAACGCGTCTTTCACGTAATGCCAGCATCTCGAACGCGAATGCGCATGGGCGCGTTCCTGCGCGATCGTCGCTGCTTGCATGAGCCTGCCATCGATGTGCCGGTCAACCTTGCCATACGGGTAAACAATCTGCTTGGGATAATACTGCGTGATGACCGGGATTGATCCTTTCTTGCCTCCCGGAGATTTGAAGCTGAAAAGGCGGGTGCGCTGTGTTGTGTTGCTTACGCTCTGTTGCCCCATTGGTCGCACCGGCTCCATCGCGAACGATCGCCCCGAATCTTTGGTGATTGTTCGCGCCGGCTCTTTGGCGACTGGTTGCGTCGGTTCCTTGGCAATTGCTTGTGCTGGCTCTTTGTTGACCGGTTGTTTCGGCTTCTTTGAGGTCACGGACAATCGCTTTTTCGTGATCGCTTTTATCGGCTTATCCGAGGTACTCGGACCGGACTTCTGCGTGATCACCTGAACCATGTCGTCCGCTTTCTTCTGATCGGGACTCGCAAGATCCAAAGTGGAAGGAGCCAACGCCTGCCCACGAAGAGCTGCGCTGGAAATGACAAGAAGTGATGTAGTTGCGAATGCCCAGAGGGCAGGTCGTTTCCCCACGAACGCGAGGTTATGCCGGGAATTATGCCGCTAGGCAAGCTTTTTTTTCTTATTTTTTTGAAAGGTTCCTAGGCCAAAACCTGACCTGTCGGAAAGCAGCGACCGATGTATCTCTGCGTCTCGTGCGCGTGGCGTCCTGAGAAACTAATCGTAAGGAAACAAGTCCGGACCAGGTAGAATCCCCGGCTCGTAACAGTGAATAGCGGACAACTCGTAACAACTCATCAGGCCCGCAATTGCCGCAACGCCAGGCCGGGTATTCCTGCGTTTGATGCGCCGGTCGGGTCAAAGTAGCGGCCAGCGGACTCCGAGGGCTTCAATCGCCTTGTGCGTCGCCAGCTATCATTTGGCGCACTTAAAAGACGCTAAGGCACTAGCGCTGGAAATGGGACACACCGACAGCGGAGTACTTTTCAATCACTACCGCGCAGTGGTGAAACCGAAAGACCCTGAGCGGTACTGGAAGATTCGGCCAGCAACCACCGAAAATATCGTTCCACTCGTGGCTCGATGAAAAGAAGCGCGGGCGCAAAAAGAAAGGCGATACGGCGCATGAATGCGCTGAGGGGTTTGAAGGAAAAAGACAAGACAATTGAGGACGCGACAGAGTTTTACCTTCGAATCGAACCGCGAAATGTGATGAGACCTTCTGACGATTGTGTTGCCCGTCGCTAGAATCCGCCGCGACTTGAGAGGAGAGTTTCCACTTCGACAGCGCGGGGATGCTGAATGGCGATGAGAGACGAAAGCAGTGCGCGGTATGATTGCAATGCCTTTTGGTCATCCACGATCTCATTCTGACGCGTGTCCAAAAGAATCACGAGGAGTTCACTCACCGCGTCACTCATGTCACGTTGATAGCGTAGCGAGGAGGAAACGACGTGCTTGCTCAACCAGTTGAGCCCATGAGGTAGCAGGGCTGCCGTTGTTGGCAATTGGAGAAACCGGCAGAACATCACCGCACAAGTCCGTTCGGACAGCCAGTCAGACGCCCAGTGGGCGTATAGAGGAACCCAAGAGGCCAACCGATCATGATTGAGCTTCAGAAACTGCTCAGCGCTGTCCAAGCCTAACAATATGCGCCACGCGGTCGCGAGGCTAAACGCTGTTCGTCTTGAGTAGCTCCATGCAGAACTACTCAACGCCCACTCGGTCATTGCAGGCCAAATCTGTTTGAAGGCATGACCCCTTTCAGGAGTCGCGCCCGCCGCCGTGAGAAGCGCGTCCGCAAAGATCTCGATCCAATGTGCTCCACGGGGAGCGGATCCAAAAATGGGCTGCCAAAAAGTTGCACGCTCAGCGGGTTGGGGTAAATCGAGGACAACGTAAGCGACGCTCTGAAGTAGCCACTGCTCGGTGTTGTATGGGATGCAACCCCGCGAGTCTTCGTCGTGGGCCTCCGCATTCATGCGGCTAATCCCTAACTGCAAATGATGCCGCCAAAATGCAAGGAGCCAGTCATGTTCCGCCGTTCCAGCGACGCTTCGTAGACTTGGCACCCATTCGAACGCCTTCTGCCAAAGTTCGATATCGAATGTGTATCGCATCGTGCCGTGGCTCTTGGGTCGCCAAGCGGGAGGAGGCTCCAATTGGACCGAAAGGTTTTCCCAAGGCACCTTCTTACGCGGCCGACGCCGATTGCAAAACGCGTCGATCTCCCGTTGGAGCCAAGGTGCAGCGTCGTGGTCGTTTTCGCGATATCTCGCCCCCTCCGCTCTCTCCCTTTCGACCGCCCAGTCGCAGACGAAATCCAGTAATTCATTGAAGTGCCCAGCTAGTTTGTCGCGCCTGGCAGCGGCAGTTCGACAGAGCAGTTCAACGGTTTTGTATTTTCGATATGTTGCGAGTTGGACAACCAGCCGCCGGTATGCTGGATCCGACGGCGATTCCTGCCAAAGGACAGGAACTGCCAGAGCGGCGTAAGCGCTCCAATCGAAACCCCAAATATCTCGGTCGTCATCCATGAGTGCAGCCGCGGGCGGTTGAAGGATGCATCCGGTGAGTTTGTCCAATAGCCACCTCTCCCGATCGGGATGCCAGGTGAGCCAGTCGCGGTGGTGGATGAACAAGACCGCCGCCGCGGCGCAATAACTTGTCTCTTTCCGCATCACACCAGAGTCGTCTTCCGCGATGTCGCCAAGAGCATCGACGCGATGAAGTGTTTGCCAAAAGCCTTCCAAGTGCTCGTTAGGCATCGGTTTTGCGCCGTTCAATACCGCTCGGCAGTGAAGTGGAAATTCGTGTGGCAGGTAAAAGTCATCGCTCTGACGTTGCCGCTCCGCGTTTCGTTCAATGAGAGCCTGCGGCGGCACGTATTCGAGAGGTTTATTTTCCTCGGCCTCGCGATAATTGGAGCGATGAAAACGCGGCGCCATCTGCTCGATCAAGAACTTGAAACGGGCAGACGCGTCACCCGAAGCGCGTTCTTCCCAGCGTGTTGCAACGGGTTCCATGAACTGGCGGAAATCTTCGTCCCGCCGAAACAGATCAAATGCCATCACGTCGAGCCCAAGCGCGCGATACGGCTGCTCACTCCAACGATCGAGTAGCTTTTGCTGTGGCATGTCGGAAAAGAGAGAAGGTAATTTTGGGGTGATTCGCCGAACCATCTCCCAGTCGTGGAACTCTGGAGCCGTAACCAGCGGACGCAGCACATTTTTAAAGAGGTCAGGCTTCTGGCATCCGATGGCACAGAGCAACCCTGCGATGGCGACGTTGTTCGTCTCGGCCAGAAGTTTCTCTGCCGCTGACTCATATCCAATTCCAATGACCAGTCGTTCGTTGAACCAAAACTCAAGCGCCATCAAAGCGGCACTTAGGACACCTGGGCATGCGTGTTCAAAGCGATACCAGAGAAACACATGATAGTCACCGATTAGCGTCCGTTCTTCTTCGCCAAACCGAAGGATGACCTCTCGCGGGGTCGCATGCTGAGCACGAGGGGTTTCCTTCCACTTCTCAGCTGCGAAGTTCGTTAGGCGAATGATAACGTCAATCGCGGCATCTGCATTTTGATGCAGCAGGCTTAGGAAAGGTCCACGAAATGGACTGGGTAAAGAATAATCATGTCCATCATCCAGGGAGAGTTGGTTCAACAAATATGTGTTGTCCCCGAGGTGAGGATCTGGTTCTTGTGGCGGCGCGATAAGCGCGGCGAGAAGAACTTCTTTCGCTGCGTCCGGTCGTGCAGCCATTAAGGGAACGAGTGTGCCGCCGTCTAACACGGCGCGCTGAAAGCCCTCGTTCAAAGGCTGAGCGGGTCCGTCTTTCCATGGCGCCGGATAAAAGCCGCTGTACGAGCCCGCGCCACCTGTCACCTTAACTTCAACGTAATGCCGTGTTGCCAGTCGAAGTGGCAGCCGATAGGCCGCATCTCTGGCAAATAGCGCGACCTCATCCGGCAATTCGCTACCAGCTAACAGCGCAGCGCGAAAAAGCGGTATCGCGGCCTTGCGTTCTAGATAAAAGTTTTGTTGCCGCGTCCACCCGAGGGCCTTCTTTCCCACGCTAAGGGCGATTTGTGCAGCCTCACGCCTTGCTTCACCTTTTGCCGGCCCATTCTCCAGCCAACAAACGGCGAGCTCCGCCGCGGCGTTGGGTGCCAATTCGATCACTTCATCGTGATGCGCGTGGAGCGTGCGTAAAACGGCCGGCCATAGATGTGCGATTGGTATGCGATAGCGCAAATCTTGAAGGTGGATGCGCTGTTGGGCGGGAAGCCGACTAACCAGTGGATTCGGAAGAGAACCCAGATGTCCGAAGCGATTGAGAAGGCGGATCAGCAAGAGACCCTCGTGTGCGACAAGATCGGCCCAAATTTTTTCCAACGTTAAATTGCTTTGCTCGGCGAACGCTGCCGCCTCAAGAAGCGCATCTTGGGCTCGTTCGCCATTGGAAAGGGCGCCGAGTCCTGTTAGAAGCTGCCTCCAGCGATTGAGGTCCGCATTCCGCTCGAGAAGTTGAATGCCCACCAAGCGGAGCGCAATCATCCAGAGAGGCGAGTCGAGGCGGTTAGTCAAAAGCTGTGGGAGTTCGTCGATACGTCCGATTAAGACGCGTTGCCGCGCCCAATCCCCGACGCGATCATGGGTGAAACCGACCCGCTCATTTCGCTTTCGGCAGATGTTGTTGTGGATCAGGACTTCGAGGTGTTCGTGTTCGGACGCGCTGAATTCATCAGCGGCAATGTCCACGCGTAGCGCATCGCCGATTGCGGTCGCCAGCTTTTTCGCTACCTCGCTTTGTGCTGAACCGTACGGTGGCGTTTCAATCTCGGCCCGCCAAAACCAATTGAGCAAATCTGATTCACCAACCCAGTCATGCTGAAGGCTCCCAGGTTGGAAATGGAGGACCAGGCTATCTAAGTATCTTGGTCTCGTTATAAGCGGCCGCAATCGCGGTCGCTGAAGGAGCGGTTCCAGGTTCTTAAATTCAGCGAGCTGAGCATCTGGGATTGTTGGTGTGGACACCTCGATCAAGAACCACTCACTGGTAACATTCGCTTTTTGAAGCGCATTGCGGATGCGGTCCCAGTGTTCCGTCTGGCAAGTCAGGAGAACGCGCCAGCATTGTGGCAGCGAGTGCAGAAGCTGAGCTAGATGCCGAAAAACTCGCAGATCGTACGAGGCGTCAACTCCGTCTATAACGAGCCACGCCAATGCGTCGGGAGTCGCGCCTAACAAGTCTAGCAAAGGGTGTTGCAATCCCAAGGTTGACGTAAACGCAGCGAACGTAGGAGCATCAAGCGCGGCTGCGTTTAGCCACCACACGCGAGCGTTATGCGGCTGCTTTTCTAACCACCATTTTGCGACAACAGTTTTGCCGACACCCGGTTCGCCGTGCACTACCGCAAAACGCACACTCGGTTCGGCGAGTTCCGCAAGTTCGCGGCCCCGCGGCAGCTGCAATTTATCGCCGATTGTATCCCGAATCGTAGCGAGTTCCTCGCTGGTTAGGCTACGCAATCTCTCCCAATCGCGCGCATGATGGGGCAGCGCACGCAAGGCAACAGTGCCTCGAAGCCGATCAAGCAACCCAGCGCGTGTCAAAGAACCTTCATTTGGCAAAAGCTGCGCTGCGAGCTCGAATAGTGCCTTCCAAAGCAACTCAGCCTCCGCGGCTTCGCCGCTAACCAACGCCATACGACATAAGTTGATTGCGTGTGCGCGACTTGCCGAGTTTTGACGCTCGAAATCAAAGTCTTTGTGAATGACCGAACGAAGCACACGCCGGAACGCGTCCGGTGGAGGGCGATGCCGCGCAGCTAGGTCGTGAGGGCATTCGAAACTTTTGAGCAGCGCAGATTGGATTTTTCCTTTCGGCGTCGAAACCGAGCGGCCGACATCTTGCGCTGCAGCTGCTCGCAATAAGGCATGCAGGGCGTAATCAACGTCCGCGCCGAGCGGAGTTGTCACCAACCCGGCCAAATCACGCTCGAGCTGAAAACCTGTTTCTCCCGGTTCTAACGACAGCCGCCATATGGCGCGAACGAAGTCATCCGGCATTCCGGCAGCGGTTATCTGCCGATTGCTGCGAATCGATAGAGAGCAATGCCTTACAGTTCCTGCCTTGTCTAAGTGGAGCAGAATATCGTCGAGTGGACGGTATGCGTCTCCAGTTTGGAATTCGATCTGACTCACTTGCCCAAAAGCCTCGCCGAGTGGTGCAGTATCCGTCAGCAGACAACCCATGAACCAGGCAGCAGCCGCCCGTTCAAAATCGCCTCCTCCTCCTCCGGAAGATTTCGATGAAAGAGGCGGACGCTTCTTCTTCGGCATCAATGCACTTTACGCCCGGAAGTTAGCTTTCAAACGTACGTTGACGGCAAATTCATCGGAACGGTGGCCGAAGTCGCATGAGCCGCTGCTGCGGAAATTCCTTTCTGAAATGTGGGAACTAGAAAACCGCATTCGTGGTCAACTACATCTGGCCCGATTGCGCTCGAATCGAGACTACGAGGTGCAGCATGCCTGTTGGGCATATCGAGACAAAAAACATCGTCTTTCACAAAGCGTAGGTGCGAGACGGATCGTGTCAGCATGAAAACTTTAACCCACGGAGGACAAAAACAATGAGCAGAACGATTGAAGCGATCATGCGACACACGGCGCTCCCGTAGAGTCGTGCGACACATCAAAGCAATAGAGTTGAGAAGTTGGAAAAGGAAATCACGATAATGAAATTCAGATAGCGACTTGTAAGCAGAAAATTCTTCTCGATCCGTGATCTCCTTGATTACGAATCCCAAATTGAGGTTGCCGGACAGACCCGCGTTTGTAGAGCGATTTCTAAGGCAATTTCCCGCGCGGGGGGGCGGCATTTGTTATGCGAGTCCGCTGTGCCTTGCCGTGCGATTGGTGCTCTCAGAGAGCGAAACCGACACCGCAGGATTCGAACTGCTTGAGACTCCGGGGAAACAGAATCGAAAAGCGACAATGACCTTAGAATTCGCGGAGCATGTATGTATATAGCGAGATGCATGCTTGATTTTCGCGCGAATTTTTAGTTCGATTCGCAATGTGACTCGCGCTGAGAATAATGTGACATCGCTGAGCGCGATTGGCGGAATTGCTCATCACGGCGCGGTGGCATTCACGACCACGCACTGGAGCGTGGTCCTCGAGGCACAAGGCGAATCGCCGGCGGCACATGAAGCGCTCGAAAAGCTTTGCCGCATTTATTGGCGACCCATCTATAGCTTCGTCAGACGACAAGGCCTCGGACCAGAGGAGGCGGAGGATGTCACGCAGGGTTTTCTTGCGCAGCTACTGGAGCGCAAAAGGCTGAGTGCCGTCCGCAAAGAAAAAGGACGACTTCGTTCTTTTCTGCTTGGGGCATTGAAATATTTTCTTGCTGACGAGCGGCGTCGCGCGCTGGCGATCAAGCGAGGGAAAGGACAGCGGCTCATCCCGTTGGAAGAACTACGTGCTGACGAACGGCTCGAGATGGAACCAGCAGATCCCGTGACTGCCGAAATAATCTACGAACGCCGGTGGGCTTTGACGGTTCTGGAGCGCGTGCTCAGTCGATTGAAAGATGAATACAGGGCGGCAGGTAATGCGGCGTTGTTTGATTCATTAAAGGAGTTGTTACCAGATGAACCGGGCGGGGCATCACAGGCGGAGATCGCCGCGCGCTTGGGGATGACCGAAAATGCCATTCGGCAGGCGTTTTACCGATTTCGGCAGCGTTATCAATCGTTATTGCGAGAGGAGATTGCTCACACGGTTGCGACACCCGGCGATATTGAAGATGAGCTGCGCCATCTCATCGCAGTGCTCGAGACGTAACGTATGGCAGAATTTTACGGAGTACAAAAGGGAGCGTGCGCGAACGATTCGACAATGATCAGGGTAATCAGAATTTGCCGGAAGTGTGGCGCCAAGATCTTTTCCGACGCGCCGGAAGGGCTTTGCGCTAAGTGTGTGTTGAAAACTGCGCTGACACTGCCTGCGGATGCACCTGTAGCCGCTGGCGACGATGGCGGCTCTGCTGAAAATGTTGAAGCTAATGCTGCTGCTCCCCACAATAAAAAAGCAGCGCGCGCGGTCGAGTTGCTGGGAGAGCTAGGCGATTACGAATTGCTGGAAGAAATCGGTCGCGGCGGACAGGGGGTGGTGTTTCGCGCCCGGCAGAAAAGCCTGAACCGCATAATTGCATTAAAAGTCATTAGCCTTGGTCAGTGGGCGAGCAAAGCGCACTTGAAACGCTTCCGTCTTGAAGCAGAAGCCGCGGCCAAGTTAGAGCATCCCGGCATCGTACCGATCCACGAAGTGGGCGAGCGGGATGGCTCCTGCTACTTCAGCATGAAGTTCGTCGAAGGCGGACAACTCGACGAAGTGGCCAGGCGCGAGCCGATGCCGATTCGGCGCGCCGTGGAATTGATCGCGAAGGTAGCGCGCACCGTGCATTACGCGCATGAGCACGGGATTCTCCATCGCGACATCAAGCCAGGGAACATCTTGCTCGATCAAAAAGGCGAGCCGCACCTTACCGATTTTGGCCTTGCTCGCTTAGTTGAATCTGAAAGCAGTGTCACGCAGACCCTGGATGTCCTTGGCACGCCGAGTTACATGGCGCCGGAGCAAGCAGTGGGAAACAACGCGGCTGTCAGCAGCGTTACAGACGTCTATGGACTTGGCGCAGTACTTTACCAACTGCTGACAGGTCAGCCACCTTTTGCTGGAGGAGCAACGTACGAGACGATCAAGTTACTCTTAGATACCGAGCCGCGCCCACCGCGCCTCTTAAATCCTAAAGTAGATCGCGATCTCAGCACGATTTGTCTCAAATGCCTGGAGAAGGATCCAAAACGACGTTACAGGTCCGCCCTTGCGCTGGCAGAGGACCTCGAACGCTGGCTAAAGCATGAACCGATTCAGGCGCGGCACACTGGAGTTGTCACCCGAGGAAGAAAATGGGTGCGACGCAATCCAACCAGCGCGCTACTTGCGGCATCCCTGATCGCTTTGGCGGCAGCTGCGGGATGGATTGTCTGGAAAACTGAATTTATCCGGCAACCGCTAGTAACTGGGATCGCGGTTCTGCCATTTGAAAACCTAAGCGAGCAGAGAGAAAATGCCACCGCCTTCGTCGATGGCGTCCAGGACGACATTCTGACCAAGCTGGCGAGGATCGCCGATCTGAAAGTTATCAGCCGAAGCAGCGTGATGGAATATCGTGCCAAACGAAATGTGCGACAGATCGGTAATGATCTGCGCGTATCTCACGTTCTGGAGGGCAGCGTCCGCAGGATCGGGACACGGCTACGCATGAACGCGCAGTTGATCGACACGCGGACTGACACTCACGTTTGGGTGGAGCAATACGACCGCGATCTGAATGATCTGTTCGCGATTCAGAGCGAGATTGCGCAGAAAATTGCCGGCCAACTCCGTGCTAAAATCTCGCCTGCTGAAAAACTGGCGATTGAACGCAAACCGACGGGCGATCTCGTCGCCTTCGAACTCTATTCGCGCGCCATTAGTTTAACACCAACGTCGCGCGCCATCACCGCTGATTCGGGGCTGCAGGCAATCGATCTGCTGAACGGGGCTGTAGCGCGCGATCCATCGTTTTTCGAAGCCTATTGCGAGCTCGCCGGGCGTCATGACCAGATTTACTTCTTTGGCTTCGACCATACTCCCGCGCGGCTGGCGTCAGCGGAAGCAGCCGTCGAGAAAGCATTTCGCATCCGTCCAAATGCCGGCGAAGCACACCTCGCGCGAGCGATTCATCTTTATAACGGATACCTCGACTACGGTGGCGCTCTGGCTGAACTGGAAGTTGCACGCGAGGCCCTCCCCAACGACGCGCGGATATTTCGACTAACGGGTTACATCCAAAGGCGCCAGGGGCGCTGGGAAGAATCTACTCGAAATCTCGAGCGGGCACTTGAGCTCGACCCGCGCAACATTAACGTGCTCGACCAGACCGGAGATAGTTACAAGGGCCTCCGCCGTTATGCTGAACAAAAATCGAAGTTGGATCGCATATTGACTATTGAGCCAAACGATATCGCGGTAAAGGCAGAGCGCGCATTCGTAGAAGTGAATTGGAAAGCTGATACAGGACCCTTGCATCAACTGATCGATGAAATCGGGGCGACAAATCCTGCTGCTATGAGAGGGGCTGTTGCCTTCAACTGGCTTCGTTGCGCACTGGCCGAACGCGACGTCGTTGCCGCCAGAGACGCCTTGCTCGCCTCCGACGAATTCCCCTTAGGGCTCGACGCTATCCATTTCACGCGTCCTTTCGTGGAAGGCGTTATCGCGCGCATGACAAACGACGAGCAAAAGGCGCAGTTGGCTTTTAGTGCTGCGCGCGCGGAGCAGGAGAAAGTCGTCCTGGCTCAACCAGATTACGGCCCGGCATGGTGCGTTCTCGGAGTAATCGATGCCGCCCTCGGTCGGAAGGAGGAGGCCTTGCGCGAAGGCCGGCACGCGGTTGAGCTTCTTCCCGTGGAAAAGGACTCAGTCAATGGTCTCCACATGATCGTATATTTTGCGATGATTGCTGGGTGGGTTGGTGAAAAAGATCTCGCATGCGAAAAGCTTGCCATTGCCGTCCGTTGCCCCGGTAGCGGCTCGGTTGTTAGTTATGGCGATTTGAAACTGCTGCCGTTCTGGGATCCGTTGCGCGGCGATCCGTGCTTCGAAAAAATCGTCGCCTCGCTCGCGCCTAAGTAGCAAACTGTAGTTGCAGGCGTGTCGCCTGCATTCCTTGCATCTACTTCAAAGCAGCCGACAAGGCTGCTCACAGCTGTTGAGGATGACGGCTCCGGAGCAGAACGTGGTGATAGCTTCACCGCGTGAACGATTCGCCACGCAAGGAGGTAATGCTTTAATGAAACAAGCAGCTTCTCGCCGAGAATCAGATTTCAGCAGTGCCATTTGAATGCGGTGGATAACGCAGATCGTGATGATCGCGACGTCGTTGACTGCGGCGGGTCTCCGGCTCGATCCAATGTTCGACCCACTACGCAGCGATCCGCGTTTCCAAAAGCTTCGCGAGGAAAAGCAGAAATAAAGATCTGACGACGGATCACCCGCCTCCGGGCGCCGCGGCGACCTACGGCGCGGCGAGCACAGATAACACCGATTTTCTGCGTAACGAACGGCCAAATCCTACGGAGTACCTCGGTGAACGGCCAGAAATGACCTCCCACGGTGGGAAGCCAAGGAAGGCCAAAAGCAGAAATGAAATTAAAATTATGAATAACATTAAAAGAATCAGCCTAATGACAGCAATATTCCTGACCGTGGCGCTCGTCAGCTCCGCGGTGGGAGCGGGAGTGATACCAATTAGTGGTACTATCGCAGGGAGCGAAAGTGCCGCACCTTTTCCCAATCCAGCGGAAGGGTTTTATGTCAATGGGAGCGTCACGTCAACCGACACGCAGCTTGGTCCATTCACACTGTTTTATTCGGCGCCAGTGGACTTTGCTTTCCTGGGTACGGTACCTGAGACCGCCGGGGCAAGTCGTTTGGTAGTGGGAGACGCCGCCAACGGTGACAGCATTTTAACGTGCTACCTTGGAAATAACCCTGGTTCATGCGCCAACGGCGATCTTCACCTTGTGGAAACCAATACCATTGTTGGCGGAACGGGCCGGTACGCTGGTGCTAGAGGCAGCTTCACCCTGGACCGATGCCTGAACTTTGATACCGGCGAGACCAGCGGTACCATCAGCGGCACCATCGTCGTAAGAGGACAGTGAACGTTGGCAG
>JBKOYG010000099.1:0-17785 GCA_046725285.1 Verrucomicrobiota bacterium
TTTTCGCACACTCGCGATCCAAAAGCGTTCAAGTGAGGTCTGGAATCTGCTGGCTTCCGTGAAAAACGAATTCGGAAAGTTTGGTGAAGCATTGTCGGCCGCGAAGGAGAAGATCGATCAGGCTTCGCGGAAGATGGAAGACGTCGATGTTCGCTCGCGCGTTATCACGAAAAAATTGCGTGATGTGGAGGAATTGCCGTCGAATCCACAGCCAATGCTGAGGAACCTATTGCCAAGCGAGAACGACGACGGCCGCGCTGACTAAAGGGTTATCTACTGCGCATGAAGACGGCATTAGTCACCGGAGCGAATAAAGGGATTGGCTACGAGGTCGCGCGTCAGCTCGCGGGAAAGGGATTTCACGTCTTTGTCGGCGCGCGAAATCAGAACGCCGGGCGCAAAGCGGCGGACGAGATCGCGAAAAGTGGGAAAGCGACCTTTCTGCAGATCGATGTCGCAGATAATGCGAGCATCACCGGCGCCGCGCGCGAGTTTGCCAAAGCCGCCGATCATTTAGATGCGCTGGTGAATAACGCAGGGATCATTGTTGATGGAGACAATGCAATTCTGGAGATCAGCGACGAGCTATTACGAAAGACGCTTGAGACAAATACGCTCGGCGCGCTGCGCGTGACACGCGTGTTCGTGCCGTTGCTTAGAAAAAGTAGAGCGCCGCGCGTGATCAATGTCTCCAGTGGCGGCGGGCAGTTGACCGGCGGTGCGGACGGTTGGTCGCCGGCTTACTGCATTTCGAAAACTGCGCTCAACGGCGTGACCTCGCAGCTGGCCACTGCGTTGCCGAAGTTTGCGGTAAATTCGGTTTGCCCCGGGTGGGTGCGCACGGATATGGGCGGGCAGGGCGCCACCCGCTCAGTGGAAGAAGGCGCGGACACGATTGTGTGGCTTGCCGCGGATGCGCCGCAGAAGCTCACTGGAAAATTCTTGCGCGACCGCAAGGAGATTCCGTGGTGACTTGTTCGATCACGAGCACGAGCCTGAGCAGGAGTAAGATGAAGAGCAGGAGGAAGAGATCACAAGACCTGGTCCCAGGTGCTCTGGTCTTTGAGCATGATTTCGCGGAGAAGGCGGATGGGGGGCATGCCATGATTGAGCAGCTCGTTGTGGAATTTTTGTAGTGAGAAATCGTCCCCCTGCTGCGCTTTGTAATCGTCGCGCAATTTCAAAATCTGCAATTTGCCCAGAGTATAATTGAGATAACCAGGATCGAACGTTCCGCGCATCGCCTCCTGTCGCGCCGGTTTCTCCTCGTAATAACAGTTTTCTTGAAAGAACTTGGTTGCCTCGTCGAGGGACATGTTCCGGGTGTGCATCTTGATCGACACACATAAGCGACATAGACGGAGCAGCGCTTCGTCTGCCTGCGCCATGCGATATTTGGCCACGCGTTTCACGTCGTCTTCGCTGGGAGTGGAGCTGGCGGAACTACCGTAGCCTTCGTCAAGCATCATTTTTTCGCAGTAATGCGCCCATCCTTCAACGAACGTGTAGCTACCGAAGATTTTCTCCACCTTGCTTGCTGGCGAAGCGTTCAAGTGCAGAAGCTGCACATAATGACCCGGGTAAGCTTCGTGAATCGAGACAACATCGGAAGTGTAATAATTGAAAGCGGTGAGCCATTCCTGTTGTTGTTTCTCCGGCCAATCCTTCTCCGTCGGTGTGACGTAGTAATACGCCTCATTGGCGCGTTTCTCGAATGGACCTGGCGTGTCCATCGAAGCGAAAGACGTAGCACGTAGGTATTGCGGTGTCTCCTTGACCTTCGCTCGGACATCTGAAGGGATGCCGACTAAGTGATGCCCTAGAACGTATTTGCGAATTTTGTCCAGGTCTTTTCCTACGTCGGGAATGAGTTTTTCGGGTGTCGGATGTTCGCTTTGGATTTGCTTGAAAACTTCGATCGGCGACTTGTTCGGATCGATTTTTTTTGCCGCTTCGGCGAACGCTGTTTGTTCGGCTTTCAATTGATCCATGCCAATCTGGAGGATTTTCTCCGGAGGCAGATCGACGAGTTCAGTTTGGGCCAAGAAACGTCTGAATTTTTCTTCGCCCAAGGCGAAATCAGGCGAGGCTTTAGGAAGCTTCTCACGCTCCAGCCATGCGGCATAATCGTTGAGCGCGTTTGCGGCTTTGCGATTAGCCTCGTGAAAGGCGACGCGAAGCTGTTCGTCCTTGAGGTTGCCGACGGCGGCAACGAGATCTTTTTTCAGGAAATCCGCGGAACCTTTTGCGATCTGAATGGCGAGCTCCACATAAGGTTTGGGAACGACGTCATTGAGGTTTGTTCTCCCGGCGATGAGGATATTTGGAATTTGCGATTCGATCGCAACCAGACTGCGAACGCGATCCTCAAGCGGCGCGAAATTCCTCTTGATATAAACATTCACATCGGCAGCACGCGCATAGACCATGGGGTTTTGTTCGAAGATCAACATGTCCTGCATTTCAAACAGGTCCTTCTTCACTGCAGCCTGCAGAATTCGCAGATCGATGGATTGCCGGGGACTCAGTTTACTCGAATCGAACTTGCTTAGCCGATCGTCAAAGCGCCGTAGCCGCGAAAGTTCGGCGTCGAGCGCGAGGCGGCTATAATCGGTGATTTTACCATCATATTCATGAAGCCCGAGAGCGGTCCCCTCCAAGGGATGAGCGCCGAGGTAGCCTTTAATGTATTCCTCGGCTACCGCCTCATACTCGCCGTCTTCCGTTTCCGCAGCGAAACCCCGGATGCGTTCAGGGAAGGAACAGAGCGCGACGAGCAAAAGAGTGAACGAGAGAGCCTTAACGCTAAAGACGGGTTTCATTGGCGGCGCAAGTTAAGACAACGGTTTGCGTTGGGTGTTGCCAAAAATTTCCCGTGAGCGATGGTGAGCCTGTTCTTCAAGCTGGGGTCGAAGTATGAGGCGCTTCATGATCTTGCCGTCGTTGGCCTGTCTCTTGCTCGGCGCTTTTTCTGTCTTTGCACAGGAGGCGGAGCCGGGAAAGAGTGAAGAGGATAACGGCTACGCGCAAATTTCCATTTTCGCAAAAGCGCTCGAATTGATTCGGCAGGATTACGTGGATGAGAACAAGACGAGCTACCACGATCTCATCAACGCGGCAATGAAGGGGATGCTTTCCTCGCTGGATCCACATAGCCAGTTCATGGATCCGGACGATTTCCGCGATATGCAGGACGATACGCGCAGCCGTTTCAATGGTCTTGGGATTGAGGTTTCGATGAAAAACGGCCTGCCTACAGTGATTACAGCGATGGAGGACACGCCTGCAGCCAAGGCGGGAATCCTTTCGGGCGATCAGATCTTGCGAATCAACGGCATTTCTACCGAAAGAATGGATCTGCAGGACGCCATCAATGTTTTGCGCGGGCCTGCTGGTGCAAAAATAAGCCTTACATTGCTGCGGCCTTCGACTAAGGAAATTAAGGAATACACGCTGCAACGCGCGGAGATCAAAATCCAAAGTGTCAAGGGCGCGGGATTGCTCGACCCGGAGCTGACCGGCCCATTCAAGATCGGTTATATTCGGTTGGTGCAATTCAACGAGCCGACGGCCGACGAATTATCGAAAGGGCTCGACGAATTGCAGAAGCAAGGGATGCAGGCGCTTGTTCTCGATCTGCGAAACAATCCGGGCGGGCTGCTGAGTAGCGCGATCGATGTCTGTGCGCAGTTCCTCCCGCCTAACACAAAGGTCGTCTCAACGCAGGGGCGGGTCGCTTCTCAACAGCATGATTATTCAACTTCCGGCGTGAAAAAGGAGCGCCCGAATTTTCCGATGGTGGTATTGATCAACGAAGGCAGCGCAAGCGGAGCCGAGATCGTTGCCGGAGCGCTGAAGGATTTGCATCGAGCTGTGGTTGTCGGCGAAACAACCTTTGGAAAAGGTTCCGTGCAGAATGTCATGCAATTGCCGGACGGCTCGGCGGTGCGTTTTACGACGGCGAAATACTATACGCCGAGCAAACAGGTCATTCAGGGTAATGGCGTCACGCCGAATATTCGTGTTGTAATGACTGCTGAGCAGGAGCGTTCTCTCTTTGCACTGCGTAATGCGGGAAATATGAAACCCGAGGATGAGAAAAGCATTATCAAAACGAGGGATCCGCAGATGCTACGGGCAATCGATGCGCTCAAGGGCGTCATGATTTACGCGCAAGAGAACGCGCCAAAGGCGCAAGCGGTAAAGAAATAGGGCCACGATCCCGCTTGGTGGTCATGTCGAGCGAAGTCGAGGAATCTCTTACTTTGTTTCTGATGTTGCGGTGAATTTAACTTCGAGAGACGTCTCGACTTCACTCGACGTGACAGTATTGGCATTAGAAACCTCATGCGACGAAACCGGCGTCGCGATCTTGCGCGGACCTAACGGCGACTCAGGATCGGACTTGCTCGCTAGCGAAGTCGCATCGCAAATCGCCGCGCATGAAAAATATGGTGGGATCGTGCCCGAGATCGCGTCACGGAACCACCTTGTATACGCACCGCGGCTGCTCGATCGCGCTGCAAATTCGGCGAACATTGGTTTGTCAGAGGTGGATGCGTTTGCCGCGACCAGCGGGCCAGGTCTGGCGAGCTCGCTCATGATCGGCGCGTCAATTGCCAAAGGATTGGCGATCGGCTTTGGCAAACCTTACCTGGCTATCAACCATCTCGAAGGACACTTGCTCTCGCCTTTTTTTGGAGGCATGGATCGGAACAGCCAAATCCGCCCGAATGTTTCGCTTGTCGTGAGCGGCGGACACACGATGTCGATCTTCGTGCGCGGCCTCAGCGATTATCAATTAATCGGCCGAACTGTCGATGATGCTGCGGGCGAAGCGTTCGATAAGGTGGCCAAGATGCTTGGGCTCGGTTATCCCGGCGGGCCCGAGATTGAAAAACATGCACGAAGCGGCGAACCAAATCGTTTTGATTTGCCGCGCAGCATGCTCGATTCGGAGAACTTCAGTTTTAGCGGATTAAAAACGGCTGTACGCTATTTGCTGCCGAAGTTGAAGGGTGACTTTCTCGCGGATCTCTGCGCCTCCTTTCAACAGGCAATTATCGATGTATTGGTGCGCAAGACGATTGCGGCAGCGCAAAGATACCGCGTCGGCCTTGTAACAGTTAGCGGCGGGGTTAGTTGTAATCAGGAATTGCGAAAGCAGTTGGGCGAGGCATGCGTGCGCAAAGGATTTGAATTCAAAAATTCCGCGTCTTGGTTGTGCACCGATAACGCGGCAATGATCGCGTTTGCCGGGTTGTTGCGGTTACAGGGTGGGTTTCAATCTGAAGTGACTGAAGAGATCGATCCGAATCTCGCACTGGCGAGGTAGAGGAGTGACCGTCGAGTGCCGATCGACTTGGCGAGCCGTTCTTGCTAATCAATATTCGCGCTCTAGGAGATAATTCGCGAGCGCATGCAGTTGCTCTGCGTTATCGCTACGAAATACAGACAGAGCATCGTGGGCCTGGCGTGTGAGCCGTCTGGCTTCCGCGCGTGATTTCTCCAGGCCAATCACTGCAGGATAAGTTGCTTTCTTTGCGGCGATATCTTTGCCGGCGCTTTTGCCCAGTATCTCCGAGGTTTGGGTTACATCGAGAATGTCGTCGATGACTTGGAAAGCAAGACCAAGCCGCTGCCCGAACTGTGTGATTGCGGAAAGTTTCCTGGCGTCTGCATTGGCGCTCATCGCACCGAGCCGGACCGAGCTTTTCAACATGGCTGCGGTTTTGTTCTCGTGGATAAATCGCAATTGATCACGCCTGACTCTCTTGCCTTCTGCTTCGAGATCGGCCACCTGACCAGCGATCAGTCTCTGGCTCCCCGCCGCGACCGCGATTTCGCGCAACAAGCTCGAAATATCATAGCGCGGTGCGGGCTTTGCCGTGGAGACGATTTCAAACGCGATGGTCAAAAGCGCGTCTCCTGCCAGCACGGCAATGCCATCGCCGAAAACCTTATGGCACGTAGGGCGGCCGCGCCGAAAATCGTCATTATCCATGCTGGGAAGATCATCGTGCACCAGCGAATAGGTGTGGATGCATTCGACGGCACAGGCGAGGGGAAGCGCGTTGTCGATGTCGCCGCGACAAGCTTCGGCCGCCGCAAGACACAGAATCGGTCGCAATCGTTTGCCTCCGGCAAAAAGACTGTAGCGCATCGCCTTGTGGAGGGTGGCGGGTTTCGTACTCGCTTTCGGCAAATAGCGATCCAGTGCGCGATCGATCTCTTTTTGGCGAGTTCGGAGATATTTTTTGAGATTCACAGGATGAAAGCAGATGCTGGATGCTTGATTCTGGATACTGGATAATGCAATCCCGCGCAGAGTGTCCAGCGCTCAGATATTCTCGGCGGTTTCGGTCGCTGCAATCGGTTTCACGCGCATGGCGAGGAATGCGCCCAGGAGCAAAATGGCGGCGCTCCAGAGCTGGGCGTGAGTCAGCCGTTCACCATAAATCCAAGCGGAAAGACCCAGTGCCAGGGCCGGGCAGAGGAGTTGAAGTGTTTGTGCGAGCGCTACGCCGATTTCGCGAATCGCGACGTAGTACAACACGTGCGCCAGCGTTATACAGGTCACGGCTGAGACGATTAAAATCAAGTTCACCTGCGTCCCGGCGTAAAATGGTGCGCCAATTTTCCCAAACGCGAACGTAAGCGGAAGCAACAAGACCGAGGTAATCAAGCTGACCAGCCCGAAGCTGCGAATTGGGCCAAGCCGCACCGACGGTCGCTTAATCAGAACCCCGTAAAGCGCCCAACAAAATGTGGCGGTAAAGGCGATGAACAAGCCAGGCAGCTTCATGTGCTCGGTTTCTCGACCCGGTTGAAACCAAACTACGCCAAACGCGCCGATTAAGCCTAGGAATGTGCCCACTTGGAACTGCCATTGGCGAATCACCCGGCGTTCCTCAGGAAAAAGTGCAAGCGCAAGTAAGGCCGTGAAGATTACCGACGCCCGGGTGAAAATCGTGTAAACGCCCGGACCCATATAGAACAGCGCGACCACCTGGGTGACTTGATGGACTACGTTGGGGAGACACGGCACAAGACACATCGTCACAGCCCGCCACTCGAGTGGAGCAGCACCGCGATGAGCGCGATAAATCAGCAGTGGTGCAATGGCGAGACAAGCGACAAGATATCGATAAAAATTCTGCGCCCACGGATCGTAATAGCGATTTAAATAATACATGAACAGTGATGGCGTGGACCAAATAAGGACGGTGGCAAAGACGGCAGCGTAGCCTTCCGACAGACTTGTGCGACGGCGTCGATCGACAAATTCCGCAATCGAATTTGTTTGGTTCATTTAAGCGTTCGGCACGTTAGTTCGGCACGTTAATTTGCTCGTTTGCAAGCATAAATCGCCTAAGAGTTAAGCTGAAAGAGAACGAATATCTTGAACAAGCAAGCAATTACCATCGCAACCGCGTCACTTCTCTGTTTTGCAGCCAGTCACGTCTGCCTGGGGAAACCGCCAGCGGGTGGCGCAGGCCACATGCAGCGTGGGATCGAGCTCGCTCAGCAAAAGAATTACGAGGGCGCCATCGGAGAATTTACTAAGGCGATTGAAGCGAATCCGAAGGATGCACGTGGCTACACTAATCGCGGTACTGCGTACCGGGGCACCAACCCTCCACGGCTCCCCGAGGCTTACGCGGATTTTTCAAAGGCAATCGAAGTCGCGCCAAAGGACGAAGTGGCCTATCGCGAGCGCGGGATGACTGCTGTAATGCAGAATCAGTTCGATGCGGCATTGCCAGATTTTGATAAGGCAATCGAACTCAAGCCCGACGATGCGTACGCGTACAAGTTTCGCGGTTTTGCCGAGATCGGTCTCAACCAATGGGAGAAGGCGGTCGTGGACTTCACTATCGCGATTCAGAAACAACCGGATGATCCACAAAATTATGACCGGCGCGCCTGGGCAAACCGAAACTTGAAAAACTACGACGCTGCCGTGGCCGACTACACAGTATTAATCGAGAAGAACCCAAACGATGCCGAGCACTTGGTGAAGAGAGGCGCGACCTACACGTCCTTGCAGCAGTATGAGAAGGCCAGCGCCGATTACCAGGCGGCGTTAAAGCTACAACCGGACGATTACGACACTGTGCAGCGCCGGCAATATGTGCAGGGAATACTGGCGGCGAAAAATGCACCGCCTCCGCCTTCGCCGACTCCCACGCCGACACCCAGCCCAAGTTTGATCACGCCGCTCAAGGTTGGGATTACCATTGCGGTACTTATTATCATTGCAATCATCCTCCGCTTCGTCAGGCGAGGAAAGCCCGAAGAGACCAACAGAATCCGCTAAAGATACGGCATCGGGCTGCGACCTGTCGCCGCGGCGACCGCGATGCGCCGTCTCTACCGAGAAATTTCTTTGATTCATTCTGCCTTTTGGTGCCTTAATTTGTTAGCTTACCAGCAATAAATCGCTCAAAAAGTAGGCCGGAAGGAGAAATGAATATGTTGAACAAGCAAGCAATCACCATCGCAATCGCGTCACTTCTTTGCTGTGCGCCCGTTCAGATCGCGCCCGCGAAGAAGCCAGCGGGAGGCGGCGCCAACCACATGCAGCGCGGGATCGAACTCGCCCAACAGAAGCATTTCGATGCCGCCGTTGAGGAATTCACCAAGGCGATTAAAGAGGACCCGAAAAGTGCTCGTGGCTACGCAAATCGCGGCACCGCGTACCGCCAGGGAGCACGGGCTGCTGTGGCGGCGGGCGATCAGGAAGGGGCATCAACCAGATATCAGTCTGCGTTGGCGGATTTTTCAAAATTTGTCGAACTCGCGCCGAAGGACGCGTCCGGTTATCTGGAACGCGGTGAGACCGAGATCGAACTTAAACAATATGACCCAGCGCTGGCTGATCTGAACAAAGCGGTTGAGCTGAAGCCGGATGACATCAACGCGAACAAGTTCCGGGGCTTCGCCGAGCTTGGACTGAGCCAGTGGGATAAGGCGGTCGCGGATTTCACGGCCGTGATCCAAAAAAAACCGGACGATCTGCAGAGTTATGACCGGCGCGCGTTAGCATATCGAGGTCTGAAAAACTACGACGCAGCCATTGGCGACTACACATTTCTGCTCAGCAAAAACCCAAACGACTTGGAGGCGTTGACGAAGCGCGGCTACACCTACAGTCTGGCGATGCAGTACGAAAGCGCCATTGCCGATTACCAAGCCGCGCTAAAGCTAAATCCCCAGGACAACGATACCTTCCAGCGGTTGCAATATGCGCAGTCGATGCTGGCGAAAAAGAATGCAACTCCTCCACCGGCCGCTTCCCCCACGCCCACTCCGACTCCGGAGAAGCCCAGTGTGATTACTCCGCTTAACGTCGGAATCGCGATCGCGGTGTTAGTTGTCATTGCGGTGATCGTGCGCTTCGTCACGCGAGGAAAGGTAGAAGAGAAAAGTCACATAATCCGCTGAGGTAGGGATATTGATGCGATGTGTTGCCGCCGCGACCGTGGCGCGCTGCCACTACGCGTGCCCAAAATTTCTTTGACACGACGATGCACGCGGTTAGCTTGCGAACGCTTTTTGCTGGAACGAGGAGGTCCCATGGTCGTTCAAATTGCAAATTTGACGCGGCTTTGGGACTTTTGAATCTCTGGCAGAAGGCGAAACCGGTTTGCTGCTCGGGTTGCCGAGTAGGCGCTGGGTTGGCGAAGAGCAGCCCATGTAGCTCAGTTGGTAGAGCACGTCCTTGGTAAGGACGAGGTCACCGGTTCAACCCCGGTCATGGGCTCCAAGATAAGGCCCGGACCGGCAGCAGATAATTAAAGAAAAAACGAGAGTTTGGTTAAACAGGAGAATTGAAATGGCTAAGGAAGCATTTAAACGCGACAAGCCGCACGTGAACGTCGGCACGATCGGTCACGTTGACCACGGCAAGACAACCCTTACGGCAGCAATTACGATGGCGCTGGCGAAGAAGGGTATGGCCGAAGTGCGCGCTTACGAATCAATCGACAACGCTCCGGAGGAGAAAGAACGCGGTATCACGATCAACACTGCGCACGTGGAGTATTCGAGCGACAAACGCCATTATGCGCACGTGGATTGCCCTGGCCACGCCGACTACGTCAAGAACATGATTACCGGCGCGGCGCAAATGGACGGTGCGATTTTGGTTGTCTCCGCTGCCGATGGACCGATGCCGCAAACGCGCGAACATATCCTGCTGGCGCGGCAAGTCGGTGTGCCATCGATTGTCGTTTTCCTGAACAAGATCGACATGGTCGACGATCCCGAGTTGCTCGACCTCGTGGAGATGGAAGTACGCGATCTCTTGACGCAGTACGAATTTCCCGGAGATAAAATTCCGATCGTTAAAGGCAGCGCGCTCAAAGCGCTCAATGGTGATCCGGAGGCGGAGAAACAGGTTCTTGCGCTCGTCGAGGCTATTGACGATTACATCCCGGTTCCGGAGCGGCCGATCGATCAACCGTTTCTAATGCCGATCGAGGACGTGTTCAATATTGAAGGTCGCGGCACAGTCGCAACCGGTCGTGTCGAGCGCGGTGTTCTCAAGAAAATGGAGGAAGTCGAACTCGTTGGGATTCGTGCCACCGCGAAGACTGTTGCGACCGACATCGAAATGTTCCGCAAACTTCTCGACGAAGCGCGTGCAGGCGATAACGTCGGTGTTCTATTGCGCGGCTTGAAGAAGGAAGAAGTGGAGCGTGGCCAGGTCATTGCAAAGCCGGGCTCGATTACGCCGCATAAGAAGTTCAAGGCGGAAGTCTATGTCCTGAGCAAAGAGGAAGGCGGGCGCCACACTCCGTTCTTCAGCAATTACCGGCCACAGTTTTACTTCCGCACCACCGACGTAACTGGCACGGTCAAACTGCCCGAAGGGGTGGAGATGGTCATGCCTGGCGACAACATCTCAATCGAAGTTGAGTTGATCACGCCAATCGCGATGGAAAAAACGATTCGCTTCGCCATTCGCGAAGGCGGCAAGACCGTCGGCGCTGGTCGCGTGAGTGAGATTCTCGATTAAATTGGTTCCTTAATCGTGCTCGTGCTCCTGCTCATAATCGAGGGGGAGCCGATTACGATTATGATTACGAGCACGAGCAGGATTAGAACTTACGCCAGTAGCTCAATTGGTAGAGTAGCGGTCTCCAAAACCGTCGGTTGGGGGTTCGAGTCCCTCCTGGCGTGGTTGAACAGCCGCGAACGCTTAGCGCTAAGCATCGAAGTCTGAACCTCGACCTAGTGGCAGATAAGTAAGTTGGACGTTGAGTGTTGAATATTGGATGTTGTTTTGAGTTAGATGATTACCAAAATCAAAAACTTCTTCAGCCAAGTGAAGGTGGAATTGCAGAAATGTTCCTGGCCGTGGGATCCAAAAGAGAAGGCATTCCGCCGTTACAAGGAGCTGAGTGATTCCACCGTGGTGGTCGTGATCGCGATGTTATTACTGGGCGGGTACGTTGCGCTGTTCGACCTGGTTCTGGTGAACGTTGTCCATTTCTTCACCCGGTTACACTGATTTATGGCACAGACACTCGCAGGGAAAGATCAATGGTACGTTGTGCACGTGCTTTCCGGTCAGGAAAACAAGGTGCGCGAGAACATCTTGAAGCGTGTCAAGACGGAGGAAATGGGCGATCTGATTTATGACGTGCTTGTCCCAACCGAGCGCGTATCGGAAATCAAGAAGGGAAAAAAGAGCGAGACCACGCGGAAATTTTTTCCCGGCTATCTGATTGTTAACATGCATTTGCTCGACGAAAACAATCAGCTGGTCGGCCGCACCTGGTATTTCATCCGCGACACCCCCGGCGTGATCGGGTTCGCCGGCACCAAGGACAAACCGATTCCGATGCGGCAATCGGAGGTGGACAGCATGCTGGCGCAAATGAAGGAGCGCGAAGAAAAGGTGAAACCGAAGGTCAGCTTCGAAGTCGGCGAATCGGTGAAAGTCGCCGATGGCCCGTTCCAAAACCAGACCGGCATCGTTGAAGAAATTGATCCCGAGCGTGGCAAGTTGCGTGTCTCTGTCACGATTTTTGGACGCGCGACGCCAGTTGAGTTGGAATACTGGCAGGTGGAACGCGGCTAAGATCTATGAACATCAACGCTCAACTAATAACTCTCCGAAATGGCAAAAGAGAAAGTAGCTGAAATCAAACTTCAGATTCCTGCAGGACAAGCTAATCCAGCCCCGCCTGTTGGAACAGCGCTTGGCCCGCGCGGCGTCAACATCATGGCGTTCTGCAAGGAATTTAACGCTGCCACTCAGAAGCAAGCCGGCGACATTCTCCCGGTCGTCATCACCGTTTACAAAGATAAATCATTCACATTCATCACGAAAAGTCCACCTGCCGCGGTCCTGTTAAAGAAAGCGGCCAACATTGCCGCCGGTTCCAACGAGCCTAACAAAACGAAGGTCGGCAAAGTGACGCGCAAACAAGTCATGGACATCGTGAACACCAAGCGCAAGGACCTGAATGCGCGCAACGACGAAGCCGCCTTTCGTATTATTGCTGGCACAGCCCGTCAAATGGGCCTCGAAATCGTCGATTAAGATCAACCGCGGAGCACGCGGATATCATTGATTGGGACGCAGACTGCTGATTCAAGAGCATTTGCGCCTCCGCGCTCTAACTTCTTTCATTGGCACAGAACGAATTATTTTCTGCTGAGAGTCGCGATCTCATCGTCTGTTCCGAGATATTCCCAGCGCTGCAATGCAATTGGGACGTTGCCGTTTTTCCAAACGAAATCGTGGAACGCGCGGAGATTGAAGTTATCCCCCTGTTGTATGCGCCCGTCGGCAAGAAATTTGAGGATTTGTAGTTTACCGATCTGATAGGCGATCGCCTGACCTGGCCCGGTTGCGAAAGCGATGGCTTCCTGGCGTGCGGTCTGTTCGTCCATCGGAACTTTCTCCTGAAGATACTTTGCGGCTTGATGGAGAGTGAATTCTCCCAAAGCGAGTTTCACGTCTACCTCCACGCGTAGCGCGCGAAGACGCATGAAATTGTAAATGATCTCGCGTGTGTGTGGGCTGTCATCGAACAAGCCGGCCTGCAACATCATTTCCTCTGCATAAAAACCGATCCCTTCATTCGCGCCGGAGTCGTAGTAATGCCGCCGGATCGGGTTTTCGTGTTTCCACGAAAGACAAAGCTGAAAATAATGACCCGGAACTCCTTCGTGGACGGTGATTGGACGTGGGTCTTCCGCTGTCGCGCGCCAGAAGTAGCCGAGTTTTTCTGACGGCTCAGGTACATAACGAACGCAGTTCTCTTTCAATCGCGACGGCCCTGTGAAGTCATCGTTCTCAGTAAAGCCGAGGGCGCGTAGATATTCGGGAGTTTCTCGCAGCGTGTAATGCTGGACCCATTCCGGCACAGTTAGAATACCGCGCTCTTGGAGAAATTTTCGGATCGCCAATTCCTTCTCTGCCGCATCGCGAATCCAGTTGTCGATGTTGTCGGCAATTTTCAGCAGGGGCACATCTTTGTTCCGGTTTCCCTCGTAGGCTTCGAACGCCACGGCGCGATTCCATTCCTGTCGTCCCATCGCCAGTAGTTCCTCGGGTGCAAATGGCATGAGTGCAACATTGCGCAGAAACCAAACGTAAGCGTCGCGACCAAGCGCGGTCTGCTGCGGAAGCCTCGGCAATAACTCCTTCAGTCGCGCCTGGAATTTCTCGAGTGCGTCCGCGGCGCGCTCACACGCCGCGTTCAATTGTTCCGGCTTTAGCGTTGTTGATCTTACGAGCGACATCGCCATCGTGTGCAAACGGCTGCGAATATCTTCCAGATTTTGGATTGCAACCGTGGCAAACGGTGCCGGCGGATTGTCGAGATTCTCCGCAGCTTGCCTTAGAATCGCTGGAATGTTTTCGACGCGCGTGAGAATCTCGCGACTGCGCGCTTCATCGTACGGCGCGGGCACGGTGAGCGCTTCCACCAGCGCGGTAAGCGTCTGCGCCATGTAAAAGTTCGGATCGCGTTTCCAGCGCGGATTGATGTCAAGCTCCCAGCGCACCCGTGCCAAAGCCGAGCCGATCAATTTGTAATCAACCCGTTGAGGAATCGGCCAAGTGGTTGGGTCTAGTTTCTTCCAGCGCTCTTCGAACTCAACGAGATCCCTTCGTTGCTTATTGATGCTGGCCAGTGACCAATCGCGAGTCCCGCCGAGTCGCTCCACCCGGTTCACGTCATCGCCGGTAAATGGCGAGTATTTTGTGCGCCATGTCCAGAAGTCGCTCGCCAATTTATCTAGCGAGTCGATCTGTGCTGCGGAGATTGGCAGTATCACCAGCGAGCTCATGAGAAGGGCGATGCCAAATGTTTTCCCCAGAGTCATGCCCTATCGGTTTTCAATTGTTTCTCGCGCTCGAATCTTTCAATTGCGAGTTGAATTAGTCTGTCAATTAATTCGCTGTAGGAAATGCCGGTCGCTTCCCAGAGCTTTGGATACATGCTGATTCGGGTGAATCCAGGAATAGTGTTGATCTCGTTGACGATGATTTCTTCGCCATTTCTCAAGAAGAAATCGACCCGCGCCATTCCCTCGCAGCAGAGCACTGAAAACGTCTTAATTGCCAGGTGCCGGATACGTTCTGAGATCGTCGGCGGAAGTTTCGCCGGTATTTCCAGCACAGCGCCGTTCTCGTCGAGATATTTGGCTTCGTACGAGTAAAATTCGTGGCGCGGCAATATCTCCCCCAGTGCTGATGCAATAGGATTGTCGTTGCCGAGCACGGAACATTCTATCTCCCGCCCGCTAATGCACTCCTCGATCAAGATCTTGTTATCATAATTGAACGCGTCATGTACCGCGCGCTCGAACTCTGCGCGATCTTTGACTTTATGAATGCCCACCGATGAGCCGAGGTTTGCAGGCTTAATAAAAAGCGGTAAACCGAGCTGCTCTCGCGCGTAGTCAAAACCGATTTCCCTTGGAGAATATCTGTTGGCCGCGATAAATCGGGCAACGGGAATGCCAGCATCTCTTAGCAACCGCTTCATCACATCTTTGTCCATGCCCACGGCCGAGCCGAGCACGCCGGCGCCGACGAATGCGATATTGGCAAGCTTCAGTAGCCCCTGGACGGTGCCATCTTCACCGAATGGACCGTGCAAAACAGGGAAGATCACATCCAAAGATCCAAGCCTTCGCTCCCCGGAAAGCGCTACCACTTGGTTATTCTGCTTCCCGGGCACCAGCGCGAGATTCTCGCCTTTTTCTGTCAGTTTCGGCAATCCGAACTCAGTTGCCGGCAGTAGAAATCGGGATTCTTCGTTGAGATGCCATTGACCCTTTTTGTCGATTCCGATCAACACGACTTCGTATTTATTCGTGTCGATGGCGTCGAGGATGTTCTTCGCTGATTGCAGGGAGACTTCGTGTTCAGCGGAGCGACCGCCGAAGAGTATTCCGACGCGAATTTTCCTGGCCACGGCACGTTGTTTACTTTTGCGAAGTGGTTACCTCGCGGAGTGGGAGTTGGATTGCGCTTGGGTGCTCTGCGTCGTGATAGACTCGCACGTGGCAGATGCGCGCGTCCTTTGCCGTTTCTTCGGCAACGACTCCGCCTGAGCAATAGTTCTTTTGCCACTGAGTGGAATTTGGGGATGACACGACCAGGCGAAGCCGGCTACGTTTCATCAGTCGACGAGCGACGAATAGTCCGGGATTGAAATCGCAGCGCACGATCTCGCCTGGCTTCACCAGTTTCGCTTCGCGCAGCGAGTCGCGATAACGCAAGCGGCGATTATCGTTCCACAGCACGATGCTCGTGCCATCGGGCTGGATTTCGTACAGATGGGCCGAGAGATCCACATCGGGCGTGTCGATCGATACCCATAACGTCACTGCCGGGCAGCCGATGAACGGCGTTTCGTTAGGAAGCGGATCCGTGTGGTACACCAAACCATCCTTCCCGATGCTCAACGCATACGTTTGATCGATGGCTGCCGTTTTTTCTTTCGGATCGATTCCATCAACTGTTTCGCCGCGCGTGGTATCCAGCGGGTCATAGACGAATGTGTCCGAGCCCCCAGGGGCCTGCTTTTCAGTTAGCGAGCCGGAACGGAACACGCCATTCGCATCACCGTTTTTCGAATCGAGGTAAAAGATTCCTGGGTTTGCAATCAGGGCCTTGAAGTCGTCGGCGTATTTCCATTCGCCGTTGGCGCCGCTGTTTCCCGGTGCGAGTAAGTAGTAAACGACCTGGTTCTTGAGAAATTCCGGTCTGGGGCTGCTTTTCATTGTCCAGTCGTACCATTGTCGATGCAGATTGTTGAGATCGACGATGGCCGCCGGCCCGAACTTTACGCCACCCACTTCATCGGTTGGCGTGCGTGTCCCGGCATGGTCCCATGGGCCAATAATCAGATAGTGTTTTGCCCGCGCCTCCGGCGAAGCGCTCGCCAGATGATCGCGGTAGTAGGCAAGCACGCCCAATTCATCGCCGTCGTACTGACCTGTGATTGTCAGGATTGGGAGATTGATCTTTTGGAACTGCTCGCGTGTTGGCACCATCGCGTCGTAGTACGGATCGATCGTGGGATGTTTCAGGATGCGTTGAAAATTGACCGAGGGATTTCCGACAAACGAGTCCAGTGATTTGAAAGGGATATGCTTCTTATAAGCGTCGAGGAACTTTGTTCGCCAAAATTTTTGATCGCCGAAAAGGTTTTGTTGCCCGGTCCGGCCACTGGTGAACGTGTACCATTGCAGGTCGTAGGTTAAACCCACGTTTTGCGTCGACGGATAATCGAGGCCAGGATGAGCGGCTGCGGCGGGAACAATCGTTGCCAAGTGTGGTGGGAATTCTTTCGCTGTTGCCCATTGGTCGAATCCCGCGTAGGAACCGCCCCACATCGCAACTTTGCCATCGCAAAATGGTTGTCTTGCGAACCACTCGACGACGTCGTGTCCGTCCCGTGCGTCATTTACAAAGGGCTCGAATTCGCCGCCGGAATTTCCGCGACCGCGAACATCGACGAGCGCGAATGCGTAGCCATGCGATGCAAAGTAGGCGCCGCGCGCGTGATAGGAATCAGAGATGTAGGGCGTGAGTGTGAAGATGACTGGCGTCTTCGGTAACGATCCATCCGGAGTTTTCGGCAAATAGAGTGTAGCGTTCAGCTCCACCTTGTCGCTCCTGGGAATCTTTACGCCCCAGCGCAGATCGTAATCGCCTGGTGGCGGCGATGGCGTGACAGTTGGCGTTTGCGCCGGCAGCTTTCCGAAGTGAGCCATGGTCATGGCAACGACGAGAGAGAAAGCGCTGCAAACAGCGGTAAATGATTTCGTCATTCGAGCATTGAAGCGAAACCGCGACAGATAACAACGGACAAATACCTTCGCGCGCTGTCTCTGACCTCGTAATCCCAGCCCTGCTTCTATGAACCGCGGTTGGGCACCGTTCTCCTTTGCTGTCGTTCAGCGAGTTATTGAGACCGCTCCGGCACCGAAACTGTAGAGTTTCCCTCCTGCCACAGCGGCCGCGTTGTGATTAACCGCGTACGGAAGGGAGTGCGCGAAAGTCCACGTGTTTGTAACCGGATTGTAGACCTCCGCTGTGGCAGTGGAATTACCAGCTTGATCGTAACCGCCGAGTACATACAGCTTCCCGCTCAGCGCCCCGGGGGGTGTGGTTCATGAACAACAACGTGTTTGTCAGCGGCGCTTTTGGCCCGACTCTTCCGGCTGGCTGGAGCTTAGCGGGCGTGGCAGATTTCAATGGCGATGGAAAACGTGATTACTTACTCTTCGATGCCAGCACGCGCCA
>JBKOYG010000096.1:0-32549 GCA_046725285.1 Verrucomicrobiota bacterium
CGATACGGGAATGATCTACGCGGCGCAAGGGAAGCGCGCAGAAGCCCTCCAGATCATCAAAGACTTGGAAGGGATATCAGGCGCGAGTTTGAGCCAGGCACATTTAATAGCCAAAATCTATGCCACCTTGAACGAGAAGGAGCTGGCGCTTTCATGGCTGGAACGCGGCTTAGCAACGGGAGCGATCGGAGTTTTTTATAAAGACGACCCGGTGTGGGACGCAATCCGCAGCGATCCGCGGTTCACCGACCTCGTGCGGCGCACGGGGATCCCGCTGTGAACCGGAAGAAATTCCTGATCGAGCTCAAGCCTCGCAACGTTTCGGAAAGTCGCGCTCATGAGCTGGCTGGAAGAACAAAACAAAGGACGCCAGATCGAGTGGGAGTAGGTGGATCGCGTTGTCCTCAACGCGATGTTCCTTCGCTCAATAAATAACCTGTGTACTTTATTTCGGCGATTGATTTGGGGATGACTGGTTCAGCTTTGCCTGCGCTTTCATTATCTCGGCCTCCATCGTCGGCATTATGTCTGCCATATAAGCGCCGAACTTTTGCGTTGCTGATTTCCCGACAGGCGAACCGTAAAAATCTGCCAATGCTTTCAACTCCTCGGTGGTGAAATGCTTTACCATTGAGTCGATCATCGCTTTGGTTAATGCCGCGATGTCGAGCTGCGAAGTCATCAGCTTCTTGAATTGATCGCGTTGGTCCGGCGGGAGATTCGCAGCCATCTTGTCGGCCATGTCCTCAAATAGCGCTTTCGGCGGAGTAGCCTGGAGGTAACGTTCGGCTTCGTGACGCCGGGTTTCTGGAGTGTCAGGCGCGCTGAGAGCAAAACCACATGAAACGAACAGAGTGAGGATAGTCACGGTGAAGGTATATTTTTGCATGGCGATCGAGTGATAAGCTTTCGCTCGCAATAAGGCGATCTTTTTTCGACAAGTGCTGCTACAACGCGCATTTTCACGAATGCGTGTTCTCGTTATTACAGGAGCGGGCATTTCAGCTGAAAGCGGGATTCCAACCTTTCGTGGCAAAGACGGCTACTGGCGCAATCTGGATCCGATCAAGTTAGCGACGCCCGAGGCATTCGCGCGCGATCCGAAACTAGTTTGGCAATGGTATCGCGAGCGACGCCAGCGCATTCGCAATGCGCAACCAAATGCCGCGCACGAAGCGATCGCCAAGCTGGCACAAGGTGCAGATGAATTTCTGCTCGTCACACAGAACGTGGACGATCTGCACGAGCGCGCTGGCCTTGCGAAGGCGGAGATGGTGCAAATCCACGGAGACATTTTCGTTACCAGATGCTCGCGCTGCGATTTTAACGGACGCGATTACCCGCCTTCGCAGAGCGACAGCGTGATAAGGGAGTACGAGGAGGGGCAGGAAAATGACGTCCCGAGGTGTACGAAATGCGATGCGCTCATGCGGCCCGGAGTGGTTTGGTTCGGAGAGCCTTTGCCTTTGCATGAAATCGAACGCGTTGAGAACTATTTGCAGCGCGACCCTTGCGGGGTTGTGATTGTGGTTGGAACGACGGCAACGTTTGGATACATCATTGACTGGGCGCTGCGTGCGAGCCGCCGCGGCCGCGAGCTCATCGAAGTAAATCCCGAGGAAACGCCGCTCTCGCGATTTGCGACACAATTACTACGGGAATCAGCCGCAATTGCTATGCCACACCTTGTCGAACGACTGGCCAGTTGAGGATGTTGCGCTGGAGCGACGACCGTGTCGTTCGCACTTTCGCCAGCGCAGCCGGGACTCCGAAAGGATTCGCGAGCTGGCGGCTGCCTCTACAGTCTCGGTGCGCTCACAATCTTGATGCATCCTTTAATTCCCGAAAATACTGCACCACGTTTGGCTTTAGATAGAAATACCACCACGATAGAGAGCCAAAGACAGTGGCGTTAATTAGGGCGCGCCACATGATACTGTGACGAAGTAGGTTAAGCGTATCGAGGATCGTCGCGTAAACGATAATCAAAGCGAACATTGCAATTACAACATGACGCGACCATCGCTTGCGAGTCGCCAGCGCGTAACAGACCAACGCCATCAAGATTCCAATCGCGGCAACCAAGGGCGCGGCGATACGCAGCCATTCGGTACGTGTGACGTCCTCGCCGCCCATGCTTGCCGGTCCAATGTTCAAAAGCACCAGAAGAATCGACAGGTACATTCCCGCGGATGCCAGCCCAGCGAACCATATCAAAATTCGAATAGCGAACGGTTGGTTTGGTACGGGCATATCTACGCACTGATCCAACGCAAATAACGCTCCGCAGAGCGTCGCACCGCGGCTTTGGCGTCGGACAAAACGTTCGCCTGCCACCAGCCGCCGTAGATGTGATCGAATGGGAATGGTTCGATTCTCTCGACGATGCGGCGTATTGCCACGGGTCCAAGCGGAATAAGATTTGGATAACTTCGCATAAAGCTGACGTAACGGCGGTTCTGCACCACCGTAATGATGTCGCCCGTGAGCAACGCGCCTTTGGCATTGGCGCCTGCCGGCCAGTGCAGCACCGTGCCGCCTTCAAAATGACCGCCGCAGTTGATCAGTGTGAGATCATCCCAGAGCGAAAAGGTCACTCCTTCCCAAAACTGAATTCGCGATCCCGCGACTGCGGGACGCATTACCCATTCGCGATCGGCAGTGTGCAACAAAATTCGCGCATCGAAACGTTCTGCCCATTCGACCATCGTTGTGTAAAAATGCGGATGCGATATCGCAATCGCGCGGATCCCGCCGCGTGCGTTGACTTCCGCGAGTGTCCTATCATCCAGCAACGTGGTACAATCCCAGAGCAAATTTCCGGCCGCCGATTGCACAAGCAGCGCGCGCTGGCCGATTGCAAATTCGGGTTCGGTGCCAATACCGAGAAGGTGGGACGCTTCTCCTTCGAAACGGTTTCGATGATCGGCTGCGAGACGTTCAAGTGTGGTCCACTCCTGGCCGCCATGACGGACAAATTGTCGTTCATCTTCGCAAATCGGACAGCGTAACGGCGGCTTAACCGTCTCAGAAAACTGCGTTCCGCATTGCACGCAGATGAAATTCTCCATCGCCATGACCTTATCAGAAGGAGCAAAGGACGAAAGCTGTAGCCGCTTCGCTGTGCGAAGCGAGGTAACCACAGATCAAAAAGCCATCGGCGTCGCCCATAGGGCGACGGCTACAGGTCAGCTATTCTTTACGCCGCACGGAGCCGGCGCCGGTGATGTGTTTTTCAATCATTGGATTGCCGGAATAGCTAACTTTTCCCGCGCCGGTAATGGCGACTTTCAGCGTTTCGGCAACCGCGACTTCCACGTCCCCTGCCCCTGTCGTGGAGATTTCGGCAATCTTTGTTTGTAGGCCGCTTGCACCCAGCTCGCTTGCCCCGGTCATATCAGCAAGGAGTTCATCGAGGTTTCCATCGAGCGAAACACGTGATGCGCCGCTGGCTTCAAGAGCAAACTTAGGTCCGGTGAGCTGTTTTGCAGTGAGCCTTACAGCGCCGCGTATTCTTGCGCCTGCCCTTGTTGGGCTGGAAATAACGACCTTGATTCCATGTGTTGGCCAGATTTGCTTGTGCGTGCGCAAATGAAGCGTGTCGCCCGAGACGTCACTTTCGACATACGAAAGAAGGTTTTCGTCGGTTGTGATGCGGAGAGCAGGGGACCCGCTTTGCCATTCGATTTCGAATGCTCCGCCGGTGTCGATCTCGGTGAAGGCGCTAATCGTTCGGTCATCCGTTTTGATGTGGCCATTGCCTCGAACGCCAACCCACCGGCATCCAGCAGCCCAAGCCATGCAGAGGGTAAGAAATACAATCGTGATCTTCTTCATGTAAAATGTGGTTTCTGTAGCTACGATGCGGTGACGCTTCGCTTTGGATTCAACGAAATCCCAACTGCAACGGTTGTCCTTTCGACCGAAGTCAGGGAGCCTATTGCTCAACGCCCGAAATATTAGGATGCCTCGACTACGCTCGGCATGACAAGGTCACTTCACAATCTTTAGCTTTGCCGCATCCACGAGGACATCATCGATGTAGAAATCAACGCGGTAATCACCGATTGCCCAACCATCTTCCGGCCGCGCCAGCATGAATATTCCGTGGGCGTTTTGACTTTCGACGGTCGCTGAAGCTTCGTCCACCTTGTAACCTTGTGGAAAATCTTCACCGATGTTCTCCGCGATCCATACGGCCTTCACCTTTCCACCCTTTCGCAAGCGCTGTCCTTGCCACCGCACGTAAATCCGGGGTGTATCCGATGAAAACACCGTGCTTGCTTTTCCGAATTGGTCCTTTGCGAAGCTCACGGACAGCCTTTTCGACGTCGCGTCAGATTTCACCTCTGGCCTATTCTCGATTTTGGGCCGCTCAGCCAGTTCCAGGGAAATTCGCTCGAGCAAATCGCCGTCCGCGGCACGCATTGTTGTAACATCTTTAACAATTCCAGTGCCCGGCGCGAACCAGCGATCGATTGTCATCCGGCTGGGTGAGCTTTGCTCTCCACGAATACGGAACGCATGAAATTCGCCGGCTGGAACTTCGATATCTTCTTCTCCGGTCACATTGTACCGTTGATGCACTTTCGAATCGCCGGCCTGACCGTCGAAATCCCATGTGGCGCCCTGCCTTAGCGGTGCGGCAACCATTGTCTGCGGCGGATTAAACTTGATGAGTTCGCCGTCCAGATTAATTCGCGCCCAACAGGTTATTCCGTGTTCATCGACAGTGACGAGGTCTGTATTCGTGATCGCACCTGCCCGATGCATTTCGAACTTAAGAACCTGTCTCCCGTCAAGGTCCTCCATCCCATCAAGGCGGTAGAGTACTGGCAGCCGCACTTTCCCATCAATGTCTTGTTTTAAATTGGAAATCGTAAGGCCTTTTCCTATTTCTTCCGTCATGCTGTATCGCCACGTCGTCCCGGGATTAGTGGGAACGAGCGGAGAGGCCAGCATCGACGCGATCCCCAAAAAATAAACCGTCATGCAAATCTTCCGCATGAAGCTAATTCGCACGCTTGCTTGCCCCCCACAAGACGTGCGTGCTTTCGTTCTTCGTTGGCTCATCCCAATGAGCGTCCGGCCTCCGGTCCGTCATTTTCTTTGGAAACCGTCGTTTGGAACGGCGGACTGGAGACCGCCGCACCTTGTTCTATGATTCGCGAATGTCGCGAATCGTCTTATTCCTCTTTTGGAGCGTTTGCGCGTTCACTTTGGAGCGCGGGATCGCGGCCGGGCCTGGCAAATCTGAACGCCATATCGTGGTTGTTGTGTGGGATGGAATGCGCCCGGATTTTGTCAGCGAGGAAACAACTCCGACGCTTTGGAAGTTCGCACGTGAAGGAGTTACTTTTCGCAATCATCATGCGGTTTATCCGAGCGCGACACAGGTAAACGGCACGGCACTCGTTACTGGCGTTTATCCCGGTCGGAGCAGCGTGATAGCAAACTATGCGTACCGTCCGGAAATTGACCGCACGCGATCAATCAGTGTCGAGAGTCCGACGGTCGTGGGCAGGGGAGATGAACTTTCCGGCGGCAAATATATTTCCGTTCCGACGATCGCCGAACTTGTTCAACGCGCTGGTGGACGAACGGCGATTGCCAGCGCGAAAACTGTCGGTCTTTTGCTGGATCGACATGCAGGTAATGGGTCTGCGAAAAACTGTGTCACGCTTTTCGCAGGCCAGACGTTTCCGCGTGAAGCTCTTACCCCCATCGCTGTCGTGCTTGGCTCGTTTCCGCCTGCACATCTACAACGCGACGCCTGGACGACGAAAGCAGTGACAGATTTCCTTTGGAAGGGTGGTGTACCAGCTTTGTCAGTAATTTGGCTGGGCGAGCCGGATCTAACTGAGCACGAATCTGCGCCCGGCGCGTCACCCGCACTCGCTGCAATCAAATCGTCTGATGAAAATCTCGCTGCTGTTCTCTCCGCGTTAGATCGACAAGCTGCACGTGAAACAACAGATCTGTTTGTCGTCTCCGATCACGGATTCTCGACGATCGAGCGTTCAATCGATTTGCGAAAAATCCTAAGCGATGCCGGTTTCGTTGC
Organism: Verrucomicrobiota bacterium; assembly: GCA_046725285.1. Lineage (GTDB taxonomy): Bacteria > Verrucomicrobiota > Verrucomicrobiia > Chthoniobacterales > UBA10450 > Udaeobacter. Next base: position 6,065 of record JBKOYG010000096.1, read on the forward strand.
GAAGACTGAATTTCATGATGAGCCGAAACCTGGAGACGTCATGCTGGTTGGGAACGGCGGCAGTGTTTTCTTTTACGTCGTCGGACACGACGCGACGGTGACGCACCGCCTTGTCGAATTTTTGCAACAATCTGATTTTGCGGGAGTGATTTTCACAAAACAAGGTTTGCCCGGAACGTTCCTTTTAAGTGAGGCCAAAATCGACAACCCACATGCGCCGGACGTCGTCATGGCTTTCCGCTGGAACGATTCGAAAAATCAATTCGGCGCTCCGGGGATGATTGACGCTGACTGGCAACGACCAGCAGGAGAGGGGACTCACGCCACGCTCAGCCGATTCGACATGCATAATACTCTGGTCGCGGCGGGCCCGGATTTTCACCGCGGCCAAACGGACGATTTAGCTACAGGCAATATCGACCTTGCGCCGACAATTTTGCACATTCTTGGAATTAAGGCGGCGCAAAAAATGGACGGCAGAGTTTTGTCCGAAGCAATGGTTGATGTCGATCGAGTTCCGGCTGGAACAAAAGCGGAAGCTAAGACAATCGAAGCCAAAAAAGATTTCGCTGGAGGAACCTGGCGACAATCGCTTCGAATCTCGCGTGTTGGTTCAACGATCTATCTCGATGAAGGCAACGGCGCTTTTGCCCCTAGATAGGACGGTGCGCTCCGCAGGTATCTGTCGTGCGTCGTAAGGGCATCGCGATTGACATTCGCATTGGGCTCTTGCTAGCCTCGCAATCGTGCTTCGACAGATCGGTCGCATTGCTACGATCGGCGCGCTTTGCTGCGCGATTGGATTACATTGGGTTGCGCTCCAATCGCTGGCGTGGACAACGATGCTCATTGATTACTCAAAACGCGCGCCGCTTTGTCAGGCGATCGCCCAGACCTTTGATGGTGCTCATCCGTGTTCGCTTTGCCATGTTGTCAACAAGGGAAAGAATTCTGAAAAGAAATCCGATCTCCAATCGCCTGCGCCAAAGATCGACATGATTTGCGCGTCGCGGATGGCCGCTTCGATACGACCGTTCATTGGTTTCGAATACGCGATGCGCAATTTTTCTTCTTCTTCAATCAGGCGATCTCCGCCTGTACCGCCGCCGCGCTCGCTTCTCAGTTAGTTCGCGTTTGATTCGGCTGCGCCGTGCGTGTGCACGGGTCGTAGCCCGGCGCGCAGTACACAACTGGAAACTGCCGCGCAGCAGTCGCGGCGTTGTTTCAACTTTCGGAGGAACCAGAATGAAACATTTATCTTTACCTTTTTGGCTTTTTTGCGCCGTGTGTGAATTCGGTGTGACCGGCCAGGTTTATGGTCACGGCTTTGCAGGCGCGCGGTTTTTCCCGGCGACACTCGTGACCGATGATCCTTTTGTCGCTGATGAACTTTCGCTGCCAACGGTTAGCACGATCAGGACGCCGGAGGACGGCGGGACGCGCGAGACGGAGATCTCCGCGGAGATCTCTAAGCGCATCACCCCGGAATTTGCCATTGAAATCGGTGACAATTTTACCGCACTCAATCCGCACGAAGGGCGTGCGACGAATGGGTTCCGCAATCTGGAGTTAGGTGGGAAGTATCAGCTCCTGAAAAATGGCGTGCACGAAGCGATTGTCTCGGTCGGGCTTGGTGTGGAAATCGGCGGAACTAGGTCACGCTCAGTCGGTGCCGATTCATTCAGCACGTGGGCGCCGGGGATTTTCTTCGGCAAAGGCTTCAACGAATTACCTACAGAGCTGCGGTTCCTGAAGCCGCTGGCCCTTACAGGACAAGTCGGCATCGCGATTCCCACCAGCGCGAGCACGCGTAGTGTCACGGTGGATGCGGAGACCGGTGAACGCGAGATTGAGATTGAGCGGCACCCAGACGTGCTGGAGTGGGGTTTCGCACTGGAGTACAGCCTGATCTACCTGCAATCACAGGTGCAGGACATCGGACTGCACTCGCCACTCGATCGGTTGGTTCCGCTGGTGGAGTTTGCATTCGAAAGTCCGCTGAACCGCGGTGCGCAGGGACCAACAACGGGGACGATAAATCCGGGGATCATCTGGGCGGGCAAATACTTCCAGCTTGGTGTGGAGGCTATTGTTCCGATCAACGAGCATACTGGAAATAATGTCGGTGTGATCGCGCAACTGCACTTCTTCGTGGACGATCTCTTCCCGCACAGCCTGGGCCGTCCGCTATTTGGAGGAAGGAAATGAAACGTATCGCCTTTAGCTTCATTTTAATTCTTCTGGCCGAGTCAGCCCGGCTTGAAGCACACGCCTTTCTCAAGGATGCCGAACCTAGGGTGGGCAGCACCGTGCAGACATCGCCGAGTGAGGTTCGAATTCGATTTACAGAGAATATCGAACCTGCCTTTAGCAGCATTCAGATTTTCGACGCATCTGGGAAAGAAGTGGACAAACGCGATCTGCATCTGGATCGCTCCGACCACGCGCTGCTGCACGTTTCCCTGCCGCGCCTCGGTGCGGGAACCTACAAGGTCGTCTGGCGTGTCGTTTCTGTCGACACACACGTCACAAGCGGAAACTTCGCATTTCGGGTTGTTCGTTAGGCACTGGTGCGGAGCGGAAGCAATGCTCACGGCACAGCTCATTATCGCTCGCGCGGTGCACATCGCGGCGTCGATCCTACTTGCGGGAATCTTCACCTTCGACCTCGTCGTGTTTGCCCCCGCCGGTCAGCGTGGAAGCCGCGATTTGCACGAGATTGAACGGCGCCTCTTCTGCTTGGCTGTTTGGAGTCTGATCGCGGCACTTCTTTCCGCTCTGCTCTGGTTCTGGCTGGAAGTCGCGAGCATGAGTGGGTTATCGCTCAAGGACGTTTTCTATACAGCGGCGTGGCGGGCGGTTTTGGTTGAAACGCAATTCGGTCGAGTGTGGCAGCTTCGTCTTGGTCTGATCGCAGCCGTGTTTGCGCTTGTCGCTGCGATGCTAGCGAAGGTTAAAGCACGAAGGGCCCTGATCCCGGTTCTCTGGGTGGTAAGCATTGTTTTCCTCGTTTCGCTGGCCTGGATCAGCCATGCTGCGGCAGCAAGCGTGCATTCACTTGGTCTGCTCGGCGATATGCTTCATCTTTGCGCTGCGTGTGGGTGGATTGGCGGACTGGTGCCGCTGATGGTTTTCCTGGTACGTGTCCGTGCGTCGTTCTCGCTAGGTGACACCGTCGCTCGGGTGCTGCCCCGTTTTTCCACGCTCAGTTTGTGCTGCGTAAGCGTTCTCCTTGTCAGCGGAATTTCGAATAGTTGGCTGCTGGTCGGTTCAATTTACGCGCTTTTCACGACGCCTTATGGCCGGCTTCTGCTTCTTAAGCTCACGCTCTTCGGCATCCTCCTCGGCTTTGGCGCGCGTAACCGATTCCTCGTTAAAATGAAGCTGCTAAAAGCTCCCGCGAGACTGGACTTGCTGCCTCAGCTCCGCCGCAGTGTCCTCTGCGAAGTCTGTCTCGGTGTTGCGGTGGTAGCGATCGTTGCGTGTTTAGGTGCAACGCCGCCTGCACGGCAGCCGTGACCCGCCACACTTGCGTCGCTACGGGACTACGACCAAGTGATCAGGCGCAGTTCATGCATTTGCATCAGGCAAGGGTGCGTGGGCATTACGCGCACGCTGAAGCCATAGGTGCCGCTTTCCGACGCAGGCACTGCTCCCTGGTAAATATAATTGCCGTCTCCGTCGGCGGGGCCGGTTTGATTGAGGAGGGTCGCCGAGGGGTTGCGAATGTCACCGTTATCAACTTCACCGTGGTAAGCCTCGACTCGTACATGTTGGGGATCGACTGCGCCCAGGTGAACGCGTGCAGTGATTTGCAGCGATTCGCCGACCAAAATGCTTTGTCGATCTTTGCTGCCTATCTGAACATCCGAAATTTTTACCTCCGGCCAATCCTTGCGTATTTGCGTTTTCCATTGGCTCAGGTGTGTGGCGGCACCGCAGCCGTCGCGGGAAAAATTCTCGTACGATTTCGCGGCTGGGATATAAAGTTGCTCGGTATACTCCTTCACCATCCGCTGCGTGTTAAAGACCGGCGTGACGCTGCGGATTGATTCGCGCATTAATTGCAACCACGCGAGAGGAAGTTTGCCGTCCGGTTTCGCGTAGTAGAGGGGGACGATCTGGTTCTCCAGCAATTGATAAAGACTGCTCGCGTCCACTTCGTTCTGAAATTCCGTCGTGCCATTATTGATCTCAGCGCCAATGCCCCAGCCGTTGCTGCCGTTGTACCCTTCGCGCCACCAACCATCGAGGACGCTCAGATTGATTCCGCCGTTAGGGGCAGCCTTCATTCCGCTGGTTCCACTCGCCTCCAGGGGACGCAATGGATGGTTCAGCCAAAGATCGACACCCTGAAGGAGGCGGCGCGCGATGTAGCTGTCGTAGTCCTCCAGAAAAACGATGCGATTTTCCAAGCCAGCTTCATGGCTAAATTTGTAAACTTCCTGTATTACTGCCTTGCCGGCTTCATCACGCGGATGCGCTTTGCCAGCGAAAATGAATTGCACGGGACGCGTTGTATCGTTCACTAATCGCTTCAGGCGTTCCTTGTCGCTGAAAAGGAGCGTGCCGCGTTTGTAAGTCGCGAAACGGCGCGCAAAAGCGATGGTCAAAATTTCCGGATCGAGAATGCGGTTGACTCTGCGAACAGACTCAGGCGATTCGCCCATGCGTTCACGACGCCGGCGCTCCCGATCGCGGACAAACTCAATCAGGCGGAGCTTCAGTTTCTGATGCGTGTCCCAAAGTTGCGCGTCGGGAATATCAAAGACGCCCCGCCAGAACTCCGGCTCGGTGAGGTGTTCTTCCCATGCACCGAGGTGCTTGCGATAGAGTGCCGCAAACTCGGGCGCCATCCAGGTTTTTGTGTGGACCCCGTTTGTGATGCTGGTAATCGGCACCTCGTGGATCGGAACGCCGGCCCACACATCTTTCCAAAGCGATCGGGTCACTTCGCCGTGCAATTTGCTTACCCCGTTGGCGTGCCTGCTAAGACGCAGCGCCAGGATAGTCATACTGAACGGATCGTTTGGATTGAGGCGTGTGTGGCCAAATGAGAACAGCTCGTCGAACGGAATGTTTAGTTCCTTGGCGAAATCACCGAAATATTTCCGCATCATCTCGCGCGGGAACGAGTCATTACCGGCGGGAACTGGAGTGTGGGTAGTAAAAACATTGGCGGCCGCTACCAGTTGAAGTGCTGAATAAAAATCGAGCTTCCTTTCCGCGACATTGAGACGAATGCGCTCGAGCGCCAGAAACGCCGAGTGCCCTTCGTTCATGTGAAACACGGCTGGCTGAATGCCGAGCGCGGCGAGCGCTTTAACGCCACCGATCCCGAGCATGATCTCCTGACGCATGCGCATCTCAAGGTCGCCGCCGTAAAGCTCAGCTGTAATCAATCGGTCCTCGGCGCTGTTTTCCGGAATGTCGGTGTCCAGGAGATAGAGGCTTACCCTTCCGACGCGCAATTCCCAGAGTCTGGCAAAAACCTGCCGATCCAGAATCGGTACGGAAATAAGCGGTTTCCCATTGCCACGGAGGGCTTCGCGGATTGGCAGATGATAGAAATTTTGATTCAGATTGATCGCTGCCTGAACGCCGTCCTTGTCGATCTGCTGCCGGAAATAGCCGTGCCGATAGAGCAGACCAATCGCAACGAACTTCAGGTCGAGATCGCTCGCCGACTTGCAATGGTCGCCAGCGAGTATGCCGAGACCTCCGGAATAATTCGGGATCGATTCGTGAAAACCAAATTCAGCCGAGAAATAGGCGATCGGATTCTTGATCTCGCTTCTGGTCCCCGTCTTTCCATAAGTGTCGTGGCGCCCGAGATATTTTTCGAATTCCTCAAACACCTGCTTCAGTTCGCGCAGGAAAGTTTTGTCCTGTGCAAGCTCCTCCAGCCGGGATTGCCTCGAAAGCTGCAGCATTCGGACGGGATTATGATTTGTCCGGTTCCAAAGCTCGGGATCCAGATGGCGGAACAGCCGGCGCGCGGCCGGTTCCCACGTCCACCACAGGTTGAAGCTCATCTCTCGCAGCGGCTCGAGCGCCGCCGGGAGGATGGGAGTTACGTTATACGTTTGAAAAGTCGGCATGCGAGCATGCAACGGAAACAGAGCCGCAGTTAATCGAGAAAACTTGTTCCGGCAAGTCGAGGAGCCGATTTCCAGTTCATCAGTCAATTCTTGCTTTGGCTTCTGCCGGGGTCACCGACCCCGGCTACAGCTTGCGGCGTAAGGACGAGCCCAAGAAAGAAACCGGCGATTAGTCCGCATAGGTGCGCGGCCATGCTCACCTGTGGCGTAGAAAGATCGAAGGCGACTTGAATCACTATGATCATTATGACGTTTCCCAGGCGTTGTTTCGCCTGCGGCGCATGGCGGTGTCGCAATAAAAATCCTGCCCACGCGCCGACGATTCCCATAATACAACCCGACGCGCCAACGAGCTGGGAGACTTGTACGAGACCAACTAGCGTCAAACCCACAACACCCGCGCTGGAGGCAAGTCCTGATATCAAGTAGCAGACGGCGAATCGGATTGTTCCGATGGATCGTTCTAACGGCAGTCCAAGAATATAAAGCGCGAAAACGTTGAAAAGCAGATGGGTAAAACCCCCGTGTAGGAAGAGCGCCGTGAAAAGTCGCCAGTATTCTCCCTGGGCAACAACAGCATAAGGTTCCAGAGCGCCGGCTCGATGCAATACTTCCGGGTCGTTCAGATCGCCAACAGAAATCTCGAAAAGGAATGCGACCACGTTGAGCAGAATCAACATGAGGACTGCCGGCGCGCTTCGGAGTTGGCTATGCCGGGCATGGCCCCGAACTGGAACAGCCCCGACAGCGACTCGATAATTTTGGTGAGATTCCAAATGCCGAAATAATCGGACCTGATCGCGCAACCCGGGGCTGGGATGCAAGATTTGAAGAATCGTTCCGAGTTTTTCAGCCGATTTGTAGTCTCCCTGAGCGGCGAGCTCTGTCATCTTGCGTAATCCAATCGCCGGAAGAAAGAGAAGGACACTCCATGCCAAACCGCCGATGTAACCAGCCGCAACGGGAGCGAGAATCCATGAGACAGTGGTGATGGCAAGCACAATGAGGGCAGCGATACGCCAGCCATGATACGACGCATCGGGACGCCATGCCCGGGCCAGCACCAGCAGCGGTGAAATCACTGCGAGAAAAAGGAAGATGTGATTCAGATCCAAAGCCAGACTTAAAACGCTACATTGTTACAACGCCGTGGCACTTCAATTGTTACGTTTAGCTCTTTTGACCCTTGTAACTCTCTTGACCTCTCTAAATTCCAGCATGCACATTTCTGTAACCGATTATCTCGACGTTATTTCATCCTGGTGTTTCTGGTCAGAGCCGACCTGGGCAGAATTGAAGAAGCGTTATGACGGCCGCGTCGAGTTTCAGTGGAAGATCGCATTAATGGATCCGGGTGGTTTGCCAACCTCGCTTGAGCAAGAGCAATGGTTCTATCGGCGCAGCGGAATGATGATGCGTTCGCAGTTCATGCTCAGCACCGATTGGTACGATCCCAGTTTGCCAGAGTGGCTCGCGCCGAATCGCGTGGCCGAAGCCGCCAAGGATTTCGGTTTTACCGATGATCGGGTTCGTCTCGCGCTGTCTCACGCCGCGCTGCGTGAGGGGAAAAAGGTGAGCGATTGGGAAGTGGCCGCCGAGATCGGTGCGGGCGCTGGCAAGATTGACAAGAAAAAGTTGCTCGAGCGTGCGCAGTCGCCCGAGATCGAGAAGCGCGTTCGCGCATCGACGGCGGAATTTCATGCGCTCCAGGTCACCCAACGCCCGACGTTCGTCATCGACACGGAAATTGGCGATCGCGCGGTGTTTTCCGGAGTTGTGAAGCTTGAGCCGCTGACAGCGACGCTTGATTCGATGCTCGATGACGCCGTTGCGTACGCAGCGCACAAAGCGCATTTTGGTGACCCGCCAGCGAAATAAGCGTTGGAGGTTGACACTTGATCGTTACGAGATTCGCCTTGCCAGCGCAAAATTGTTGCCTACAACTTCCCTTCGGCTCGCGATTATTAATGCGAGCTGTTCGTCGCGGTCAATCGCAGCCGTGTCGAGGTTAGAGTGTCCGGGCGTTTGCCGAGGGTGGCGCCGGGAATTGCGATAAATGGAAATACGGCGATGCGGCGCACTCCCGCTTCGCCGGCTAGGAGCTAGTTCGAATCTGCAACCACAAATTCGTGTAAACGGTCGGATCCGCGCCCGGGAAGTCCGAGTCATTCTGGGGTCCACCGGCGAACAGCTCGGCGTCATGAAGCTAAATGATGCCTTGCGCAAAGCGCAAAATCTTGGCCTCGATCTGGTAGAGGTCGCTCCAACGGCCACCCCACCGGTGTGCAAGATCGTCGACTTTGGAAAGTTCCGGTACGACATTTCCAAGCACACCAAGGATAAAAGGCCGGCCGGCGCGAAGCTGAAGGAAATCAAGTTTCGCGTAAACATCGACGATCACGATTATCTGACGAAAATTCGCCACGCCGAAGAATTCCTAGACCGTGGAAATAAGGTGCGGGTGCAACTGCAATTTCGCGGGCGCGAAATGGCGCACCAGGAATTCGGCATGCAGCTCGTGGAGAAAGTTCGCGATGATCTCTCGGAAATGTCCCAGGTGGAAATGGATCCAAAAATCACCGGACGCAATGTCACCATGACCCTGGCGCCCCTTCCGGCGAACCGCCGGAAGAGGCGATTCGCGCCGCCACCGAAAACCGCTGATGAGCGCGAGCAAGGAGTTGCACCGAACGCCCAGTAATCCGCTGCAAAAGCCGTACAACGTCGCCGCACTCGAGAACGGCAGCGTTCGGCAACTGTCGCACACGTGGGTGACTGCCGCTCGCGGCTACGGGAAAGTCCGGTGCCGATCTGGGGGGAACCGCTTTGGTTCAGGGTTTCTTCTTACCCGACGGTGATTTGTGAGGCGAACTCGTCGGTGGTGGGGTCAATGGCGTTCTTTCAGCCAGCTTCTGCTCCAATCGTTGCTTCCGCGCCTTTGCGTCCTGATTGTTAGGATCCATTTTCAAAACCTTCTCCGTGTCGGCCATGGAAATTTGAAGGTCATCCTTTAGCTCGTAAATGTAGGCCCGGTAGTTGTAGTAGCGGACTTCGCTCGGTTTGAGTTTGATGATTTCCGAATAATCGCCCAGCGCCTTGTCGTAATCATACATTTTCATCTCCACGGCTGCGCGCTGTTCGTAAATGCGCGCGTCGTTCGATTTGAGTTTGAGCGCTTCGGTGAAATCCTGGATAGCGTCCTGATACTGCTGGTTGCTCGCAAAGGCGTATCCACGTTGTTGGTAAACAGTCGCGAGCTCATCCGCGTATTTGTGGTCGAGAGCGGTGGCTTTGCGAAGCAGTTCGACGGCTTTGTCCCACTCCTGGCTTTTGGCGGCCTCCGCGCCGTCTCGGGCCAGCTTGTTTGCTTCCTTAACGTTTTTGCCAGCTTGTCCCTGGCACACTTGTGAAACGCAGAGGGAGAGAGCGGTGATTAGAATAAAAGCAGAAGATGTTTTCATGGTTTTCTGTTGGACGTTGATACTCTTAGACAATTCGAATCTAAGGGGGTGAATAGTTGGCTGTAAGCTCAACAGTTTCAAGTCTGTTCCGGAGAGGGCGCCTGTTCGATATCGATCTTTGGCTCCGGCTCTGATGGTGCGGATGCACTCGGTCCGGGCTCATCGACTCGCGCAATATGCAGCGCGCGACCCGTTGTCTCGTCAATTTCAATGAGTGCTCCATGCAAGCGCACTTCGCCGCCGGCAACCGGGAACGATGCTGGCAGGTTCGAGATGAACCGGTTCATGATTGGGTCAATGGAGCGTCCCAAGATGGAATTTACCGGACCGCACATGCCCGCATCGCACAGGAAAGCTGTGCCACCTGGAAAAATTTGCTCGTCGGCGGTCTGAACGTGGGTGTGAGTTCCAATGACCGCAGAAACTTTTCCGTCGAGGAACCGGCCCAGCGCGATTTTCTCACTCGTAGTCTCTCCGTGTACGTCCACGATGATATTCGGAGTCTCGCCGCGCATCTTCGTCACCGCTACTTCGACCGAGCGAAACGGGTTTTCCAAAATCGGCTGCATAAATGTGCGCGCTTGCACGTTGATAACGCCGATTTTTCCCTTGGCTGTATCCAGGACGATCGATCCACCTCCGGGCGCGCCGTCAGGATAATTCACCGGGCGCAACAAGCGCGGCTCGGTGTCGATGAACGCAAGAATTTCTTTCTGGTCCCATATGTGATCGCCTGTCGTGATGACTGAGATACCGGCGCGCAAAAGATCAATGGTAATTTTTCCCGTTATGCCGCGACCGCCGGCGGCATTCTCACCGTTAACGACGATGAAGTCCAAGGCGTGCTTCTCTTTTAGTTCCGGCAGCCTGGCAATCACGGCGGTGCGTCCCGGCTCACCAACGATATCGCCCAGGATAAGAACCGTTAGCATTCAGCGACACTAGTCACGCCAAAGCACCTTGTCATCCCGACTCGGCTACTTGGTTGATTTCCTTCGCGAAAATCCGTTCCGTCAGTAGCTGGGAAGGGGCCTCGCATAAAGTGAAGGTATCACGCGTCCGACGTTGTGTGATCAACCAGCCTGTGTGAGGTCTTCCGTTTCGCTCAGGACGACAGTGAGAAAAATCCGACCATCAATGCTCTATTGCTTGGGATCATGAAGCGCACGGCCCTGCTCACGTTTTGCTTTTTGAGCCTGGCCCTTATCGCTCGCGCGGCGGACAATCTCGGAATTCTCGGCGCGCATCCGCGCTGGAACGTGCTCGAAAAATATCAGGAAACGATCACGCGGGATGAGTTTACCCGGCTGATCCAGAACGTCTACTGCACACACGGATTCGCTCCGGATTTGATTGAAATAAACACCGACACAGCGCGGATTTTGACCAACCGCGAGTCGCAAAAATTTTTCACTTTACGGTTCGCAAAGAATGACGCCTCCCGCGATACGGTGCCGCATCTTTGGCATTCTGCTAAATCCTTGCCACACGCGAAAGCGGACAAGCCGCTCTCAGGCTTGCGAATTGCGCTCGACCCGGGTCATCTGGGTGGCGAATGGGCAAAGATGGAAGAGCGCTGGTTTCAAGTCGGCAACACCCAGCCGGTTCAGGAAGGTGATCTGACTGTGAAAGTCGCGCGGCTGCTCGCCCAGCGATTGCGGGAATTAGGCGCGAAAGTTTTCTTTGTCCGAAATGGCAATGAACCGATCACAGCAAAACGTCCCGATGATTTTCGGGAACTCGCCAGGAAAATCCTGATCCAAAATGGCGTGCCGCAACCCCGTGCGGACGTTCTTGATCCAAATGATCCTGAGAAAGAGCAAACGATTCGATGGCAGAGCGAAATCTTATTTTACCGTTACAGCGAAATTCGCCGTCGGGCGGCATTGGTAAACTTCAAATTGCACCCCGACCTCGTCCTTTGCTTGCATTTCGATGCCGAAGGCTGGGGCGACCCGAATAATCCGACGTTGACCGACATCAACCATCTTCATCTTCTTGTGAACGGTTCCTACTTGCAGCAGGAACTCGAATACGACGACGAACGTTTCGAAATGATTCGGCGACTTCTGAGTCGCGTTTACGATGAGGAATTGCCGCTGGCCGACACTATCGCCACCGTCATGGCTCGCGAAACTCAACTACCGCCATACCAGTATCCTACTACCAATAGCACAACGAAAGTCGGCACCAGCGGTTACATTTATGCGCGCAATTTGTTAGCCACGCGGCTGTATCGATGTCCGGTGGTTTATTGCGAGCCTTACGTGATGAACAGCAAAGACGCCTTCGCCCGCATTCAGGCTGGCGATTACGAAGGAACTCGCAACGTTAACGGCTCGGAACGCAAAAGTATTTTCCGCGAGTACGCCGATAGCGTGGCGGATGGATTAGTCGAATTTTATTCGAAGGCGCGAAGCAAGGGCGATTAACCCGATTTGATAATGTAGGGCGTTTCTGCGAAACGCCATGGCGTCTGACACAGACGCCCTACAGCGCGTCCACTGCTTCGCGAATATCTCCCATCGTCACATCGCGTGACACGTGGGCAGCACCTATTTTCGGCGTGACAACAAATCGGGTTTCTCCGCTTTCGAATTTTTTGTCGAACTTCACTGCGCTAACGATTTTGGTCCGCGGAAAATTTTTCGGCAAACACGTGGGCAACTCGAATCGCTCCAAAAGTCCGACGACCGCATCGCGTTGCCTTGGCGGGAGTCCGGCTCTCCTAATTGAGATTGTGCACGCGGCAACAATTCCCAGGCTGAGGGCTTCGCCGTGAAGAAATTGTCGGTAATCTCCCGCCCGCTCAATCCCGTGACCCACAGTATGTCCGAAATTCAGGAGGGCGCGTTCGCCCGTCCGGTCGCGCTCATCTTTCGCCACGATTTTTGATTTTATCTTGATGTTGCGACGAACAAGCTGCTGCAGGGCAAGCGCTCGCCGCGACCTTGCGTCCCACGATTGAAGCTGCTTGAACATTTTCGCGTCGGCGATAATTGCGTGTTTGATCACCTCCGCGAACCCCTGATTGAACTCCCGGCGTGGCAACGTTTTCAAAACATCCACATCATCAATCACAAGCGATGGCTGGTGCACCGCGCCGATCAGATTCTTTCCATCAGCGGTATTCACTCCGGTCTTTCCGCCAATTGAGCTATCCACCATCGCAAGCAGGGTCGTAGGAATCTGAACATGAGGAATGCCACGATGATAAATCGCCGCCACAAATCCGGAGATATCGCCGATCACTCCGCCCCCGAGACCGATAACAAAAGATTGGCGATCTAATCCCGCGGCGAGCATCTGCTCGCAGACCGCGCCGGCTTGCTTGAGTGTCTTCGATTTCTCGCCTGCCGGAATCGTAACTAATGTCGGCTTAAAGCCAGCTGATGTCAGACTTCGTTTGACTCGATCAGCGAAGAGCGGTCCAACATTGTTGTCTGTAACAAGTGCACATGTCTTACCAAGCAGAAATTTGCGCGCTCTCTTGCCAACTTGCTCAATCAAGCCTGAGCCGACAAGCGCCGGATAGCGACGTCCGGCTCGGGAGATTTTCAGAACGGATTCCAACGAAGGTACCCACCCGGATCATTTGCCGTGGCGGCATTGTTCGTGAACGTTGTCCAAAGCATCGTCTCAGAGTGCAGATCAGCAAAAAGCGCGTTGATTCGGTTGCGATTATTGTGCGTGCCTCCTGTGGCATTGCCACCGGGGCTACTTGTCGCCCGGTTCCCGCCGATTCCGCGAACGGTGACGCCCGGTGCAGCGGAGTTCGCTTTCGCTGTCGTGTCAAAAGAAACAGTGGTTCCCGATTTTTGTGCCGGAGCGAAAAGAATAAACACTGACGGTCTAGAAATCTTATCGGCAGCGATCCCAACAACGCCGGGCGTGCCGTTAATTCCGAAGCTGATGGGGGAATTGGCATCATCTTCCAGAGATGCCCTCTTATCGAACGGAGATTGAAAAACATTCCAGGAGGGAAGGTATTTGGGGTGCAGTTGTGCCATCCAACTTACCGTTGCCGAACCGAGGAGAACACCGTCGTTGTCATTCATATAAGTCTGAGCGGCGAGTCCGATCTGGCGCAAGTTGCTCATGTCTTTTGTCGCTTTGCCACGCTCCAGAATGCCCGTGTAAACCGGGTAAGCGATCGAGATGAGAATGGCGATGATTGCTACAACGACGAGCAATTCGATCAACGTGAAAGCGCGCCTCAATTGGGAACTCCTGGCCATTGATCCGGTTCGTTCGGGACGCATGATATGGGTGGCGAGTCGCAAGCGAAAGCGAAAAAGAACCGCGCATAAGGAAGATGCTTGACAATACACTTTCCTGTTTGTGTATGTAGATCATGCCAGACGAAGTGCCTACTCAACCTCCGCCTCCGCCAGGTCCCGAACCGGGGACGACGGCAAAATCCACGTCAACCGGTTTACCTTCCAATGTGGCTGCAGCCATCGCTTGCATCCCGTTGATCGGCGGCATCATTTTTTATATCCTCGAAAAACACGATAGTTTCGTGCGCTTTTACGCAATGCAATCAATCATCTTTGGTTGCGCGTGGTTTCTTTTTAACATTGTGTCTGCAGTCGTCCATGCGGTTTTCGGGGCGATTCCCGGTATCGGTGGCATCCTGGTATTTTTCTGGGCAATCATCGCGGCGCTGGTTCATCTCGTTTTCCTGGTGGTCATGATCATTACGATCGTAAAGGCCTTTACGGGTGTCCGCTGGGACATCCCCTACATCGGTCCGGTTGCGCGGAGACAGGTGGAAGGCGCCGGTTAAAAAGCTCCAAATTCCAAGCTCCAACATCCAAAGAAGCTTCAGGCTCCAAATCTCAAAGGGGGAGGGCTGCCGGCTGTGCCGATGTTTGATGATTGGTGTTTCTCTGGAGCTTGGATATTGGAATTTGGAGCTTCATTTTTGTCCGAGCAGCTTCACGACGACTTCAGTCAGGATCAGTTCGTGATCAAGCTGCGTGGTGACCAATTGAACATTTGCTTCGAGACACGCCTGCATGGCCTGAATTAACTGGGTCGTCTCGAACCGACCGGCTTGTTGTGCGGCGATCCCAAGCGCGTACGCGTTAACCGAGCCGTCTTTCTTACGCGGCAAGTGATTCGTCGCCTCGGCAGGCAGCCGGTTGATCGCGGAGATGAACTGGAACGGGGAGTGCGGCCGTGGCAGGCGACTTCGTTCCATCAAATCTTTGGCGAGTAGCAAATTCCGGATGGTAGGAACGATCGCCACCAGCAAAATGCCGATGGCGCTCTCGCCTTGATCCAACAAACGTTGCACGAGCTTCAGCGATAGGTGGAGATCGCGCGCCGCCAGCGCATTGCTCAATTCGAAAATAACGCCCGCGCGCGAAAGGGGCACCAGCTCACGAACGAGTTCTGCACTTACTACGCGATCTTTTCCAAGAAATGTGTCGATCTTCTCCAGTTCATTTTCAACCTGTCGGGTATCGCCACCAGTCAGTAACACAAAAAGATCGAGGGCATCGTCATCAAATTGGAGTTTTCTTTTTTTCGCGCGCTGCTGAACCATCTCAAGTGCTTCTTCTTCCCATCCACCCCGGCTCGAATCGAGCCGGTCAAAAACCTGCACCTCTGCTCGTTTGAGCAGCGCCTTATAAAAAGAACGGCGTTTATCCACGTCAGTCGCACTTATCAAGAGTGTGATGCCGCGACCGAAACCGTTGTCGATTAACTCGGACAATTCCTCCAAGGCTGATTGTACCGCGGCCGAGCGCGCTTTTTGATCGTCGCCGAGAAAATTAACGTTCTTTAACCAAACCACTTTTGTGCTGCCGAAAAAAGGCAGTGTTTGCAGTGCTTCAATTGCCGATCTTATCCGCGCTTCGGCCTGGTCGGCGTTGTCGGCGGCTCCATCAATAACTTCCAATCCGAAATCGCCTGCGCCAGGTGGCGTCAGATTTGTCGCGAGCTCTGCGGCGACGCGCTTAACTTCCGCTTCATCGGAGCCGAGTACGGCATAAATTTCTGCGCTTGCCGCTTTTGTTTTTGCTTTCGGCATTGCGATTTCATCGCATGGTGACAAGGCCATTACAAGGTCGCCTTGGTCCGAATGGACGCGTAGGAAGCTGACTTATTCGCCTGCGCTGCGCTGCACCGCGGCTCGCGCGTATTCGCGATTCAGCTTGGCAATAAAGCTGGCATTGATCTCAGCTGGGCAAACCGCCTCGCATTCGTATGTATTGGTGCAATTACCGAATCCCTCGGCATCCATCACGTTAACCATTCGCAGCACGCGAGTCTCTCGTTCCGGGTGACCCTGCGGCAAGAGCGACAAGTGCGACACCTTCGCAGCCGTAAAAAGCATTGCCGAACCATTTGGACAGGCCGCGGCGCACGCGCCGCATCCGATGCAAGCCGCCGCTTCCATCGCCAAATCGGCATCATGCTTGGGAATGGGAATTGAGTTCGCCTCCGGCGCTGAGCCAGCGCGCGCGGAAATGAATCCACCGGCTTGCACAATGCGATCCAGCGCGCTGCGATCGATTACCAAATCTTTCAGAAGCGGGAACGATCCCACGCGAAAAGGCTCGACTGTGATCGTTGCGCCGTCGCGAAACTTTCTCATGTAAAGCTCGCACACCGCGCCAGGATGATCGGGTCCATGTGGTTCGCCGTTAATCGTGAGCGAGCAAGTGCCGCAAATACCTTCGCGGCAATCCGAGTCGAACGCGATTGGTTCCTTGCCGCCCCTGACCAAAGTGTCATTGAGAATGTCGAGCATTTCGAGAAACGACGTGTTCGGCGAAATGTCGCGCACTTCATAATCGACGAGTTTGCCTGGCGTTTGTCGATCTCTCTGCCGCCAAATTTTCAACCGAAAGTTCATAATTGAGAGACGTAGGGACAGATAGCCGAGCTGTTCTTCAAATTCGTCGGCGCGCCCGGCGGTCGCGCTCTACCCAGGGATTGCTCACTTATAGCTCCTTCGTGTTAGATGCACGGTTTCGAAATGCAGCGGCTCGCGATGTAATATCGGTGCTTTTCCATCCCCTTGAAATTCCCACGCAAACACCGCGGCGTGGTTCTCGTCATCCCGTAGTGCTTCGCCATCCGCTGTCTGATGTTCTTCCCGGAAATGCGCACCGGCAGATTCGTCGCGCTCCAGCGCGTCAATACACATTAGCTCGGCGAATTCCAGGAAATCGGCAACGCGTCCGGCCCGTTCCAAGGACTGATTGAAATCGTCGCCGTTCCCCGGCACGCTCACTTCATGCCAGAATTGTTCTCGCAGCTCGGGGATCTTTTTGAGCGCCTCACGCAACCCGTTTTCGTGACGCGACATTCCGCATTTGTCCCAGAGGAGCAGGCCGAGCTCTCGATGGAATGAATCGAGCGAACGGCTGCCATTGACCTTGAGGAGCTTTTCGATCCTGGCGCGAACACTTTCCTCCACTGCCGAAAACTCTGGACAATCCGGCGACGGCCGTTTTCCCATCTGCCCGGCCAGATAATTCGGCAACGTGTTCGGCAAAACAAAATAACCATCGGCCAAACCTTGCATGAGAGCGCTGGCCCCAAGGCGATTCGCACCGTGGTCGGAAAAATTCGCTTCACCAATTACAAACAACCCCGGCACATTGCTCATTAGATCATAGTCCACCCATAAACCGCCCATTGTGTAATGGACGGCGGGATAGATTCGCATCGGCACTTTGTAGGCGTCTTCGCCGGTGATCTTTTCATAGACCTCAAACAGATTTCCATAGCGCTCGCGAATCGTATGTTCTCCCAGGCGCTTGATTGCGTCGGCAAAATCGAGATAAACGCCGCGCCCGCCCGGGCCAACGCCGCGGCCTTCGTCGCAAACTTCCTTTGCAGCGCGCGACGAGATATCGCGCGGCGAAAGATTGCCGTAGCTTGGATATTTTCGCTCAAGATAATAATCGCGATCTGTTTCGGGGATCTCGCCCGGCGCTTTGTCGCGATCCTCCTTGCGTTTCGGTACCCAGACGCGTCCATCATTGCGCAGCGACTCGGACATGAGCGTGAGCTTCGATTGATGTTCACCACTGACCGGGATACAGGTGGGATGGATCTGTGTGAAGGCTGGGTTCGCGAAGAGCGCGCCCCTCTTGTAAGCACGATAGGTGGCCGTGACGTTGCACCCGCGCGCGTTAGTCGAGAGGTAGAACACGTTTCCATATCCTCCCGTGGCGAGTACCACAGCATCCGCCGCGTGCCTCTCGATTTTTCCGGAACACAAATCGCGGGTGATGATTCCCTTGGCATGTTGCTCGACAATCACGACATCGAGCATCTCCGTCTGAGGAAACATCCGCACCGTCCCGGCTGAGATTTGGCGGCAAAGCGCTTGATAGCAGCCGAGCAGAAGTTGCTGACCAGTCTGTCCGCGCGCGTAGAACGTCCGGGACACTTGGGCGCCACCAAACGAGCGGTTGGCTAGCAGCCCGCCGTATTCGCGGGCAAAGGGCACGCCCTGCGCGACGCATTGGTCGATGATGTGGTTACTGATCTCAGCGAGGCGATATACATTCGCTTCACGGGACCGAAAATCGCCACCCTTGATTGTGTCGTAAAATAATCGGTAAACGCTGTCACCGTCGTTTTGATAATTTTTCGCCGCGTTAATCCCTCCCTGAGCTGCAATTGAATGCGCACGTCGCGGCGAATCCTGAAAGCAAAAACATTTTACTCGATAACCCAGTTCGCCCAGCGTCGCCGCAGCCGACCCGCCGGCCAGACCGCTTCCTACAACGATGATCTCGAACTTGCGTCGATTGTTCGGGCTAACTAATCGTGAATGATCGAGATGGTTTCGCCATTTCTGGGCGAGCGGGCCGGGTGGGATCTTGGCGTCGAACCTTCCAATCATAGCTGTTGGGCCGGTTTAACCCACCCGAGGAGAACAGCGATGGGGATCGACGTATAACCGATGAACATGAGCCATGCGAAAATTCGGCCGCCCAAGGCGAGGCGCGGCGTTAGCTTCTTATCATTCAATCCAAGCGATTGGAAGAAGCTCGATGATCCATGGCTTAAATGGAGCGCGAGCAGAAATAGCCCGAGCACGTAAAACCCCGACACGAGGTAATTTTGGAAGCCATAGACCATCATCGAATAGACGTCGTAATGGCCGAGGGGATCAGGCTTGAGTAGCGCAAAACGCGGGTCGGTTTTACGGAAAGTAAAATGGGCGAGGTGATAAGCGATAAACGCGAACACGATCAGTCCGCTCATCACCATGTGGCGCGAGGCAAACGTTGCTTTGACATAGCTCTTGTCGACATACCGCTCGGGTCGGGCACGCCGGTTTTGAATTGCCAGTTGGATGGTCACGTAGATGTGAATGATGACGGTGGCGAGCAGAAAAATTCGGATCAACCAAAGCAGCGGGCCCAAATCGCGCAGATGTTGCGAGTAACCGTTAATCCAGTCCGGGCCGATGAAAATCTGCAAATTTCCAAGCAAATGTCCGATCACGAAAAGGATCAGAATGATACCGGTGACCGCGACGATCATTTTTTTCCCGACCGACGAACGATAAAAAGCTGCTAAGACATTCACGCTACAAACATGTTACAGGAACGGTGGAACGCGTTGTCCGCAACGCGTTGCCGAATCGAACGCGGCTTGCCGCCGAATTCCAGATTATGGAGGCTGATTGGAGCGTCAAGCCATAGCGATTGCTGCCGTGGCGCGCCTCAGGGGTTACTTGCTTTGCAATCCTTCGCGTAAGACCTTCTAACGTGGGTTCCGAGCGGGAAAAGACGCTGACGATTAACGAGATCTATCACTCAATTCAGGGTGAAAGCACCTGGGTAGGACAACCCTGTGTGTTCGTGCGCCTGACATTCTGTGATCTGCGCTGCAATTATTGCGATACAGAATACGCGTTTTACGAAGGAAAAAAGCAAACTCTAAAGGAAATCACTGACGCTGTAGCTGCGTTTCGCTGTCCGCTGGTCGAGATCACTGGAGGCGAGCCGTTGCTCCAGAAGAATGTGCTGCCGCTAATGTCGCTGCTGTGTGATTCCGGTTACACAGTGCTGCTGGAGACAAGCGGTGCGCACGATATTTCAAAAGTCGATCCGCGCGTGTATCGGATCATGGATTTGAAAACGCCGGGCAGCGGCGAAGTCGAGAAGAATCTTTGGGGAAATATCGATCATCTCACCTTGCGCGACGAAGTGAAATTCGTGATGGGATCGCGCGAAGATTACGAATGGTCACGCGACAAGGTGGAGCGCCATGATCTTTCTTCGCGCTGTCACGCCGTGCTGTTTTCACCGATTTTCGGGAGGATTGATCCGCGTGAAATCGTCGAATGGATTCTAGCGGACAAACTGAATGTTCGTTTTCAGCTTCAGATGCACAAGTTCATCTGGAGCCCCACGCAGCGGGGAGTTTAAGAACAGGCGCGAACCGCATAACAATGGCAGCTAAATGACAGCATTTCGCGCCGTTGCGTGGCCGTTCTGGGCCGTTTGTTCAATCATTCCGTTCGTTTCTCCTATTACAGCCCAGCAAGCACAGAGTGCAACTTCACCCAATCAGAGCAGCCCACTGCCTGAGATAGAGAGGCTCGCCAAAGCCTTGGCTGGCAATTGGAACACAACGGAAACGATGGAGCCGGGTGAATTTTTCCCCAATGGCGGGTCGCGTCACGGCGTCGTCCATGTCAGACTGGCCGCTGCCGGGACAACATTGATTTACGAAGTCCACTCGGATGGTACCGCTGGAAAACTCGATGGCATGCTCGTCATCTGGTGGGACGGAGACGCAAGTCTTTATCGCGTCTTTGTCTGCTTCAATAATCCCAGTAATCCCTGCGAGATGCGCGGCACCGCACATTGGGAAGGTGATTCGTTTGTGAATGATTATGAACAGACCGTCAAGGGGAAGAAGACGACATGGCGAGATACCTTTACGTTTACGCTTACCTCTCACACTTTGGTCGCCGCGATGGACGTAGGAAATGGAACGATGCAGCCCCTGATCACGACCAAGGCCACCCGACGCTAGCCCCGTAGCGTTGACACGGTCTTTTTTTGCGTGTGCTAAAAATCCCGCTGTCATCCTGAATCGCGAAGACGACAAAGGAGGATCTCACAATGAGTGATGGGTCCCACGAGGTAATTCGTGTGATCCTCAGAGTTTGTGGAGGTCTCTCTCTTCGTTCGGGATGACAATGCAGGCCAAGCGATGGTATTTTCCAATCGTGCAAGCACGGTTAACGAAAGATTTCACTTTTGAAGCCGCGCAAACTTTGCCTCATGCGCCAGAGGGCCATAAATGCCGTGGAGTGCACGGACACAGCTTTAAGGTGGAAGTCTCAGTGGAAGGGGAGGTCGATCCAAAAGCCGGATGGGTTTACGATCACGCCAGAATCAGCGATGCGATGAAACCGCTTCTGAAATTATTAGATCACGCTTATCTCAACGATATCGAAGGTCTGGAAAATCCGACGATCGAGAAAATGGCGGAATGGTTCTGGACGAAACTTGAAACCCAATGTCCCGGCCTTTGCGAGATCGTAGTACACGAAACACCGACTGCGCGCTGCGCCTATCGCGGCGGGAAATAAATTTTTAGGGGACGCATTTGGACTGGGCCGAAAGTGAAGTTCTGGTCAGTGCGATTTACCAGCAGATAGTGAGACACCTCGGCCTTTGCCATTGGTGACCGCCTCTTCGCGCGCGACCTGCGCTCGGTGCTCTGAAACGATTTCACGCGGCACTAAGAGAAGCGCGGCAAAAACTAATGCCGGAATAATGATCACATCGTCGAGGTGACCGATTACTGGAATGAAGTCCGGAATTAAATCAAACGGCATACAGAGGTAACCGATAGCCAAAGCGAGAAACAACTTCGCCAAAAGCGGGGTGCGTTCATCTCGCAAGACCCGCCGATACACGATCAGTTCACGTTTAAACGAGCGGACACTCTCTTTGCTCCTCTCAAAAGCCATACGACTTGATCGAGCAATGCAACCAATAGCGCCGAAGTTCAAATTGAGTGCCGCCTCAGCTCGCGAAAGTAGATATACTAATCAGTCCTGGGCTTACGCGGACGGTCCGCAGGGCCATGGCTACCACCTAATGTTTCGGCGCGGGGATGGTGCCGGTTTCAATGGCTTCTTTGCGCTGCGCGATGATGCGGTTGGCAGTTTCCGCAACCATCTGTTCCAAGAGCAGTCGCAGATGTGTGTTTGGCCGGTAATCTGCCGGAGCGATATGCTTAACCCGATCGGCGTGGGCTGAGAGTTGGAAGCATTTCCGAAAGCTAACGCGCTCTGGATCGTCAGGATTGTAAACGGCGATCGCTTGCCCGCCGTTCTTTCTCATCACAGTGAAACAGGGGACATCGGTTGGTCCGTCCCCGATATAGATCATGTTAGGGAAGGGGATCGGTCGAATCTCCGGATCCATGTGGTCGTTGACGTCCTGCGACACATCGAGCAGGCCTTTGTTTATTCGGAACAGGAACTGCGTCTTCTGCGTGTGACTGATGACGCGCTTGGGGAAAGCGATCCGCCGTTGTTTGTCCTCGGCAAATTCGCATCCGAAAATCGCGCGCACGTAAGCTTGTAAGCGGCTTCCATCGAGCAGCACCTTTAGCCCAGACGAGATGATGTAATGCTCGACCGTAATACCGTGGGCGATCTGTTCTTCGGTGACAAGGTGATTACGGAATTCCTCGAACATTTCCGGCAGACCTTTGTAAAAGCTTAATTTGCTCCCGAGCCTTTTTAGCTCGGCGTTGGTCGGCCGATCCATTCCGAACGTGTCGAGCATCACTTTCATGTAAGCGAGCTCGTTGTCGTAGCCTTCGTCTTGCACAAGCTCGGCGCAGCGGCGCCAGAACTTCTCGCCGTCAATTCCGAAGGCAGGAAAGATCACGTCTTCCTGCATGTAGCTGGGGCTAAGCGTATGGTCGTAATCGTAAACGATCGCGATCGTGTTTTGCGCGGTCATGCGAAGAGCGGTCAGCTCCTCAATGTTCGTAGGCCTTCAGTCGCGAAAAGAACTCCTCGAAAAGCGAATCGTAAACTCGGCTCCGCTCGGGGTGATACTGCACAGCGCGAGCAAAGGGATATTTTCGCAGATGTATTTGCTCGATAATGCCATCGTGAGCGGACCAGGCTTCCACTTCCAAATCATCTGCCGGCCGCTCGATGGCCTGGTGATGCGCGCTATTCACTTTTGAAAAGCGGTGTGACGCGCAGCGCGAATGGCGCAGTGGTTGAACGTCGCGATGATGTTGCTCAGGCAAATTGTGGCCTGTAATATCGAGCTTCAACGTCCCGCCAAGGGCGACGTTGAACACTTGAAGCCCTTTGCAAATAGCGAAGATGGGCAACCCGCGTGAGAGCGCTTCCTGGACTGCCGCAAATTCCCAGCGATCGCGCTCTGGATCCACGTCCTTATGAATCACACTTGGATCGGCGACTTTCTGACGCAGAAATTCGGGTGAAATGTCGGAGCCGCCCGTGAGCAGGAGACCGTCCATTTGATCGAGAGGAACATTTCGATTCCGCGCGTTCCACACTTTGATTTTAGGATGCTTCGCGAAGATGGCGCGAAACGCCTTCGCATGCCTGGGTCGGATCCAAGTGGCGAGGTTGGGCATAGAGAACTGTAATATGTAGGGGTGGCTGTGTCAGCCGCCCATTTCAAACGGCGTTTCACAGAATGGAGCCGCGGGGGACGCGAGCGACATGGACGGGCAGCTCGTTAGAGCGAGAGAGCGGAGCGAGCGAGTCAAACGCCCTACAATCCCATTAGTTCGCGAACGTACTTCACCGGCGGGCTGCCGTATGAAATCACCTGGTCGTTGTATTTCTTGAGGTCGAAATCCTTGCCCAGTTTCTTTTCCTCCGCGGCGCGCAGATCGAGATGCTCAGTGGCGCCGACGAAATAAGTGGAGAGCTGAGCTGAGGTCAGGCGTGCGCGTTTCCACTTCGCCACGGCTTCACCTTCCTGCTGGAAGGTCTCTTTCATCATCAAATCCATCGCTTCCTTCTCGCTGATTTTCCCAGCGTGAATACTTTGATCGAGAATGGCATTGGCGATAGCGCGCAACCGCATCTTCAACTGCTGCATCTTAACTTCCGGTCCGCCGTAGCCTTGTTCTGCCATCATTTGCTCGCAGTAAACGGCCCAACCTTCGATGAATGTGCCGCTACGAAAGATCGCGCGGACTAAGGTGGGCGCGCGGAATTCGTTTGCGTGAGCGAGTTGCAAGTAATGCCCTGGCATCGCCTCGTGTACAGTAAGGTCACGAATTTCATAGTTGTTGTATTCGCGGAAAAACGATTCTTTGCGCTCCTTTGACCAATCCTTTGGTGTGGGCGCAACGGCGAAAAATGTTTTTCCGGCTTTGTCGAGTGGACCGGGAGAATCGCAATATGCAATAGCCACACCGCGTTTGAATTCAGGCATTGCGATTACGTCCAGCGGTGTGTCCGGAATCGTAACGAGGCTGTGCGACTTGACGAAATTAGTTGCTTCGCCAACAACTTCCTTCGCATAACCGACAACTGTGGCGTCGTCGGGATGTTTTTCAGCAAGTTTGTCGAGTAATGCCGCGGTTACCTTATGTTTGTCCGCGAGCGTTGCCGAATCTGCGTTGGGAAAATATTTTTTGTAGAGCGGAAGCGCAGTTTCGTAGATAGCAGTTTGCGTTTGTTTCAGGTCGTCTTGCGCACGCTTCATGATTTCTTCCATCGACAAGTCCGAGGCGAGCGCGAACCGTAGCTTCTTTCGAAACTTCTCCGCCCCGAGACGAAAATTCCCGTCCGAGTGCGGCGACAAATCGGTCTCAAGCCATTTCTTGTAGTCCTCCAGAGCCGCGGCCGTTTTTTCCTGTAATGGCGCTAAATCCTTTTTCATTTGCGGCGTGCGATCAAGAAGCGGCGCGAGGCCTTCACGCACGAGGTTGATTGCACCTTGCGTTTGCTCAATAGCTGTTTCCGTGTGAACGCGCGGCGGGTGTTGCAAGTTCGCCTTCGCTTGCGCGATCACGCCGGGAATTCCTTCCATGCGCTGGCGCAGATTTGGAATCCGTTGCTCTGGTGGCGCGAAATCGCGGGCGACCAACAAATAAAGGCTGTTGGCCAGGCTCTGCATGTAAACGAGCGGATTCCACTCCGGTTCCTTTAGCTCTTCAGCCCGGAAGATTTGGTAATCGATGTTCTCTTTGAGGACTCGAAAATCGACCTTGTTCGCGCCGGTGAGCTGCGAGCCGTCGATGGCATTCAACTTATCCCGGAACTCCTTTTGGGTTGCCAGCTCTTTCGCGCGCGCCTCGGGTGAGTAATTAGTTAGTTGACCATCAAACCGATGGTCGCCGAGGTCCGTGGCATCCTCCGGATTGGCCTGTAAATATTGCTCGATGTAGTCGTGCGAAATCTTTTGGAATGCGTCGTCCTGTGGAGTGGCGTAAACCGGAAAGATCGACAACGACAAAAAGAGCGCAGCGGGAAAAGCGAATTTCTTCATGTTCGAAATCCTAACTTTCCGGCTGGACTGCGAAACCGACAGCGGGCTCGGCTTCGCCAGTAACTTCGGTTTGATCCTGCAAGTAAGTGCGGCCTTTGTAAAACGGCGTAACGATTGCGAACAAGACTGCCGTTCCCAGCATGACCCAGACGAAAAACATGAAGTAGCTGGTTCCCTGTAACTTCACCGAGCCGTCTGGATTTTGGATAACCCAGTTCACCACCGCGGTGAATAGGTTGCCGAGCGAGACCGCAAACAAATACGTGCACATGACGAGCGATTTGAGTTTGACGGGCCCCTGAGTGTAGGAGAACTCGAGTTGAGTCGGCGAAACCAACGTTTCGCCCGCGGTCAAAATCGCAAACGCCCAGATTTGCCAAATAATGTTGGGCCGTGCGCCGGCGTCGATGCGCGTTTGAATCATGGCGATGACAAAAAATGAGGCCGCGGTGACAAACAAACCGGCGCCGATTTTTCGCAGAGGCGTCAAACGAATGAATTTTTCCACGAACGGGTAGAGCCAGTAGGAGAAAAGCGGCAGCATGATCAAAATGAAAATCGGATTGACCGTCTGAATCTGCGACGAGAGCCACTCTACGCCGAAAAGGTGTCGGTCCATCGACTCGGCTTGAACGATCCAGGAAGAAAAATTTTGCTGCCACAACGCCCAGAAAATCGCCACGAACGGGACCGGGATCAGAACATTCAGCAAAATTTTGATTGTCTGCTTGTTGAAAATCTCGCGCGTGTACCTCCGCAAGCCGGCCGGCGGAATGTGGACGAATTTCTTCCGCCCGGCCCAAAAGAAAATCGTCGCCAGGATCATGAAGACTCCGGGCAAACCGAAAGCGATGGCCGGGCTGTGCAGTCGCGGACTTTCCAAAAAACTCACGATGCCCGGCGGCAAGCTGGCAATGAACCCACCGGGCGTGGCTTTGTACGGTTCGAGCAGCCAGGGGATCAGAAGTGTCGAGAGCGCCGAGCCGGAATTGATCGAAAAATAAAACCAGTTAAAAACCTTAGTCAGGAGATGTTTGTTCGTCTCGCCAAACTGATCGCCGACATTAGTTGAAACACACGGCTTGATGCCGCCCGTGCCCAAGGCGACCAAGAGCAAACCAACGGCGAGCAGGTAGACCGGTTCAATCGTGTGTGCCACCGGCGTGCCCATTAGCGCGAGCGTGAAGAGTCCGCCGACGTAAACGATCGACAGCCAAAAGATGACCCAAAATTTCCCGAAGACGGCGTCGGCGAGGACTGCGCCGAGGATGGGCAAAAAATAAAGCGTGGTAACAAATGTGTGATACCACGCTTCGGCTTTCGCGGGTTGCATGACGCTCAAGTGACCCATTTTGTCCACCAGATACTTGGTCATGAAGATCGTCAGGATTGAGTTCATCCCGTAATACGCAAACCG
>JBKOYG010000080.1:0-14395 GCA_046725285.1 Verrucomicrobiota bacterium
ATGCCGCGGCCGTGATCGCTCTTTACCGTTGTTCCGACGAAGGTTCCCTGGACTTGGCCGAAGGTAGAAGGGAACACGTGGATCGCTTGCCCGTCTCTCCCCTGCGTCTCCACACTTCCGCCCTGCATCCAAATGTTGCCGTTTGTGCCGAGCCTTACGCCAGTACCATTGGTTCCGGTCGTCAGAATGTTAGTATCGGTTAGTCCAGCTTCCCCGTTTAGCGCTAAAACGCCGACCCCGGAGCTGCCGGTAACATTAACCGTCAGCATCTCTGCTAATAAATCCCCGCCGGAATTGACGGTAATTCCAGTGCCATTGCTAGTGCTCGTATTAACTGTCAGATCAATCGCACCAAGGTCAACAACCCCGCTAATGATTAAGCCGTTGATTGTTGACCCTACCGCTGGAGTTGGGCCTGGAGACGGCAGTGTCACCACCTGAGCGCCAGCTCGAATTGTGATGAAGGTTATAAAGCCTATTTGGAATGCGAGGCCTACACCTGGCTTAAATAGCAATGTTCGCACTTTGTGTCCTCCCTGGAATCGACACGATCACACCTGCTCCAGCTGGCAATGTGAAGAAAATATTCGACGATGGCCTGAGTGCAGCGCACTGCGCAAAACTTATTTTCTTGCCGGCTGGAAATGAACCCGATACAACCCGCTTCATTATGCATATTCTTTGGACCATCGTTATCGGTTTGGTCGTCGGTGCCATCGCGAAACTGTTGATGCCGGGAAAAGATCCCGGTGGTTTCATCGTCACGATCCTGCTCGGCATTGCGGGCGCATTCGTCGGCACTTGGATCGGTCGCCTATTTGCAGGTGAAACTTATACCGCCGGCTGGATTATGTCCGTTCTCGGCGCGGTAATCCTCCTGCTGCTGTATCGATTGCTTTTCAAGCGCAGCACATAGCAATCGCTCCGTCATTTTTGGGCTGCAGCAGGGCTATCGAAGGCTCCTGCCGCATTCTGGCAAAGCAGCGCAGCAGCGGCCCAATCCAAAACGCGAAGTGCGAAACATGCGCTGGCCATGACGGCCATCCCGTGACTGCGGGAGAGCGCGGGTCGCCGCGGCGACCTCTGCCGCTTTAGCGTCAACGCTTCGACGCTTGGCGAACCGCGTTTGCTCTGCCTCACGGATACGGGATTGTCGTAGCTTCATGACCGCCCCGACAAGAGTCCGGATCATTGTCGCCTTCGCCGCCCTGTACCTTGTATGGGGCTCGACTTATCTTGGTATACGCTTTGCCATCGAGAGCATTCCACCGTTTCTAATGGCTGGGGCGCGTTTCCTGTTGGCGGGAATTATCATGTTCGCGATCGCATGGTCGCAAGGCGCGTGCAAATCGAGCTGGGCGAACTGGCGCGTATCGCTGGTCGTCGGCGCGTGTCTGCTGCTTGCAGGCAATGGCGGCGTCACCATTTCAGAGCAATATATCGATACAGGATTGGCGGCGTTGATTGTGGCGATTGTGCCGATTTATATTGTGATTCTCGGCTGGGCGACCGGGATCACGCCCAGGCCGGCACCAATAATTTGGCTTGGGCTGGTGGGAGGATTTGTTGGAGTGGGTGTTTTGCTCGGACCAGCTTTGCGTTTCCCTTCAAACGGTGGACGACATCCAGCGACCGGAATGTTAATCCTGCTCGTCTCCTCCTTCATCTGGTCCGCAGGATCGCTTTATTCGCGCACCGCCAAACACGCTGCCTCTCCATTTCTAACTGCGGCTCAACAGATGCTTTGTGGCGGACTGCTCCTTTTGCTCACTGGCATTGTAATCGGCGAGACGCGGCGTTTTCATCCCAGTTCGGTCTCGATCTTATCACTCGGTGCGTTTATTTATTTGGTAATCATTGGAGCCGTGGTTGGATACACCGCTTACATCTGGCTGTTGCGTCACTGTGATCCGGCGAAAGTCGCCACTTACGCGTATGTGAATCCGATTGTGGCGGTCTTGTTAGGCGCCGTCTTTGCTGGGGAAACTGTAACACTGCGTGTCCTCGTTGCTGCCGCGCTGATTATCGGTTCGGTGGCGATTGTAAATACAGCACAACAACTAAAGGCCAGAGCAGAGCCGCCAATTAGCGCCGCGATGGAACCAGCCGACTGAGCATATATGAGCAGCGAAAATCCGTCTCGTGACTCGAAGGATCAGCAAGTCCGGTCACCGTCAGGTGGATCGCGACCGGAGCAGACGATCGAAGTCGTTAAACGCAATTGGCAGGCGGAAGTCGAGACCGCGCAGACCTATCGTGATCTGGCCGAACGCGAGCGGGACCAGAGACGCAAAGGCGTTCTTTTGCGCATGGCCGAAGCGGAAGAACGCCATGCACAGCGCTGGGAGAAAAAACTCCGAGACCTTGGCGCAGAACCGCCAGTTCTGAAGGACACGATCGGGCGGCGGCTCAGCCGTTGGTGGAACAAGATTGCCGGAGCCGAGATTGCCATTCGCCGAATGGAAGCGACGGAAGAACGGCAGGAAGCCGAATTTCATGAACAAGCCGAGCGCGCCTTCGCCGGTGAACAGGACGTGCAGGAATTTTTGCGGCAGAGCGCGCTCGAGGAAAAAGCGCATGCGCGAGCACTTAGCGCCATGGCGCCGCCGGTTAGTCCACGCACGGCTCTGGACAAGATCCTGAAGCGCGAACGCTGGCATGGGCGAGGCGGCAGTTGGGTCGCCGATGCGATCTACGGCGCGAACGATGGGTTAGGCGCGGTATTTGGAATTGTCTCAGGGGTAGCCGGCGCGACCAATAATCAGCAACATTACATTTTGATTTCGGGGCTTGCCGGCATGCTTGCGTCCACTCTCTCGATGGGTGCGGGCGCATATCTCGCCGCGAAGAGCGAAGCGGAAGTTTACGAGGCCGAGATTTCGCGCGAGCGCGCCGAAGTGGAAGAAAATCCCGAGGAAGAGATCGAAGAGATGTCGCTCTTCTATCAATTACAAGGGTTCACTCCCGAAGAATCACAGAAGATGGCAGAACGTCTCGCCGAGCAACCCGAACAGTTTGTGCAGGCGATGGCGCAGAGTGAGCTCGGATTGTCCGAGCATCGGTTTCCGAATCAGTGGACCGCTGCGATCTCGGCTGCCATTTCCACGGCGATTGGCGCTTTCGTTCCCATCATTCCGTTCTTTTTTTCGGGCGGAGTGACTGCCGTGATTATTTCGTTCGGCATCAGTTTAGTCGCGCACTTTCTCGTGGGCGCGTTGAAATCGCTGATCACCATCCGCTCCTGGTGGGCGTCCGGTCTGGAAATGACCTGGATCGGTATCATCGTCGCTGTGGTCACTTACGGACTGGGACTTGCCTTTGGTTCGCTAGGCTGAGTGCTGCGTACTCCCTTAGAGGCGTGCGAAAACACACATCCCAACATTTTCGTCAATGGCCTCCGCTCCCTCGAAGATCAAAAGTAACAACGATGTAACTTTTGGATTGTTTGACGCAAGAACTGCCTTTGCTTAAGTGAAGTTTCATGAGCGGGGCGGTGGGGTAGGTGAATCGAAGGGATGGATTGTTTGCGGAACTAGCCCGATTTTTTTTGCCGCTGGATCGCAACAGCGCGAACGGCAAGATCGTGAGTTTGTTGAGAACTTCATCCCATCGTTATCGTAGAAGGAGCTGAAGGGGGGCGCACATGACGAGGCAGCAGCGGTGGCAGAGAAAAATGGTGCGCGAAGGCAAATGCAAAGTCTGCGGTGCGCCAGCCGTGACAAAATTTCATTGCGAAAAACATCGGCTCGCCGCGAACACACGCACGCGCGAGGCCGCGCACAAGCGGAACCGCACGAAGCGCCGCTACGCCGGTGCCGAATACGCTGGCGGCGATCATGCAGCGACGGTCTTTCACTTTCCTAAATGGCTGCTCGCGGAGCCATTTGTTTTGCAATATTACCCGGAGACCGGGAACTTCTCTTGCATGCTGCTCAACGGAGAGAACAAAGTGATCGGCGTTGGCAAATCCGTCACGCAAGCTGCAAAGCGCTCGCTCCGCGCGACAAGGAACCAGCCCCCAAGAGCGATTAAATCATCGGTAACGACTACTGGACCAATGCGGAAACTCTGGGCCAGCTCGCACAGATGACCGCGCAAAAGAAACGCACGACTTAGCGGCATCAGATTTCTCTTGTGCGCAGCAGTCGCATTGGGCGGCATATTCCTGCGTGGCCATACAGGCAGCAGCAAGGTAACAGCCGAGAAGCTGGCGAGAATCGCACAACATGCTCCGCAAGTGCGGCTGACGATTGTGTTCACATGCTGTGACTCCTGATTAAGGGCGCAAGATGCAGCCAAAGCCTGCGGCAGCCATCTAGCGACTCGGAAGTGCAAGCGCAGCAGCTATGATGCAAGGAGCCACAGAATCGTCACCCCGCTTCAAGGCGAGGATGGCCGGCGTTCTTGGTACTTGATCGTCATCGTGACGGGTGGCTTCGCTGAGGGTTTCGTTCGCGGCAGGCTTGTCGTGCGTGGCGGCGCAACGGCTACATCGTCGCAGTCGTAACGTACGGGCTGGGACTTGCGTTTGGGTTGTCAGATTAAGTCTGCGCACTTGCCTGGATTTTTGTGAATCCGCGGCCGTACCACCCTAGGCGGTATCTGCTGATCTTGGTACGTCCCGAAATCGGGACGGCCAAATCCCACAAACGGTATTGAGAGAAAGGTCCGCAATCCGACCAGTTGTTTGTGAGTCGCCAGCCAATCCTGCAATTTGCCGGGAGGAAAAAGGGTTGGCATGCGCAATGCAAAATTTACTAGCTAAGTTAAACGGCATGATGTCCAGCGGCCCCTTTATTCAAGCAATTGACACTGCAGCCAAACGCGGTTGAGAAATACTCGGTGAGGAAGATCCTAATTGCTGACGATCAGCGCGACGTGCTCGAAGCGCTGCGGATCTTGCTCAAAAGCGAAGGTTATCAGACCGAAGCGCTCACATCACTCGCGGGCATCTTCAACGCGCTGGAAAAGAAAGAATATGCGCTCTTGCTGATGGATCTTAATTATACGCGCGATACCACGTCGGGGCAGGAAGGCCTGTTAGCCATTCCAAAGATTCAGGCGATCGACAGTACTCTCCCGATTGTCGTGATGACTGCCTGGGCAACCATTGAACTGGCGGTAGAAGCAATGAAACGCGGCGCGCGCGATTTTGTTACCAAGCCTTGGGACAACCAGCGGTTACTGGCAATCGTGAGGACGCAGATCGAGCTCGCTTCAGCGCTGCGTCGCGAACGAAAGCTTGAAGCGGAAAACGAACTTTTGCGCGGCACCATGCCAAATTTGATCGCGCAGTCCGCTGCGATGCGGCCTGTCGTCGAAATGATTTCACGCGTCGCGCCGTCTGATGCCAACATTCTAATTGCAGGCGAAAACGGAACTGGGAAAAGCCTGATCGCGCGGGCGATCCATGCTCTTTCACCGCGAGCATCGCATGCGATGATCACCGTAAACATGGGTGGCTTATCCGAGACCCTTTTTGAGAGCGAACTTTTCGGACACGTCAAAGGCGCCTTCACCGACGCGAAGACGGATCGAGCAGGTAGATTCGAGCTTGCGGATGAGAGCACCCTTTTCATGGACGAGATCGCAAACATCCCGCTTACTCAACAGGCAAAACTGTTGCGAGTAATCGAAACGGGAGATTTTGAGCGAGTCGGCTCATCGAAAACTCTGCACGCAAATGTGCGCATCATCTCTGCGACAAATTCAAATCTTGAGAACGAAGTAGCATCGGGTCGTTTTAGGCAGGATCTCTTATTTCGCCTGAATACGATCCAGATTACGTTGCCACCCTTGCGAGAGCGGCGGGATGACATCATGCCGCTCGCAAACAGTTTCCTCCGTCAGCACGCAGAGCATTATCGGAAACAGATTGCCGGTTTCGATGAGACGGCACGAGAACGTCTGCTACAGCATCGCTTTCCGGGAAATGTTCGCGAGCTCCATCATATCGTCGAGCGGGCCGTGCTTATGGCGCAAGATCGACAAATCTGTGCAAGCGATCTGGGCCTGACGAACGGCGGTGGTGAATCGCGGAATCTCGAGGAAATGAGTCTTGAAGAGGTGGAGGCATTTCTTATCAAAAAAGCGCTGGCCCGAAACGATGGCAACGCGCGCAAAGCAGCAGAAGCGCTCGGCTTGAGCAGAAGCGCATTCTACCGTCGCCTGCAGCAATATGGGCTCTGAAAATTCCGGATTGCCCGCCGCTGCTGGTGAACCTGCCACCGATTACGGATCGTAGCTTTGATGGCCCGCAAACTCAAAGATCCACATCGCGTCTCCTACGAAGGAAGGATTACGTGGCTCACGGTTGCTGCGGTTGTCCCTGCAATTATTGTTGCTCTTACGCTTCTTTGGTTTGGCGATTACAGCGCCAAACTGCAGTGGACGCTAACGATTCTCATCGTTGGTTGCTTCCTTGCGTTCATTTCCAGCGCGCGCGAACACACCATTCGGCCCTTGCAAACCATGTCCAATCTGCTCGCAGGATTGCGCGAGGGCGATTACTCGATCCGTGCGCGCGGCGCTCGTGAAGGTAGCGCGCTGGGAGAAGTCCTTCTCGAAGTTAATTCACTTGGCGAAACGTTGCGTCAGCAGCGCCTAGGCGCCTTCGAAGCCACCGCGCTGTTGCGCACGATCATGAGTGAAATCGACGTCGCAGTCTTCACTTTTGATCCCAAACGGCGTTTGCGGCTCGTCAATCGCGCTGGTGAAACTTTGCTGAATCGATCGATGGACAAGTTGTTAGGTAAAACGGCGAACGAACTTGGTCTAGACAGGTGCCTCGAGGCTAACGAGGACGAACCCCTGACGCTGAATTTCCCGGGGGCGTCTGGACGTTGGGGTATCCGGCGGAGCACGTTTCGTGAGGAGGGTTTACCGCACGAGTTGCTCGTATTGACTGATCTTAGTCGCACACTGCGGGAAGAGGAACGTCGCGCCTGGCAAAGACTCGTGCGTGTCCTCGGCCATGAGATGAACAACTCGCTGGCGCCAATCAAATCACTTGCCGCCAGCCTGGAATCCCTGCTGCGGCGCGACCCTCTTCCACCAGATTGGAAAGATGATGCGATTACCGGACTAAATTCTATCGCGTCGCGGGCCGATTCGCTTAGCCGTTTTCTGCAAGCTTATACTCGGTTAACAAAGCTTCCGCCGCCTCAAAAACAAGATGTCGACCTTGGCAAGCTGGTTCAGCGCGTGGTGGATTTGGAACCAAGGCTCAATGTGAAGGTCATGTCGGGTCCGAAAACAGTGATTCGTGCGGACGCAGCACAGATTGAACAAGCATTAATCAATCTTGTACACAACGCTGTTGATGCCTCGCTTGAAACACACGGCAATGTTGTGATCGGGTGGCGCGAGAAGGAAGACGCAGTCGAGATCTATGTTCAAGACGAGGGCCCCGGGATTATGAATTCCACGAATCTTTTCGTGCCGTTTTTTACCACAAAACCCGAGGGCTCAGGAATCGGTCTGCCGCTCAGTCGCCAAATCGCAGAGGCCCATGGTGGATCGTTGGCGCTAACG
Organism: Verrucomicrobiota bacterium; assembly: GCA_046725285.1. Taxonomy (GTDB): domain Bacteria; phylum Verrucomicrobiota; class Verrucomicrobiia; order Chthoniobacterales; family UBA10450; genus Udaeobacter. Next base: position 7,534 of record JBKOYG010000080.1, read on the forward strand.
AATCGGGAAAATGACAAAGGTGCGGAAGCTTTGCTGCGCCTGCCGCTCTAGGCACTTTCGCGAAAACAATCCCAAAGTTGGGACGGAGCAATCCCACAACTGGGCTGGCCGGAGACCGCTGCAGACTCGCTTAATTAACGCTAAGTGCCTCTTCTAATAGGCACTATGACTTCCATTTTCCCGGCTGGCACGAACATTGCAATCACTGCTGCCAAACAAACCGAAAGGAAATATGAAGCCGATCTCAATAGTTGTTGGCAAGAGCAAGAGGTTTCCGCTGATTGACTGCAATTATCGCCCGATGACGCTTGACGGGTATCGGGGACGATGCGTCAGAACCGGGACGCCGCACTTTCAGGACATCAGCGGAGAGTATTTTCACAACGAAGCGCGATATGATTTTCTTGTAGAAGCAATTTGCTTCGTAATCATCATCATCACCGCGGCCGTGCCAATGGTAGGCGCGACAAATGCGGTGGTGGAGCTTTGTCGGGCATTTGCTCAGCTTTGATCCAAACGTGGTTCCTCAGCGAAAACCAAAAGAAGAAACGATTGTGCGGCCGGCCGGATTCGCGTCGAATCTTTCCTCGATGGATGTGCCGCGCGTAGGCGTAGCAGCGAAAAAGCGTAAGCGCCGCATCATCATCATCGCCGTCTCCGTGCTTGGTTTGATTCTGGCGACGGTAGGAATCTCCCGCTTGAAACCAGCAGTGCCGAGCGTCGATCGCTCTACCGTCTGGATCGATACCGTTAAACGCGGCCCAATGGTTCGCCAGGTGCGCGGACTCGGTACCCTCACACCAGAGGACATCCGCTGGATCCCTGCAAACAGCGAAGGGCGAGTCGAAAAAATAAATATCTGGCCTGGTACACCCGTGGAACCGGACTCGGTGATTTTGGAATTAAGCAGTCCCGAGCTCGAACAAGACGCGCACGATGCGGAATCAAAAGCAACCGCAGCGGAGGCGGAACTAACAAGTCTGCGTGCCACTCTGCAGCGCGAATTGCTCGATCAGGAATCAAAAACAACCGCGGCGCGCGCCGCATACGAGCAGGCGAAAATGGAGCGCCAAACGAACGATCAGTTGGCAAAGAACGGTCTTGTCGCCGATCTCGTCTACAAAACTTCGAAGATTAAAGAGGAGGAATGCCAGAAGAGCGATGAGATCGAGCAAAAGCGCCTGGCGTTTGCGCGCGATTCGATCGAGCCGCAGCTAGCTTCGAAACAAGCCGCAGTCGATCAAGCGACGCAACTGGCGAAACTGAAGCTGGACCAGGTTGAAGCGTTGCACGTGAAAGCCGGAATGTCTGGCGTGTTGCAGCAATTGCCGGTGCAAATCGGCCAGCGACTCAAGGTCGGCGACAATCTCGCGCGCGTGGCCGATCCAACGAAACTAAAAGCGCAGGTCAAAATCGCCGAGACACAGGCGAAAGATATCCAGATTAATCAAAGCGCTGTGATCGACACCCGCAACGGCACCGTCAATGGTCACGTCACCCGCGTCGATCCCGCAGTCGAGCAGGGAACGGTTACTGTCGATGTTGCGTTTGATGAGCCGTTGCCGAAAGGGGCGCGCCCCGATCTTAGCGTGGACGGAACAATCGAGCTCGAGCGTCTTGAGAATGTTGTGTATGTAGGTCGCCCGGCGTTTGGGCAGGAGAACAACACTGTTGGAATGTTCAAGCTCGTCAATGGCAGCGGGGAAGCTGTGCGCACACCGGTTAAACTCGGCAAAAGCTCGGTTAACACGATTGAGATCCTAAGCGGTCTTCAGCCGGGAGATCAGGTGATTCTCTCCGATACCAGCGCCTGGGATGGGCACGAGCGCATCCGACTCAACTAATCAGCAATTAACAATCAAGATCATGAACAACGGATCAGATCCTCTCATACGACTAAGCAGCGTTACGAAGGTGTTTCTCACTGACGAGGTAGAAACGCATGCGTTATCCGGAATCCACCTCGACATTCGGCCCGGCGAATATGTTTCCATTGCTGGACCATCGGGTTGCGGCAAGACGACCTTGTTGTCGATTCTCGGGCTGCTCGATACACCTTCGGAAGGGAGCTACTCCCTAAAGGGACAGGAAGTTGCCAATCTTTCGTTCGCTGATCGGGCGCGAATTCGCAACCGCGAAATCGGTTTCATTTTTCAAAGCTTCAACCTGATCGGTGATCTCAGTGTCTTTGAGAACGTCGAGTTACCGCTGACTTATCGCGGAATGGCCGCCAGCGAGCGCAAGTCGTTTGTCACTCAAGCTCTGGAGCGCGTTGGCATGGCGCATCGCGCGAAACATTTGCCAAGTCAGCTCTCCGGTGGCCAACAACAACGCGTGGCCGTAGCCCGGGCGCTCGCGGGCAGGCCGGCCATTTTACTGGCCGACGAACCCACGGGCAATCTTGATTCTCGCAATGGCGAAGCAGTGATGCAACTGCTCAGGGAACTGCACGAGAGTGGGGCCACCATTTGCATGGTCACACATGACGAGCGCTTCGCGCAACATGCTGATCGCACAGTGCATTTATTTGACGGTCGCGTTGTTGAAGATCGAATAGCCGCCTAACGAGAGCCGATAAAATGCAAACGCTTTGGCAGGACGTTCGCTACGGCGCGCGAATCTTGCTTAAGTCTCCCGGTTACACCGCAATTGCGGTCGTCGCGCTCGCGCTCAGTATCGGCGCGAACACGGCCATCTTCAGCGCGGTCAACACACTCCTGCTTCGCCCATTACCGCTGGGAGATCTCGACCGTTTGGTTTTCAGCGTCGCTTTGCGCGAAGGGTTCGATCCTTTTGCATCGTCGCTCCTTGAATTCGAGGCGAATAAGCAACGCAATCATTCGTTCGCGAGCATCGGCGCTGCCCTGCAACGCTCGTTCAATCTGACTGGACGCGGCGAACCGGAACGGATTCGTGGCGCCTCGGTCATGGCCGATTATTTGACCACACTGGGAGTGAGCCCAGTCATTGGACGCAGTTTTTCTCCGGAAGAGGATCGCCCCGGCGGCCCAAACGCCGCGCTGATCAGCTACGGATTCTGGCAAAAACATTTTGGCGGAAAAACGAATGTTGTTGGCGACACGCTGAATCTTGAAGGTCGCAGCTACAGCGTTGTTGGAGTCATGCCTCCGGGTTTCGATCTTCCGGGTGCCGCTGAAATCTGGATTCCCTTGCAAACGAAGGTCGACAATCTTCCGTTTGCCGAGCGCGCTGCGCCTAACTATGACATTGTGGCGAAACTTCGTCCCAAAGTAAGTCTGCAACACGCAGACGCCGAATCGAAAGCGATTGCCCGGCAATTGGAGGAGGAATTTCCACAGGTCCGTCGCGGATGGAGCGTGAGACTGGTATGGTTACGACAGCAATTGCTTGGCGACGTCGATTCTTCTGGGCGCGTAAACAAGGCGCTGCTCACGCTGATGGGCGGCGTCGGATTTCTTTTGCTTATCTGCTGCGCAAATATCGCAAACCTTCAGCTTGCTCGCGGAATTGCCCGCGGGCGCGAATTGGCGTTGCGACGTGCGCTTGGCGCGAGCCGGTCGCGGTTGCTGCGTCAACTCCTGACCGAAAGCATGTTACTGGCATTGCTCGGTGGCGCGGGCGGATTGCTACTTGCGTATTGGATGGCGCCGGTTCTCGCGGCGCTGAATCCGATCCAGGGGATTTCCCTCGCCGCTTTCTTTCACAATTTTAAGATCGACACTCGCGTTTTGATTTTTGCGGTGCTCGTTACGCTCGCAACCAGTGTGATTTTCGGATTGGTGCCGGCATGGAACGGAGCCAGCGAACGCGAAGTCATGCCGCGTCTCAAAGAAGGCGACCAACGAAGCGCAGGCACAGCCGGCCGTAGATGGCTGAATATTTTGATCGTCTCGGAAATTGCCGTTGCGATGACGTTGCTGGCCGGCGGCGGATTGATGCTGCAAAGCTTCCAACGACTTCAACATGTCGATCTTGGATTTCATCCGGACAATCTGCTGACAATGAAAATGGTTTTACCGCCATCGAAATATTCGGAGCACCGGCAGCGGGTTGCGTTTGTCGAGCAAGTTCTCGAACGCGTGAAGAATTTACCCGGGGTCGTCTCCGCCGGCATAACGACGAATATTCCGCTCGAGCGCGAAATTCTTTACGACTCGGTCTTCGAAGTCGAAGGCCGGCCGCGGACCAATCCAAACGATGTCCCGATCACTTCGCATCGACTCGTTAGTCCGGATTATTTGAAAACGATCGGCGTGACATTGATTAAAGGAAGATTGATTGATGAAAACGATCGTTCCGGGAATGGACCGGTGGTCGTGATCAGCGAAGGTCTGGCGCGACAGGCGTGGCCCGGAGAAGATCCACTCGGCAAACGGATCAAGCGCGTCCGCGCTGATAAGAAGTTTCCATGGATGACAGTGATCGGCGTAATCAAAAACGTGAAGGAGGATTTATTCAACTATCGCGTCAATCGACCAGTCTGGTACGTTCCCTACGCGCAACTTGAAAATAGCTATCCGGTCAACCTCGTCCTGAGAACGGACGTTGACCCTGCGAGTGCGATCGCCGCCATCAGCGCAGCCGTTCGAACGATCGATCCTGACCAACCGATTTCGAACGTCATGACGATGAACGAAAACCTGAGTGGCGTTCTGGTCACCGAACGTTTCAGCGCAATCTTGATGAGTGCGCTTGCTGCATCCGGACTTTTGCTGGCCGCGCTCGGCCTCTATGGCGTAATGGCCTATTCAGTTTCCCAACGCACGGCAGAGATCGGAGTGCGAGTCGCGCTCGGAGCGCAACGGAAGCATGTATTGCAACTAATTCTTAGCCAGGGCGTGAAACTCACGCTCGCCGGTGTGGCGATCGGCTTGGTCGCAGCCTGGAGCCTGACACGATTACTCGTTAGTCTGCTCTTCGGCGTCAGCGCGAGCGATCCAGCGACATTCCTTTCGATTTCCGTGTTGCTTGTTTCAACAGCTTTGCTGGCCTGTTTCTTCCCCGCACGCCGCGCGTTGAGTGTCGATCCGATGATTGCGTTACGCGCCGAATGATATGAACGATCTAAAGTTTGCTCTGCGCCAACTCCGCAAGTCGCCCGGATTTGCGGCTATCGCGATCATCACGCTCGCGCTCGGCATCGGCGCCAACACTGCGATTTTCAGCGTCATCAACGCCGTGCTCCTGCGGCCCCTGCCTTATCCGCAACCGGACCGCCTCGTGCTTATTCGCGAGCGCGCAAATATCTTCGAATCCGGTTCGGTTAGCCTGCCAAATTATCTCGACTGGCGTGCTGCTCAGCGCGGCTTCACTGATCTAGCCTTGATCCTGCGCGGTGATGCCAATTTGTCCGGCGCCAGCAGCGATGTGGAAGCCGAACGCGTCGGTTCCGCGCGCGTGACTTACAATTTTCTTTCCGTTCTCGGTGTTCCGCCCGAACTGGGGCGCGATTTCCGTGAGTCAGACGACGTGCCCCATTGCAAAAAAGTCGCGCTTATTTCCGATGGATTATGGAGACGTCGCTTCGGCGGTTCGCGCAGTGTCATCGGCCAAAACATCACTCTCGACGGGATGCAGCGCGAAATCATCGGTGTGCTCCGGCCGAACATAAAACTGCCGCGCGCGGCCCAGGTTTACATTCCACTGGAAGATTTGCGCGCGGAGAAGGATTACGTGAACCGCGATAATCATCCGGGATTCTCCGCGCTCGGCCGGCTGAAACCGGATGTGACGCTCGCGCAGGCAACGGCCGATTTGAATAACATCGCGGCTGAGCTCGAACGCCGCTATCCTGATTCCAACACTGGACGCCGCGTCACCGCGCTGATCCTTCTCGATTCCGCTGTGAAGGATTACAGACAAGGCATCTCGCTCCTTCTGGCTGCAGTCGGTTGTGTGCTCCTCATCGCCTGCGCCAACGTCGCGAATTTACAGCTCTCGCGCGCGCTCGGGCGTGAACGCGAATTAGCCGTGCGCGCCGCTCTCGGCGCGAGCCGTGGCCAACTCGCCAAGCAGGTGTTTATCGAAAGCGCAATTCTGGCTGTATTCGGGGCCATGGCCGGCGTTCTTCTAGCGCTCTGGGGACTCGACGCGATCAAGGCAATTTCGCCTGCCAGTTCCGCCACTTTCACGCCATCTGATGTGACCCGTTTTCAGGAAGCGAATCTCGATTTCAAAGTGCTCGCTTTCACGGCCGCCGTGGCGATCGGCGCCGGGTTGTTGGTTGGTGTTTGGCCCGCGTTACGTGTCTCGCGCACCGCTTCGCTCACTCTTTCTCTCCACGAAGGCGGCCGTGGGACAAGCGATGGGGCGCAACGGCAGCGCGTCCGATCGGGACTTGTCGTGGCGCAAGTCGCCCTCGCGTTGCTCTTACTGGCTGGCGCGGGATTGACTCTGAAAAGTTTTCGCAATGCGCAAAATGCAGCACTCGGCTTCAATCCGGAAAATATTTTAGTCGCTGACGTTTCACTGCCGAAAGCGCGCTACGAGACCGACGAAAAGGTCGCGCATTTTAACGATCGGCTGGTTGAAAGAATCCGCGCGCTTCCCGGCGTGGAAGCCGCTGCGCTCGGCTCGAACATTCCCTTCGATGACAATGAATGGGACAGTGGGTTTCATGTCAGCGGCACGCCGCCTTATCCGCCCGGCGAAAAGCCGGAGGCAGAGGTCAACTTTGTCACTCCCGATTATTTCCGCGTCATGCGAATGCCGTTGCTGCGCGGCCGCGCTTTCTCCGCCAACGATCGCGCTAATCAGCCACGCTCGGTCATTATCGACGAGAGCCTGGCGCAAAAATATTTCCCAGGCAAAGACCCGATCGGCCAGCAGATCGACGATAATCAATCCGACGAGAAGAATCCGCCGCCGCTGACGATCGTCG
>JBKOYG010000049.1:0-8434 GCA_046725285.1 Verrucomicrobiota bacterium
TCGGCCGGAACAACGGAGGCGAATTCCTTCGGCGCCAAAATCCATTGCGGTCTGCACGGCTTTTTTCATCGCACGGCGATAAGCAATCCGTCGCTCAATTTGCAACGCCACATTCTCCGCCACCAATTGCGCATCGAGCTCGGGGGTCTTGATCTCCTGAATGTCAATCTTGACTTGCTTGCCCTGTGCCATCTTGGAAATCTCTTCTGTCATTTTCTCGATCTCGGCGCCCTTGCGTCCGATCACAATTCCCGGACGCGCAGTGAAAATGGTTACCCGGATGCTGTTCCACGCCCGCTCGATCACAATCTTCGACACGGCGGCGTACTGCAGCTTCTTCTTCACATAATTCCGAATCTCCAAATCGGAGTGCAAAAATTCTGGCAGCTCCTGTGGCGAGGCATACCACCGCGAGCGCCAGTCGCGGTTCACGCCCAGGCGAAAGCCAATCGGATTAACTTTTTGTCCCATAAGTCAGTATAATAAAATTACTTGTTCGATTTCCTGGCCGCCTTTTTCGCTCGCGGCTTTTTCTCAGTCTTCGACCTTTCGATCGCCTCGCTGGTTGCGGTTTCTTTTTTCTTCTCGGCCCTCTGTTCCGCTTTCTGTTTCGCCTTTCTAGTCTCGCGTGTCTCAACCTTAATTTCGTCGGTTAGCACGATTCGAATATGGCTGGTCCGCTTCAAAATCCGGCTCGCGCTACCCCGGGCGCGCGCCATGATCCGTTTGAACGTCGGGCCTTCGCCTACAATCGCCTCCTTCACCACTAATCTGTCAGGCTTGAGGTTGGCGTTGTTCTCGGCATTAGCGATCGCGCTTTTCAACGTCTTGTTGATGAGGAAGGCCGCTTTCTTCGGCGTGAAAGCAAGCAGATCGAGTGCTGCCGAGACCGGCAGACCCTGAATCTCGCGGGTGACTTCGCGCGCCTTAAACGGCGAAATCCGCGCATACTTGTATATGGACCTAACTTCCATTTTCCTTCGTTACAAATGTTACAACGCTACAAGAGTTACATTGTTCCATGGCTATCCGTTGTAACCATGTAACTCTTTTAACCTTTTTGACTCATCTCACACCCACGTTCGGTTGCGCATCCACTTGGAGGCGGTCCCCTACTTTTATTCTTTCCTTCTTTGAATCCATTTCCTGAATCACAGCACCGCAAATCTTTTGGCGCACATCAATTACTCGCAGGGTCGCGATCCTTTTATCGCCGCGCATCACCCGCATTGGCATCCCAACCTTAACGCCTTGTTTTTCGCCAAGGTTACCGACTACGAATGACCACTCGTCTTTCACGCTGATCACGTTCCCATCCATCAAACTTGGTTCCGGCAAATCGGGCGCATTTGTGGACTTTGTGACCAGCTTGTCGATATCGCGCAGCCGAGTTTCGACGTCCATCCGCGCCTTGGCATCACCACCCTGCGACGTTTTCAAATAACACAACACCGCCTCATCCAGGCGCAGCATCTGGTCGCGATACTCGTCGCGCTCCTTCTGCGCGAGTTGAAGATCGCTTACCGCGGCCAATAAACGCTGCTCCAGCTTTGCCCTGTCCTTGTTCGCGGACGCCAGTCCCAGTGCCTCCATTTGCAATTGCAAATCGGAATGCTTGCGCCGAAACAACTCCGCCTCCGCATTGGACTCCGCGAGGCTGCTGGTCAACGCCTTCAGCGATTCCTGGGCAATCGATAATTGCTTCTGCAAATCCTCATTTTGCTGAAGCAAACCTGCCGCGGTCACTTCTGAAGGCAGCCGTGTCGGTCCGGAATTCGCCACCGCGGTATTACTCGCTGCCGCGTTTTCAGTTTTGGATTCTGACAAAGAACTATTTCCCTGTGCCGCCAGCCGTTGGGCCAGCGCAACACAACCCACTACCAAAAAAGTCGATAGTCGATAGTTGATTGTTGATAGTTTCACCTTGGCAACACGCACAGGTTCATTCTACCAACTATCAACTCGTAACTAAAAACTATTTTGTGACCTTCGCCGTATGCGAACCGTGTTTCTTAAACACGCGCGTGGGCGAAAATTCACCGAGCTTATGGCCGACCATGTTCTCGGTAACGAAAACGGAATTAAACGTCTTTCCGTTATGTACCAAAAACGTGTGGCCGACAAAATCCGGCGTCACCATCGAGCGCCGCGACCACGTTTTGATCGGTTTCTTTACGCCCGAGTTGTTCATCTTGTCGATCTTCTCCAGAAGATGCAACTCGACGAAGGGTCCTTTCTTTAACGATCTAGCCATAACTTTCAAGTGAATTGTGGAGGGTTGAGCTGTGCGAGACAGGCCTCGCAGAGCTCCGCCCTCCCAGCACTCACACTTTCTTCTTCGGTCTTCTCCTTTCCAAAATAAAACGGTCACTTGCCTTATGTTTGCTGCGCGTCTTAAATCCCTTGGCCAGTTGCCCCCAGGGACTGACCGGGTGATGGCGGCCGCCGCCGCCTTTTGATTTACCCTGGCCGCCGCCCATTGGATGATCGATTGGGTTCATCACCATGCCGCGCACATGCGGGCGACGTCCTCGCCAGCGAGTACGCCCGGCCTTCCCACTCGACACATTCATATGATCCACATTTCCTACCTGGCCAATTGTCGCGAAGCAGTTTTCGTGGATGCGCCGAATTTCGCCGGAAGGCATTTTCACCAATGCGTAGCCACCCTCGATATTGGTTAAGGTCGCCTGTTGCCCGGCGCTCCGCGCAACCTGGCCACCGCGGCCCGGGCTCAATTCGATGTTGTGGATGTTAGTGCCCAGCGGAATCGCACGAAGCGGCAACGCGTTTCCCAAATCGGGGGGAACATTGTCTCCGGCTGCGATCGTCGATCCCACCTGGAGCCCGTTCGGCGCGAGAATGTAGCTTAGTTCGCCGTCAGCGTATTTGATCAAAGCAATGCGCGCAGAGCGGTTGGGATCGTACTCGATTCCGACAACGTCCGCGGCGACACCGCGCTTGCGTCGTTTAAAATCAACCTTGCGATATTTCTGTTTGTGACCGCCGCCAATGTGGCGCGAAGTGAGCCGGCCATAGTTATTGCGACCGCCACTCTTTTTCTTCGGCTCGACGAGGCTCCTCTCAGGCTGCCACTTTGTAATTTCGTCGAAAGCGGGCAACGACTTGAACCGCAGCGTTGGTGTTAATGGGCGAAATTCTTTTAGTGCCATGGCTAAACTTTCATTCGATCATATCAAATCGATCTTCTCACCTTCCTTCAACGTCACGATCGCTTTCTTCCACCTCGGACGGCGTCCCACGGGTCCCCGGACTCGTTTCTCCTTACCCGCGTAATTGCAAGTGTTCACATCGACCACTTTCTTTTGAAACAGGCGTTCGATTGCGTTCTTGATCTGAATCTTGTTTGCGCGCGGACTGACGCGAAAAACGTACTTGTTCTTCTTCTCGCTCATCAATGTCGACTTTTCGGTCAACGACGCAGTTTGAATAATCTCGTGCGGCTCGTTCATCGATTACTTCCCGTATTCGCTGCTTCGAGGCGGCCGAGTCCGCTCCGCCAATCTTTCCAGCGCCTTCTGGGTGATGAGGATTTTCTCGAAGGCGAGCAACTGCTCTGTGTTTACATCGGAAGCAGTGGCAAGCGTCACCGGTTTGACGTTGCGTCCTGACTTTAAAGTTGTTTGATCAAATGTATCCGAGACCAACAAAACTTTCCGAGCGTCTGTTTGTTTTTTCAGCAACCCTACAAACGACTTCGTCTTCAGTTCCGGCACAACGAATTTGTCGATCGTCAAAACGTCACCCGCCTTGATCCGCTCGCTCAACGCCTTTCGAAAAGCGAGGCGCCGCACGGATTTCGAAATCTTTTTGGAATAATCCCGTGGTTTCGGCCCAAAAACGACGCCACCACCACGCCAGATCGGCGACGATTTGTAACCTGCCCGCGCGCGGCCCGTCCCTTTCTGTCGCCACGGTTTTGCGCCAGACAGATCCACTTCCGCTTTCGTTTTGGTGTTAGCCGAAGCCGAACGACGTGCCGCGCGCATGGCAACGATCGTGTCGTGGACGGCCTGGGTGCCGCGTCCGTCATCGATCAGTTCAATTCCGGCTTCCTTGGCAGCGCCTTTCGTTAAAACTTTTGCGCTCATCGGACTCTTATCGCGGGCTTCTTCGCCGCTTCCTCCTCATCATGTTTGCGATGCTCCGCATGCGCCGCCAAGACTCTTTCCGGATGCTTAATCGCCGGCCTCACGATCACATAACTGCCGCTCGCTCCCGGAACGGCGCCGCTGACCAAAATGATCTTCTCAGCTTCGCGCACCTGCATGACTTGTAGATTCTGCACAGTCACACGCTCATCACCCAGGTGACCGGGCATTCCCATGTTTTTCCAAATACGGCCTGGAGTTGAACGATTCCCGACCGCGCCAATACGCCGATGCGTTTTCGAGCCGTGCGCAGCACCTTGTCCGTGAAAGTTGTGCTTCTTCATTACGCCCTGAAATCCTTTTCCTTTCGACCGGCCAATTACGTCGACGTAGTCACCCGCTTGAAATTGCGTAACGCTTAAATTGATCTCGCCTTCGGGAAGATCGTTGGTTAGGCGAAACTCGCGCACGAATTTTTGCGGCTGCACGCCGGCCTTTTTGAATTCGCCAAGCAACGGCTTGATCACACGCGATTCCTTCTGCGCTCCGAACCCAACCTGCACGGCTGAATAGCCGTCGTGTTCTTCGGTCAAGCGACGCAGCAAAACGTTATCGCCGGCCGCGATCACGGTCACAGGACGCAACCTGCCCTTGGCGTCGTAAACGCTGGTCATACCAATTTTTTGTCCAAGAAGTCCGATGCTCATGACCGAATGATCGCAAATCTTTCAGAAGTCCCTCCGCTTAAATCTTAATCGTAATGTCAACGCCCGCAGGCAAATTCAGTTTCTTTAGTTCATCCACCGTTTTCGCCGTTGGCTCAATGATGTCCAACAGCCGTTTGTGCGTGCGAATTTCAAATTGTTCCATCGACTTTTTATCAACATGCGGAGAACGATTCACCGTGAATTTCTCGATCAACGTCGGCAGTGGAATTGGCCCGGCCACGCGCGCCCCGGTTCGCTTCGCAGTCTCCACGATCTCTACAGCGGATTGATCGAGCATGCGGTGGTCGAACGCCTTCAACCGAATCCGGATGCGCTGGCCATTACTCATTTGGCCTCTTTCTGATCGAGAATGGCCGGAACCAAGTTCTCCGGCACCGGCGCGAAATGAGATGGCTCCATCGAGTAACTCGAGCGCCCCTTCGATAATGAGCGGATCGCAGTCGCATAGCCGAACAGCTCCGCGAGCGGAACTTCGGCATGAATAATCGCCAGACCGCTACGCGATTCGATATTGTTGATACTGCCACGACGGCGGCTCAAATCGCCGCAGATGTCGCCCTGAAATTCTTCCGGCGTGATGTTTTCCACTTTCATGATCGGCTCAAGCAAAATTGGTTTGCCCCGTTTAAACCCGTCTTTCATCGCGAAGATCGCCGCCATCTTGAACGCGAGTTCGCTGGAATCAACTTCATGGAACGAGCCGTAAACGATATCGACCTCGAGATCGACTACAGGGTATCCGCCGAGTACGCCGTTGAGCACCGCTTCTTCGATGCCTTTTTTGACCGCGGGAATGTACTCCCGCGGAATGATGCCGCCGACAATCTTGTTTTCGATCGTCAGGCCCTTGCTGCGCTCGGTTGGCCGCACATCCACTTCCACGTGTCCATACTGGCCGCGGCCGCCGGATTGCTTGATCAATTTGCCAACGCCGTGCGCATTGGTCGTGATTGTTTCGCGATACGCGATCTGCGGTTTGCCTGCGTTTGCGTCCACTTTGAATTCGCGGAACATCCGGTCGCGAATGATTTCCAGGTGCAGTTCGCCCATCCCGGCGATGATCGTCTGACCAGTGTCTTCGTGCGTATAGACACGGAATGTCGGATCTTCTTCCGCGAGACGCTGAAGCGCAGTCGCCATTTTTTCCTGATCTAATTTTGTCTTCGGCTCAATCGCCATCGAAATGACGGGATCAGGGAAAGACGGCGGCTCGAGAAGGATCGGGTGATCCTCATCGCACAACGTATCGCCCGTGGTGATGTTCTTGATGCCAACAATTGCCGCGATATCGCCGGAGTAACACGTCTCAATGTCTTCGCGTTTGTCTGCTTGAATTTGAATCAACCGCGAAATGCGTTCGCGTTTGTTCGTGCGCGGATTGTAAACGGTGTCGCCCTTGCTCAGCGTGCCGGAATAAACACGGAAGAAAACCAGCTTCCCTACAAACGGATCGCCCCAAAGTTTGAAGGCCAGCGAGCAAAAGTTGCCGTTATCATCGGTCGGCGCTTCCATCGGCTCGCCGGTATCGGGGTCCTGACCCTTCGCCGGTGGAATGTCCAGCGGGCTCGGAAGATAATCGACGACCGCGTCCATCAAATATTGAATGCCGATGTTCTTCAGCGCGGACCCGCCGATGACCGGCACAAATTTGTTGGCTATTGTTTGCCGACGAATTCCAGCCTTCAACAGCTCCCGCGTGACTGGCTTTTCATGGATGACGGCCTCGGCAACATCGTCATCGATATTTGAAACTTGTTCGACTAGGTCGTTGTAAGCCTTGTCAACGATCTCAACGTACTCCTTCGGCAGCTCGGTGACTTTATACGTCGATCCGAGCTGATCGTTCTCAGAATAAATGATCGCCTTCTTATTTATGACATCGAGTTGGCCCCGAAGCTGATCTTCCCTACCCAAAGGCAGCAGAACCGGCCATGCGTTCGCGCTGAGTTTTTTATGGATACTTTTCACCGACATTTCGAAGTCCGCGCCGACGCGGTCCATCTTGTTGATGAATGCCAGACGCGGCACGTTGTACTTGGTTGCCTGACGCCAGACTGTTTCCGATTGCGGCTGCACGCCGGCAACCCCGTCAAAAACTGCGATCGCCCCATCGAGAACGCGCAAGGAACGTTCCACCTCGGCGGTGAAATCGACATGTCCTGGCGTATCAATAATGTTGATCCGCTCCTTGATCCCTTCGAAAATCTTGTAAACGCCTTCTTCTTCGCGCTGGGCCCAGGTGCAGGTTGTTGCAGCAGATGTAATCGTAATTCCACGCTCGCGTTCCTGCTCCATCCAGTCGGTGACCGTCGTGCCTTCGTGCACCTCACCCATCTTGTGGATCATGCCGGTGTAAAACAATACCCGCTCCGTTATGGTCGTCTTGCCGGCGTCAATGTGCGCTGCGATGCCGATGTTCCGCGTTCGTTCCAGCGGGAACTTGCGATTCGGCGAATTTGGATTTTTCACCTGGGCCTTTTTCTGTTCCATCGTCGCGGTCGCCATAATCGTCACCAACGGAAATGCGCAAACGCGCGGTTCGCCTGCGCCATTTTATGAGTGTCTTCGCGTTTCTTAATCGCGTTCCCCTGGCCTGCTGCCGCGTCTCTTATCTCCTGCGCCAGAGCTTCGGCCATGGGCATGCCTTTGCGGTTGTCCGCGTATTGGACGATCCAGCGCGTAGCGAGAGAAATTTGTCGAGCGGGCGCTACCTCCATTGGGACCTGATAAGTCGCTCCGCCAACTCGCCGCGATTTTACTTCCAGTCGCGGACGGACATTTTCGATCGCTTTATTTACAACTTCCAGCGGATCGACTGAATCGGAACCTTCGCGGGATTTGTCGATCGCTGTGTACACGATCCGCTCCGCCAATGATTTCTTGCCGCGCTTCATTACGGTGGTGATGAGGCGGGCCACCGCCGGACTCCCATAGCGGGAATCGACGTGCTCCTCTTTCTTGTAAACTCTTTTCCGTCGCGACATCGTCGATTTTTCTTTCTAACATTATTTCTTTTCGGCAGTGGCTTCCTTCGCTACGCCGCCGCCGCCAGCACCAGCTTTCGGACGCTTCGCCCCGTATTTGGAGCGGCCGCGCCGGCGTCCATCCACGCCCAGCGCGTCGAGCGTTCCGCGCACAATATGGTAGCGGACACCCGGCAAATCCTTCACGCGTCCCCCGCGTACGAGCACGATCGAGTGCTCCTGCAAATTATGCCCCTCGCCCGGAATGTAGGCAATCACTTCCTGGCCGTTCGTCAACCTCACTTTCGCCACTTTGCGCAGGGCAGAATTCGGCTTCTTCGGTGTGCGCGTCATCACTTGCACGCACACGCCGCGCCGTTGCGGGCAATCGGCCAGCGCCGGTGACTTCGATTTCACCGACACTTTCCGGCGTCCCTTTCGGATCAATTGATTAATCGTGGGCATCTTCCAAATTTCACGAACAAAGCGCCGCCAAAAGCGTCGGGCTCGGGGCGACAAAAAATCCGCCCAGGTCGCGCAGCAAACTCTTCCACGCGCCTGATGCGGTGAGCCGCGAATATAGAGGGAAAAACGCGGTCTGCAAAAAATATTTTACACTGCGTTTGTCATT
>JBKOYG010000018.1:0-71926 GCA_046725285.1 Verrucomicrobiota bacterium
CAAACAGCTGTCAACAACTAGCGGTTCCACGTCTAACTCGGCGGCTTCGGTTGCTGCACTTCCGGAAAAAAGCATTGCTGTGCTTCCGTTCGAAAACCGGAGCGAAGACAAAGCCAACGCGTATTTTGCCGACGGCATCCAGGACGAAATCCTGACGCGCTTATCCAAGATCGCCGATCTGAAAGTGATCTCGCGCACGTCGACGCAACATTATAAAAGCACGCCTGAAAATCTTCGCGAAATCGCGAAGCAACTTGGCGTTGCGCACATTGTTGAAGGCAGTGTGCAGAAAAGCGGCAACGCTGTGCGGGTGAACGTGCAGCTAATCCAAGCAGCCAATGATTCCCATCTTTGGGCTGATACCTTTGATCGTAAACTCACCGACATCTTTTCGGTTGAGAGTGACATCGCAAAAGCCATCGCCGATCAATTGCAAGCGAAACTCACCGGTCGTGAAGAGCGAGTCATCGCGGCCAAGCCGACGAACAATCCCGAGGCCTATGATGCCTATTTGCGCGGGCTTGCTTACACACTGAAAACTCTCTCGACACCCGTGAACGCCCTTGGCGCACAAAAATATTTCAGGGAAGCAGTGAGGTTGGATCCGAAGTTCGCCCTGGCTTGGGCGCTGCTGTCAATCGTTGATTCGCGCAACTACCGTACCCAGAGTCTTCAACCAACGGCCGCTCTTCGTGAAGAGGCGCGACAAGCATCCGAAACTGCGCTCACCCTTCAGCCCAATCTTGGCGAGGCTGTGTTGGCCAAGGGCACTTATCACTATTCCTGTCTAAGAGAGTACGATACCGCCGTGCGTTACTTCGAGCAAGCACATCAGCTATTACCGAATAGCAGCTCGATTCCTGAATGGCTGGCTTATGTTGCACGTAGGGAAGGTCATTGGGATCGGAGCGAAGCTTACTTTATCGAAGCCGAGCGGCTCGACCCGAGGAATGTTAGTCTACTCATCCAGCACGCGATTAACGATATCTGTCATCGTCATTTCTGGAATGCGCAGCAAAAGTTTGATAAAGCTCTTGATATTACGCCAGATGACTTAAATATCCTGGTGCAAAAGGCTAGTATCGCACAGGCGGAGGGCGACCTGCCGCGTGCCTCGGCGCTGCTCGCGCAACTGCACTTCGCAGCCGATGATCTCGAGGGCTTAGAAACTCAAGTCTATCAAGCGATCCTGGAGCGTCGTCCCGCAACGGTAATCCCCCACTTAAAGGAGATACTTGCCAAGCCTGATCCGGCGTTGGGTTACTTCAATGGCGTTCTGCGCTTTTGGTTAGGTTGGGCGCAAGAAGCGGCCGGCGACAATGTCGACGCCCAGGAAACTTGGCGGCAAGCGCGCCGCGAACTGGAAGCCTTCCTCAAAGAACAGCCGTACAACTTTCTGCTCATTGGCGATCTCGCGCTGACCAATATGGGCCTTGGTGACAAAACCGCCGCGTTAGCCCTGTCGGAAAGGGCCATGGCCGCGAATCCGGTCGAGAAAGACGCTGTCGCTGGTCCCATTCCAATCGAGGTCCTCGCACGGGTGGCAGCCCGTATGGGAGAGCCCGACCGCGCCATCGCCGCCTTACAGCAACTACTTTCGATACCCTACGTTGGAGCGCTGGGTGCCGGCACGCCGCTTACGCCTGCGATGCTCCGACTAGATCCGATGTTCGATCCGCTCCGGAGTGACCCACGTTTCCAAGAACTCGTCGCTTCGCCAGCGCCGCAGTAATCGTCCCCGAATTTTACGTTCTTTGAACGGCTTCAGCCTATCCTTGAGGCTTTGGCGGCGGCGGTGGTGGTGGCGCTGATGCATGTCGGGTTTGCTCTCGACTAGCGGCAATCGAGTCGAGATCATATTGTCGCGCAATTCTCTGCGCGAGGATTGATATGTCCACTGAGGTTAAAAAGGAAATCCAACTCGAAATTGGGCACGTCCTATTCATCGATATCGTTGGCTACTCAAAGCTTTCCATTGACGACCAGCACGCAGCAGTTGAGGAGCTAAACGCGGTTGTTCGCGCATCCGAGCAATTTCAGCGAGCTGAAGGCACCGGCCGTTTGCTCAAGATCCCAACGGGTGACGGGATGGCGCTGGTATTTTACGCGAGCCCGGAAGCGCCTGCGCAATGCGCCGTGGAGATTAGCCGCTCATTAGAGCAGCACCCACGACTACCACTTCGGATGGGAATTCACAGCGGGCCAGTTAGTGGTGTGATCGATGTCAACGAACGAGCCAATCTCGCAGGCACCGGACTAAACATGGCCCAACGGGTGATGAATTGTGGCGATGCTGGCCACATCTTGCTTTCGAAGCGCGTCGCAGAAGACCTCGAAGTGTATGAGAAATGGCGACCGCTCTTACACGATCTTGGCTCGTGCGAAGTAAAGCATGGAGCGCGTATCGCCCTAGTGAGCCTCTATTCCGATCAATTTGGCAATGCAAAGCTGCCGCTGAAGGTGGCTGCACAGAGACGCCGGACGCGAATGCGATGGGCGGCGATGATAACAACCCTGCTTGTACTTGCGGTGATCGTCGGTGATATCGCGATGTTTTCCCGCAATCGAACGCAATCGATGCTGGCTGTGCCGGAAAAAAGCATCGCGGTGCTTCCGTTTGAGAATCTGAGTGAAGACAAAGGCAATGCCTACTTTGCTGAAGGGATCCAGGATGAGATTCTGACGCGCTTGTCCAAAATCGCCGATCTAAAGGTGATCTCGCGCACATCAACGCAGCATTATAAGAGCGCCCCTACAAACCTGCCTGAAATCGCCAAGCAACTTGGAGTTGCCCACATTTTGGAAGGAAGTGTGCAGAAGATTGGCGACGCGGTGCGCGTGAACGTGCAGCTGATTAAAGCTGCCAATGATTCCCATCTTTGGGCCGATACGTTTGATCGAAAATTGATCGACGTCTTTTTCGTCGAGAGCGAAGTGGCTAAGGCGATCGCCGAGCAGCTGCGGGTGCATCTCACCGGCCGGGAGCAGCAGGTGCTCGTCGCGAAACCGACCCAGAACGTCGAGGCTTACGATGCTTATTTGCGAGGTCTGGCGTACAACCTCAAGACAGCAACGACCCCGGCCAACTCTCTTGGCGCGCAGAAATATCTCAGAGAAGCTGTGCGGCTGGATCCGAAATTTGCTCTCGCGTGGGCGCTGCTCTCATACGTGGATGCTCGTGGCTATCTCCAATTGACTCTGCAGCCCACGACTGCTCTTCGCGAAGAAGCACGGCAGGCAGCCGAAACCGCGCTTACTCTTCAACCCAATCTCGGCGAGGCTCTCATGGCGATGGGCTATTACCGCTATGCCTGCTTGAAGGATTACGACACTGCGGTGCGTTACCTCGATCAGGCACGTCAGGCGCTGCCCAACAGCAGCCGAATTCCCGAATCGCTCGCTTACATCGAACGAAGGAGGAATCAATGGGACCGGAGTGAGTCGTACTTCAACGAAGCTGAACGTCTCGACCCGCGCAATGTTTCATTGCTCACCCAGCATGCACAATCCTATACCTGCCTTCGTCGTTTTCCGGAAGCGCTGCGAAAGCTTGACCAAGTTCTCGATATCATACCCGACGACCTGGATACGCTTGTGCAAAAAGCGTCTATCGCTCAAGCAGAGGGCGATCTGCCGCAGGCTGCGATACTTTTGGCTTTGCTCCATCCAGCCGCGAACAACCCTGGCGCCTTGGAAACGCAGGCTTATCAAGCAATCCTCGAGCGCCACCCTCAACAAATCATTCCCCGGCTGCAGGAAATATTAGCTAAGCCCGACCCGGCATTGGGTTATTACAATGGCGAGCTGCGGTTTTGGTTAGGCTGGGCACAAGAAGTCGGGGGCGATCATACCGCTGCGGTGGAAACTTGGCGACAGGCTCGCAACGAATTGGAATTCTTTCTCAAGGAGCAGCCTGAAAATTTCGTCGTGATTGGAGATCTCGCTCTGGTCTGTATGGGCCTTGGCGACAAATCAGCTGCATTAACGTTAGGCGAAAGCGCAGAACGTATCGTTCCGCTTGGGAAGGATGCATTGCACGGTCCGATCCCACTCGAGATCCTCGCCCGAGTAACGGCAGGGACAGGAGAACCCGACCGGGCCATTGCTGCATCGCAGAAACTGCTCTCCATCCCGGCGACTGGACCGCTTGCTTCGAATGCACCGCTTACGACTGCGCTGCTTCGCCTTGATCCGATGTTCGATCCGCTCCGGAATGATCCGCGCTTTGCGAAGCTCGTGGCCTCGCCCGCGCTGAACGATGCGAAGCAATGATACGCACAAGTTGGGGAATCGAAGAAACGTTCGCTGTGCTACCCGCCCACGGCCTGGTAATGGCCCAGCCCCCGCTTCCACATAAAGTTTGCCCAAGCCCACGCGACCAGCAGCCAGCCAGTTTGGATCGCCAGCGCTTGCACGAGCTCAGCGCCTTTCAATCGGCCGAGAAAGATCGCGATTGGACAAAACAACTCGTAGTAAAACGGCAGCCATTTCATCACGGCCTGCACCGCAGACGGCATGATGTCGATCGGAAACATCTGGCCGCCCAGGAAGTATTCGAACGAATAAACGATGAAAACGATGGTAGTGATTTCTAAAATCCAAAACGCCATCATCGCCAGACTGTAAGTGATAAAAAACTGAATGAACGCCGCCATTAACATCGACACCGTCGCAACCAGGTAGATCAGTGGATCAGTAGGCAGCACGATGTAGTCGCGGAAATAAATAAAGATTAACGCGATCGGCGGCAACGTGACGAAGGTGTAAACGAGGCGGCCACTTAGAAAAATGCTGAACCGGTATGCGAGATAACTCATCGGCTTGGTGAGAAGCGCATTGATCTGGCCTTCGCGAATATCAGCCGCGATCTGCCATTCATCCTCCGTTGGCGTAACCAGATTGCTGACCAGGATGGTGAGCAAGTAGTAATAAATCATCGAGCCGTAATCGTAGCCATGCACCCCGCCGCCGCGCTCCTTGAACACCGCGCTCCAAAGAAACACTGTGCCGGCCAGCGGAATCAGACCAAAGAGCGCGCGCAGAAAATAATTCCAGCGGTAAACGAACGTGTTCTGTAGTCCGATGTTAAAAACTGAGATGTATTTCTCAATTTTCCCAGTGCTCATGCTCGTAATCGAGTTTCCTGCAATCGAGCATGAGCATGAGTAAGAGCAAGAGCAGGATTCGCTGTAGCGGCGGTCTATGACCGCCGAGATGAAGCCGATGTCGCCGCTCGCGGAGCGCGGCTACCGTGTTGCGCCAGCTTCACGGCGAGGTTAATCGCGGCGATCATGCTATCGGGACGCGCGATGCCTTTGCCGGCAATTTCAAACGCGGTGCCGTGATCAGGACTGGTGCGAGGGAAAGGAAGGCCAAGCGTCACGTTCACACCTTGGTGAAAGGCGTGGAGTTTCAACGGGACCAATCCTTGATCGTGGTACATGCAAAGCACTGCATCGAATTCGCCTTCAATTGCGCGATGAAAAACCGTGTCGGGGGAGTGTGGCCCGGTTATTTCGAATTTCGAATTTCGAATTTCGGATTTCAGCGCGGCGATAGCGGGGCTGATAATTTCAATTTCTTCGCGGCCAAGTTTGCCGGATTCGCCGGCATGTGGATTTAATCCGGCAACGGCAATGCGCGGCGCGCTGATGGATCGCGAACGAAGGAAGTCAGCAAGCAACAGGCCGACGCGGACAACCTCGGATTGCTTGAGCGCGCTCGCGACTTTTCGCAATGGAAGATGCGTCGTGACGAGCGCGACCGTAATTTTTCCGCCGGTCAGACACATCGCGAAATTTTTGACGCCGCAGCGCTTAGCAAAAAATTCCGTTTGTCCTGGGAACCTGAAACCGACTTCGTACATCCGGGCTTTGTGTATTGGGCCGGTTACAATCGCATCAAGCTCACCGCGTCGCGCTAATGTGACCGCTTCTTCCAGCGCAGCCGCGGCAGCGCGCGCGGTTTCACGCGTTGGCTGTCCCGGACGGCAATCAGGATAGTTGCCGATCACTTTATAGTCGGCGGATTTGGGAACCCGATCAGACTTCAGCGCGAGATCAACAATCTCCGGCCCAATCCCGGCGCAATCGCCGAGGGTGATCCCAATGCGCGGCTGCATGGCGCATCTTCATCAACAGATCGCCGCGTAGCAAGCGTGCGTGCCCGCGGCCCTCGCGCCGTAGAAGGCTCCGCTGTTGCCCCAACGCGCAGAAAACGTTGTAGGGCGGGCGCTTCGCCTGCCAAGCCGCGCGCTTTCAATTCATATCAGGGCTCGGCAAGCGATGCGCTTGCCCTACAACAGCTCGCTTCGACCTCCCTTGCCCAGGCGGAATTTGCGAACATGTACGTGTTTGAAATGAACAAACATACGCGGCGCGCGAAGAACGGATTGATTTTCCCCGCAGTTTAAGGAAAACTCCTTCCCGGCATGCAGCAGGTTATCGCGTTCTCAACGACTGTTCCCGCTGCGCCTGCGGCTGCGCGAAAGCCGAGCTTGTGGATCCTGGATAGTTGGCGCGACCTGGTTCTCTACGTCTGCACGCCGCTGTTGATCATACCGATCTTTCTGGTGGCGCAGGCGCGTTGGAGCGCGCAGGACATTTATCTTTTTGTCGCTGCATTCGGTGCGATGGGTCATCACTTGCCGGGGATGATCCGCGCCTACGGGGACCGCGCGTTGTTCCAGCGCTTCAAGTGGCGCTTTCTTTTTGCGCCGGCTTTTTTGGTGCTCGTGTGCGTGGCGTTTTCCCTGTGGGACCTTAAGGGCATTGTGCTGGTTGCTTTTATCTGGGGTGTTTGGCACGGCATGATGCAGACCTATGGGTTCTGCCGCATTTACGATGCGAAAGTCGGCTCGTTCGCCGAACTGACGCGCCGTTTGGATTTCGCATTGTGCGGGATCTGGTTCGCCACCGCGGTCCTGCTCTCGCCGCAGCGAATGACCGATACGCTAGAGACTTATTATTCGGCCGGCGGACCTTTCATTCCGCCGGAGCTTCTTCGAACCGCGCAGCAAGGATTGTTCGCGGTGGCGCTCGCAGTTGCGGGATTGTTCCTGGTAAATTTTGTCTTGTCATGGGTGCGCGGCCACCGGCCAAGCCCAGTGAAGCTGGTGTTACTCGTCACGAGCATTTCTTTTTGGTGGTACTGCAACAACATCGTGGCCAGCGTTCTCGTGGGCGTGGCGTTGTTCGAAGTCTTTCACGATGTCCAGTATCTCTCGCTGGTTTGGATTTATAATCGCAAACGAGTCGAGTCAGACAGCTCCATCGGCGGATTCATGCGTTTCGTTTTCCGGCGCAGTGGTTCGCTGGTCGGTCTTTATGTTGGTCTGATCTTCGCCTACGGAGCACTTGGTTATTTCAAGTCGAGTATTGGCGTCGAGTCAGTCAAAACGATGCTCACCGGCGTAGTGACTGCGTCGGCGTTGCTCCATTTTTATTACGACGGATTCATTTGGAAAGTACGCGAGAAATCTACTAGACAATCTCTCGGGATCAGCGGTGGCACCGCTGATGTTTCGACAAGCGGTTTTCTTCCAGGGTGGGCGTTGCACGGCGCGAAATGGGTAGGCGCTTTTGTCATTCCATTGGGAGCGCTCTGGCTTGGACAGACTCACACGGTTCGGAGCGAGCTCGACCGCGTTGCCATGATCGCCGCCGATCTTCCGACCAGTGCGCGGGCGCATTTGAATCACGCCACCGCTCTGCAGGATGCCGGGCGAGTTGATGAAGCAGCCGAAGCCTATTCCAAGTCGCTGAGTCTAAATCCAGATTCGGTGAAGGCGCATGTCAGTCTTGCGACCATTCTGATGGGCAAAGGAAAACTGGACGAGGCACACACGCATTACGAACAAGCATTGAAGATGGATCCGAACAACGCCGAGTATCACTCCGGTTACGCCTACCTTCTGGAGCAACTGGGCCACGATGACCAGGCGGCGGCGGAATGTGAAGCGGCAGTCCGTCTGGCGCCAAAATCAGCGCAGGCCCATCATAGTTATGGTGCCTTTCTGGAAAAACACGGCAAGTTGGATGAAGCGACTGCGCAGTATCGAGAGGCCGTCCGAGCCGATCCAAATTTAGTTGATGCTCAAATAGATCTCGGGACCGCGCTCTTGGAAAAGGGCGATCTGTCGGAAGCAAAAGCGCATTTACAAATGGCGACCAAGCTCGATCCAAAACTCGCCCAGCCGCATAATTACCTGGGGAAAATTTTCATGCGCGAAGGCGATGTCTCTCAGGCAATCGCGGAATTCGAAGAAGCGTTACGTCTGCATCCCGATTTCCCCGAGGCGGAGGAAAACTTGCGCATGGCCAAGACTGGCGACGCGGAGTCTCTGACGTTATCGCCGAGATAGAGTTTTCGGCGGCCACTAGCGCGATTTCACAAACGTTGTAGTAACCCGGTTCGCCGCAGGACGAATCCGTCCGGTGTGCGGACCTGTGGCCGGTCTGCCTCGGCGCTGCTTTTCAAAACCGTGAGGACGGCCCGCAGGGCCGTGGCTACAGCGGTTAAACGGCTCACAATCACCATGGCGGTCGTGATAAGTAATCATCGAATCGCCCGTCTTGAATCTCTGAGAGGAGCTTGCGGAACGGCTCGCGGCTGATCATACATCCACGTGCGACTTCGACGTCACCGTTAGGAACCGCCAGCGAATCAACGATCTTCTAATATGCAGCACGGTCACAGCGACGCAGGCCAACCAAAATGTAGAGCTCACCTGCCGGCGTTGCATGAGGAAGTGCAGCTTGTAACTCCTGCGAGGCATGCGGCTCGTCCAAAACGGCTCGCAAATTACGTTCACCCGCGGACATAAGCCCGGCAACCCCAACACCTCCAAACGCGAACGATTTTGCCGCGGCAAGATCACGCAGAGCTGAATTCTCCGACGGAGCTGCTGTCGAAACACCGGACTGCACTACTACAATGCCGGCGATGAGCGTTGCAGTGAATGTTTTCATAATGCAAGCGGCCTAACGAGCATTAGACGAACATTCGCTTTTAAATGCGAACATTTTTTCGTCGAAAGATTCGATTACGATTACGAGCAGGAGCGTGAGCACGAAAAAAACTCCTAACGCTCAACTCCCATAAATCGCCAGCAGGCGCTCAACGCCGAACGCCCAATGCTCAACATTGAATCAAAACGTCCGGATATACGCCTTTTTGCGCAAGGTGGCGATCCAGCGTTCCTGAATTTGCTGCGCTTCGTCCTGGATTAGTTTTTTCTCGATATCGCCACGCGCTTCGGCGAGTGATTTCGTCGTGCCGCCGCGTTTGTCCTCGACTTTGAGGATGTAGTAATTGCCCGCGTAATCGATGATATTGCTGATTCTGCCGACTGGCATGTTGAAGGCGAACTTTTCCAAGCCGGCCGCGAGGGTGTTGCGTCCAATCCAACCCCAGTCGCCACCGTTGTCGCGGGTGCTGTCTTCAGAATAAATCTGCGCTGTTTGTTCGAATTCTGCACCGGCGGCGAGTTTGCCGAGCACTTCTTCGGCCAATGCCTTTTGTGCCTGGGCGTTTCCAGTGTCCTTTTGGCCGGAAATCATGATCATCCGCAGCTTGATCTCCTCCTTGCTCGTAAATTCGTCGTGATGCTTCCTGTAGTAATCTTCAATTTTCGTTGGGGAAGCAATCATGTTCGTCTTGACGTTATGGCTGCGCATCGCCTGGACCATTATTCTTTCCATCTCCTTTTCCTTGAACTCGCCCAGCGAATACTTCTGTGCCTCGAGCGTCTTGATAAACGTATTGCGATCGCCGCCAAAGTTCTCCCGGATGATGTCGTGCACCCTTTGGTCCACAATGTGGTCCGGAATTTGATAGCTCTCCTTTTTGAATGCCTGAATGACGAGCCGTCGATCGATCAAATCTTTTAAAGCGAGCTCCCGCGCTTCCCGGATCTGTTTTTCCAACTCCTGGCCGGTTAATTGCGACCGAAGCAATCTTTCCCGTGGCGCGGACAACTGCCGTACTTGTGAGAATGTGATCACGTCGCCGTTTACAATCGCAGCGATGCCGTCCACTATCTGCGCCTCCTGGGCGAATGCAGCGCAACAAATGGGCAAGAGTGCAAGTGCGCAGACAGTCAGCGAGACGGCGGTAAATGGACGCACGAACGTTCTCATAATTTCTTTAGCAGCTGCAGAATCTCCCCGAGATGCTGCTCGATTTTGGTTCCAACTAAACGAGGGAATTTGCCCGCGACAAGTATAAAATCCCCGCGCCGGGTCAACATCACCTTTCGTTCACGCACCTCGACACGGTTTATCCCTGATTTCGCCGCGGCGAGCTTGATTTCGATGAGACCAAAGAAGTTGTCAACCGCCTGCGGGAACGGCCCAAAGCGGTCCCGCCAGTCGCGCCGCAGCCGGTCCAATTGCTCCTGCGTGGTAACTTCAGCGACGTCTCGGTACGCCCGGATGCGCAGACCAGGATCAGTGACGTAGGTGATTGGAATGAAGGCCGGGATTTTCGCAAGGGAGGGTGCCTTCCCAAATGCCTCGGCAGACTGGAGACCGCCGCTCCTTGGTGATGTCGCCACAAACTCTGCCTCATTTGTAGCAACGAAATCGAGCTTGAGATCGACATCGAGTCTAAACCGCGGCTTTTCGCCTTTGACCTGCGCCACTGCTTGCTTGAGCAGCTGACAGTATAAGTCGAAGCCGATCGCCACGATGTGGCCGCTTTGAGCTGTGCCCAGAATGCTGCCCGCGCCGCGAATCTCCAGGTCGCGCATAGCGATGCGAAAACCGGCGCCGAGCGAGCTGTACTGTTTGATGGCGCTGATCCGTTTGCGCGCTGCGCCCGCTGTCATCATTTCGCGCGGAAGAAGCAGATAAGCGTAGGCCTTGTGTTCCGCTCGCCCGACGCGCCCGCGCAACTGATACAAATCGGCGAGACCAAACTGGTCCGCTCGATCGATGATGATCGTGTTTGCGTTCGGTATATCGAGACCGCTTTCGATGATCGTAGTGCAGACGAGCACGTCGGTTTTCCCGGCGATGAAGCGCGCCATTACAGCTTCCAACTCGTCGGCATCCATCTGGCCATGCCCGATCTCAACTCTGGCCTGCGGACAAAGATCGACAATCCGATCCCACACCCGCTCGATGGTCGCTACGCGATTGTGCAGGAAGAATACCTGACCCTGTCGTTCGAGTTCGCGATCAATCGCCGCACGAATAAGTCGCTCATCGTAGGCCGATACAACTGTTTCCACGGGCAGGCGGTTGAGCGGTGGGGTCTCAATAGTGGACATGTCCTTTACGCCGACAAGCGAAAGATAAAGCGTGCGTGGAATCGGGGTGGCCGAAAGCGTCAGCACATCGACCAGCTTGAAGAGCTCTTTGAATTTTTCCTTGTGCAGCACCCCGAAACGCTGTTCCTCATCGATCACCACCAGGGCGAGATCTTTGAATACAACATCGCCGGAGATCAGCCGATGAGTGCCGATGACGATATCGACGCCGCCTTGGCGCAATAGCTGCAATACTTTCTTTTGTTCGAATTGTGAACGAAAACGGCTGAGCATTTCGATGCGCACCGGATAATCAAGCATTCGCTGTCGGAATACCTCGAAATGTTGTTGAGCCAGGACGGTTGTTGGCGCGAGCACAGCTACTTGTTTGCCGTCCATCACTGCCTTGAACGCGGCCCGCACCGCCACTTCGGTTTTGCCAAAACCAACGTCGCCGCAGATGAGGCGGTCCATTGGTCGAGGGCGTTCCATGTCGATCTTGGTATCAATGATCGCCTTCATTTGGTCGGGCGTTTCACGGAACGGGAATGAATGTTCGAACTCCGCCTGCCATTTTGTGTCCGGGGAGAATGCGTGGCCCGCGTGCGTTTGCCGCTCCGCCTGGACCGCGAGCATTTTCCCCGCGTAATCAAAAATGGAAGCGGCCGCTTTTATTTTCGCCCGCGCCCATCGTCCGTCGCCGAGCGAGCTAAGCGGCGGCGATTTTTTTCCCGCGCCAACATAGCGGGAAACGAGGTAGGCTTGCTCAAGTGGAACATAGAGCTTCGCGTCATCGGCAAACTCGAGAACTAATACTTCCTGCGGTTGTCCTTGCTGTTGTAGGGCAAGCGCCTCGCTTGCCGAGTCCGCTCCATCTCTGCCTGGCAGGCGAGGCGCCTGCCCTACAACGAATTTGTCGAGTCCCAGGAAGCGCCCAATGCCGTGCTCAAGGTGAACAACGAGGTCGCCCTCGTTTAGCTCACTGAAATCGATTTGTGCGCGATGGCGTTCCGCACGACGCAAGCGCCTGCCCGGATGGGCCGCGAATCGCCCAAATAATTCCGCGGCCGAAAGAACGACGAGATTGGCCGCGGGAAAACAAAATCCTCGCGCGAGCGTTCCTTCCACAAAGTCGACCCCGTCGATCGCGTCCGCCATGATTTCGCGAAAACGCTCAATTTCCCCTTCAGTTTGAAAATAAATGACGATTTTGGCATTGTTGGCGTGCCATTCTTGTAAGCGCTCGATGAACTGCGCCCGCTTCGTCTCGGCCAGCACAAGATCGCCAACCGCAAACTCGCCAATGTCGCAATCCTGGAATGCCCCGCTGAAATCTTCGGGGCCAGTCTCAATCCAGCCTTCGCTGATCTGGATCTGCGCGTTCGAGATTTCTTCTGGTTCGATATCAATCTTGAGATGATTCGGACTGACGTAGTCGCGAACGTGGCCGCTTCGATCGTCGATCAATGAAAGGCGGTCCGGCCCCGCCACTGCTCCCAGCAAAATATCAACGAAACCCAAATCGCGCAGGGAAGTCTGAGTATCGATGTCGAATTCCCGCAGAGATTCGATCTGGTCGCCGAAAAATTCCAGGCGGAACGGCAATGAAGTCTGCCAGGAATAGAGATCGATAATTCCACCACGGACAGCGAACTGTCCGCGGGTTGTGACTTGAGCGACGCGCTCATAACCGCTGGATAGTAGTTGCTCGAGAAACTGTTCCATTTGCACAGTCGCTCCGCGCCGATGCTGAACGAGTGCGGATTTCAGAGCGCCGCGCTCCGGAGCAGCTTGATCGAGACTCGCCCGCGTGGCGACGATGACATGCGGACCGGTTTCACGCCCAATTTGCATAAGAACTGCAAGCCGTTCGGCTGCAATTTCCGGATCCGGCAAAACATTTTCGGCTACTGCAAACTCTGCTTCCCGGAGGAACAGCGCATCTGGCTGCCAGTTGAGCAAGCTTTCGTAAAACAGTTCTTGGGAATGAACGCTGGGACAGAGCAACCAGGCCGTGGAATCGATACCTCGCGGATCATTGAACGATAGCCGATGCCAGGCCTGCGCGATTACGGCGGCCAGAAATGGCTGGGCTGGCTGGATGACGTGTGAGAACTGTAACGGCCACTGAGCGTCTTGTATCGCACGAAGTTTGCGTGCGATGGGTTCGCTCGCCGCGACGCGTTCCAGGAGCTCTGTGCCAATTGGTTTTTCCACTGTAGAGTTTACGCCAAATTCCGCGAGAGTTGTAGCAACGCGAACACGCTGTGCTGTAGTGTGCGCTGTCTCAGCGCATAATTCCCGCCAAAGATCCGCTGAGGACAGCGGACTCTAAACGATTTACAACGCGCGGCCGATGGCTGCGGCAACAGCCCTGAGACGCGGAACGAGCTCAGCGAAAATTTCCGGAGTGAGCGCCTGGTTCCCGTCGCTCTTCGCCATCTCGGGAGAATTGTGCACTTCGATCATGAGCGCGTCTGCGCCGGCTGCGACGGCGGCCAGACACATCTGCGGAACAAATTCGCGCAAACCAAGAGCGTGCGTCGGATCGACTATGACGGGCAGGTGCGTTTTAGACTTCAAGATTGGAACCGCACTCAGATCGAGTGTGTAGCGGGCCGCCGTCTCGAACGTGCGAATTCCGCGCTCACAAAGAATTACGTTCGGGTTGCCTTCGTTGAGGACGTATTCGGCGCTCATCATCAAATCGTAAATAGTGGCGCTGAATCCGCGCTTAAGAAGCACGGGAAGTCTACTTCGACCCACTTCTTTCAAGAGGGAGAAGTTGTGCATGTTGCGCGTGCCAACCTGAAGACAATCCGCATACTTCTCGATCATGGAGAGATCGCGCGGATCCATGACTTCAGTGACCACCGGCAGACCCGTTCTTCCACGCGCTTCCGCGAGGAAACGAAGTCCCTCTTCGCGCAACCCCTGAAAACTGTATGGCGAAGTGCGCGGTTTAAATGCGCCACCTCGCAGGATTTTTGCGCCGGATTCTTTTACGATCGCCGCGATCGAGTGAATCTGTTCTCTGCTCTCGACCGAGCATGGGCCGCAAATGAGAACAACGTCCTCGTGCTCACCGAGGGCCACATCGCCTACCCGGACAGAAGAAGCGCCGCGAGAATCCCGTGCCGCAAGTTTGTAGGGCTTCAACACGGGGATGATGGCTTCCACGCCCGCCATCGCGGCAATCGGCTTTTCGCGTAGGAGCGCCTCGGGTCCGATTACGCCAATGATCACGCGTGATGCGCCACGGCTGACTTGTGCCTCCAGGCCAAACTCGCGCACACGCGTGATGATCCGCTGGATCTGCTCTTCGCTGGCGTTTGGTTGCGTGATGACGATCATATTCCCGGCAGCAGAATAATCAGAATGACGCCACCGGGAATTTTCTGCAAGCCTAGATACTAGGCATCGTGTCTGTGTCTATAGGGGAAGCTGCCAGCTTCCCGCGGGACGACAACGGCGTCCCTACAAACTAATTCGTGATTGTAACCGGTGTTCCGACTGAGACCGATTTGAAGAAGTCCTCAGCCATGAACTCGGGCATGCGGATACAGCCGTGCGACGCGGGATAACCCGGCAAATAACCTGCGTGCATTCCAGTCCCCGATACGATGCGCATGAAGTACGGCATCGGCGTGCCTCTGAAGTGAGCGCCCGGCGGTCTGGGATCTTTGTTGATATCGACATTAGGCACGACCACGTTGCCCGCCGAATCGACATAGTCCCCGAACAAGCTGGAGACATGGTCTTTGTCTTTTTGAATGATTTTGAAATGACCCAGTGGTGTATTCAGCCCTTCGCGGCCGGTCGACAGCTGCGAAACCCCGACGAGCACGCCGCCCTTGTAAAAATAAGCGCGCTGCTCTCCGAGGCTGATCTTTACAGACGGACTTCCGCCAACGCTGTCTCCGTCCCAATACGAGACAGTGTCACGCGGTGGACCGGCCGGCGCTTCACCGTAGACGCCGCCCAAATACTGAGTCCTGGCGGAAAAACGCGGGTCTTCGGCGCAAGATGTGACGAGCAAAATGAGACCAACAGAAACAATTACCTGCAAAACACCCAACAATGAATGACGCATAGATTTTCGACGACGTTCTTAATGCGCAAGCCGCGAAAAAAGTCAAGGGGCCGCGATGCGGGTCGCGATTCAAATGTCATTCCGAGCGGAGTCGAGGAATCTCGTAATGTTTTCGATCGGAAAGATTGAGGGATGTCTCCACTTCGGTCGACATGAAAGCGGATCATTTGCACCATCGGTCCACCCAATCGTTCACCGTCTTATACCAAAGCTGGCTGTTCTGCGGCTTAAGCACCCAATGACCTTCGTCGGGGAAATACAACATTTTGGACGGCACCTTTAGGATTTGCAGCGTAGTGAAGAGGTCGAACGCTTGCGAAACATCGATCCGGTAATCGTTCTGGCCGTGCACGACCAGGGTCGGCGTTTTGAAATTCGCTGCATACTCGTGCGGTGACCACTTCCGATAAACATCACGTTTTTTCCACGGCGGACCGCCGAATTCCCAATTCGGAAACCAAAGCTCCTCGGTCGTGCCATACGCCGACTCGGCGTTAAACATGCCATCGTGCGACACAATGCACTTGAAACGATTGGTGTGGCCTAACAACCAGTTCGCCATGTAACCGCCATAGCTCGCGCCGAGTGCCGCTTCGCGGTTCTTGTCGATGAACGGATAGGTCTTTTCCACGTAATCGAGCCCCTTCATCAGATCGAGGTACGGTTTGCCGCCCCAATCGCCGCTGATCGAGTCGGTAAACCTTTGCCCATAACCGGTCGAGCCGTGGAAATTGATCATCACCACCACGTAATTTCCGGTCGCCGCGAGCAACTCCGCGTTCCACCGATACGTCCACTCGTTTCCCCACGCTCCCTGTGGTCCGCCATGGATCAGAAACTTCAGCGGATATTGTTTGTTTGGGTCGAACCCCGGCGGCTTGAGCATGAACCCCTGCACCTCTTCGTTATTGGCGCCTCTAAACGTGAACGACTCCAGCGGCTGCATGTCGATCCGCGACAACAGCTCGTCATTCATGTGCGTGACAGGCTCAGGCGCAATTGGAATCTCTACTAGTTGGCGGTCGGACTTCTTCGCAGCAGGATAACGGCTAAACGGCGCCTCCGGTATTTCTCCTAATTTTAATTTCCAAATCTCGTTAGGCGCTGCCGAAGACATTCGCGTGAAAAAGAGTGCGTCGCCACTAATGCAAATCAGATCATCCGCATGAAGTCTTGGGCCACGCACAATCTCAGCGCCTCGAACGCCTGAGTTGTCGCCCGCAATTCGAGTTAGCACGGCGAACAGCGGTGACTCACCTTGGTCTTCGCTCGTAAACAGAAGAATAGGCCAGGGTACTCGCCAAGCGAAACTGCCGATCGATCGATCGAACGTTTGTGTTAGATCGGTCAGTCGTGCGGACTCTCGTTCGTATAACATCAGCCGCCATTTATCGGCTTCGAAGCCGGCGCGCGCTTGCGAACGCCAGGCGAGATATTTTCCGTCCGGCGAATAGAGCGGCGTGGTGTCGGCGCCGGGACTGGTCGAAATTCTCTTTGCCACGCCGCCCGTGATCGGCACGACAAAAATTTCGTTGTTCGTGCTGGTTGCTTCGACCTCGTCGATGTTGGATGTATAAGCGACCTCCTGGCCGTCGGGCGAAATCGCATACATGTCCTGCCCGCCTAATGAGAACGGCGGCACGTCGTGATCGCCCGAAGTGAGATCGCGTGGCTGTAGCCGCTCGACTGTGGCGAGCGTTTGGGACGATGTCGCACTTGGCGAGGGCGCCGGCCAAAGGCCGGCGGCTACAGCATCAGCTGGAACCACAAACAAATGGCTACGTTTGAATTCGGTGAATGCGTTCCAGTGCCGATAGAACAGACGCGTGAAAATCTTCGCTTTTACTTTGCTTTTCTTCAGCTCTTCATCGCGTTGCTTGTTACACGCGTCGTCCTTGCAATCCGGATAGACCGCCGAAACGAAGACGATGTTCTTCCCATCGAGCGACCAAATCGCGCCATCGGCGCCCGTGGAAATCGAAGTGACCTGATGCGGTTTTCCAACCAGTTGCCCTGCTTCCGGATTGAAATCGCACATCCAGATTTGTGTGGGGTCAGTCGCTTTCGAAGTCCAAATCAAGCGTTTGCCATCCGGTGAAAACCGCGGGCGCTCCTCATGATTCGGCGTCGGATTTAACCGCCGTCTGGCAGCTGCCGGACCGCTCGCCGGCACAATCCACAAATGCGAAGTCTTCGTGTTCGCCGCCAGATCGACATCTTCACAGTCGAACACAACCCATTTGCCGTCCGGCGACGGTACCGGTGCGCCGACGCGTTTGAGTTTCATCATGTCCTCGAACGTGAAAGGATGCTTGGTCGGGGGCGAGGACGTTTGCGCGACAGCGGGAACCGCGAGCGCGAGACTGACTACGAGAAGCGCTTTCATGAACGGCAAAACTCTCGCCGAAGAATTGTGCGTGCAAGCTCTGTCTCTGGGGAGCGCAGGCCGCTGGCCGGCAGTTCGCGGCAGCTTGCCGCGAACAGATTGGCACAGTTTTACGCGTGTTGTTCCATGCGTTCGGCAAGTGCGGAACGCTACAGGCTAGCAGCCTGTGCTCCCCAGATCTCCCCAGGGTTGCTGTTTGAAACTTGAAGCTTGGCGATTCTCTGGTGCTTGGGGTTTGGGATTTGGTGCTTTAGTATTTGCGCCATGGCTCAAGTAACAATCGAAACAATCAAGAATGGTCCCTACATCGTGACCGGAGAAGTCGACTTGATCGACGCGGACGGGCACAAATATCCAGTCGAAAAACGGATGGCGCTCTGTCGCTGCGGCGCATCAACTGAGAAGCCGTTTTGCGACGGCACGCATTCGAAGATCGGCTTTCAAGCAGCCGAGAAAGCCGTGCCGGAATCGAAAGAATAAAAGCAGGCACGGTGGATGTCGTCTAACGCGATCATGGTTCAGGTCGAACGCTGCATCTATTTGATTCGCGGCGAAAAGGTCATGCTGGACTGCGACTTGGCGGCGCTTTACGGCGTACCGACAAAGTCGCTCAACCTCGCAGTAAAACGAAACCTGGAGCGATTTCCGAGCGATTTTATGTTTCAGCTAACGCAGGCCGAAGCAGAAGGTTTGAGGTTTCAATTTGGCACCTCAGACTCGCTCGCGGCCGAGAGCACATCAGGTTTGAGGTTCCAATTTGGCACCTCAAAGAAGCTGCCAGCAACCAAAACCGAGGGTTTGAGGTTTCAAACTGAAACCTCAAAGAGCCGCCGCGGCGGACGCCGCTACCTGCCCTACGCCTTCACTGAGCAAGGTGTAGCAATGTTGTCGAGCGTGCTGCGCAGTAAACGCGCGGTGCAGGTGAACATCGCGATCATGCGCACATTTGTGCGGTTGCGCGAGATGCTGCTTTCGAATGCCGATCTCGCGGGTAAACTGGACGCGCTCGAGAAGAAATACGATGCTCAATTCAAAGTGGTGTTCGACGCCATTCGTGAACTGATGACACCACCTGAACCCCCCAGGCGCCAGATTGGATTCCATTCTCATGAATAGTAAGACAGCAATTATCGCCGTGGTTGCGTTGTCGAGCTTCACGCTCACGGCGCGCGCTGAGAAAATTTCGCTCGTTGGGGCGACCGTAATCAATCCCGCCGACGGTAAGGTGTTGCCGAACACGACGGTCGTGATCAACGGCGACAAGATCGAACGCATCGCAATAGGTAAGCAAGACGCCGCTGGCCTCGGCAAACAGATCGATTGCAGCGGCAAATTTATTTTGCCCGGCTACGTAGACACGCACATCCATTTTTTCCAATCCGGCGATCTGTTTACGCGACCAGACGGCGCCGATCTCAACAGTGTTCGCCCCTATAAGGACGAGGTCGCGTGGGTGAAGAGTCACGTGAACGATGTGTTCGCGCGTTATTTGCGCAGTGGCATTACCAGTGTGGTCGATGTCGGCGGACCATTTTGGAATTTCGAGGTTCGCAAAATCGCGAATCAGACGCAGAAAGCGCCGCGCGTGGCCGTGGCCGGCCCACTAATTTCAAGCGTCTCGCGCGAAAAACTCGATCTTGGCGATCCGCCGATCGTCAAAATCGATACGCCGGATCAAGCGCGCGATTTCGTGCGGAAACTGGCCGAACAAAAACCCGATCTGGTTAAGATTTGGTACATCGTCGATAAAGATCATCCGGTCGAAAGCTTCCGGCCGATCGTGCGCGCGACAATTGAAGAAAGTCATGCGCACAAGATCCGAGTCGCTGTGCACGCGACCGAGCTGGAGACAGCGCGCGCAGCAGTGGAAGAAGGCGCCGACGTGCTCGTCCACAGCGTGACTGACAAGCCAGTGGATGACGCTTTCGTGAAGCTATTGAAAGACCGACACACGATTTTGTGCCCGACGCTTGTTGTGTTCGAGCGTTACGGCCGAACGTTTTCACACCAGTTGAATCTCACGCCTGAAGAACAAAAGTGGGGTAATCCCGAAGTGATCGCATCGCTCGATGTCACCAAAATTCCTCAGGACAAATTGCCCGATCGCATCAAGACCGCATTAGCCAAACCGGATGAAGCACTGGATCGCATTAAGAAAACTTACGATGTCGCGCTGCCGAATTTGAAAAGACTAGAAGATGCCGGAGTCACCATCGCTGCCGGCACCGACGCGGGAAACATTGGAACAATTCATGGTCCGGCGCTTTTTCGCGAATTTCAATTGATGAAAGAGGCGGGACTAACGCCAATGCAGATTCTCCAATGCGCCAATGCGAATGCCGCAAGACTCTTTGGCGGCGATACTGGCGCGTATATCGGCAAGATCGAAAAAGGCTATTTCGCTGATCTCGTTGTTCTCAATTCGAGTCCGGTTGACGACATCGCACACGCTTCCGACATCGCCACTGTCATCAAGAATGGCGTGATTTATCCAGCTGATTCCATTTTGCAGTGATGTACTTCCTCTGAAAGCGCCGATGTTGCAGCAGGCGCGGCTGCCTCTACAGTGAATTTGTGCCTTCATTAGTGCTGGCATCCTGTTCGCCCAGGCGCGCTGCATTGCTCTCCGAAGGTGGATTCGAATTTGAAATTGCCTCGCCGCGCGTTGCAGAAAAGTTTGATGCCGCTCTCACGTTGCGCGAGCTCGCGCTGTGGAACGCCATCCGCAAAGGGATGTCCATTGCGCAGACTCGTCCCGATGCAGTCGTCCTAGCGGCCGATACGCTGGTCGCGCTGGAGAACCAAATCATCGGTAAACCGGCGGATTTAACTGAGGCCGCGCAAATGCTCCGGCGCCTAAGCGGACGAACTCACGAGGTTTGTTCTGCCGTTGCAATTTATCGGCAGACATCGGGGAGATCAGAAGTTTTTCACGAAGTCTCGCGCGTTCGTTTTCACCGCCTGAGCAACGCAACCATCGAGAGCTATCTTGCGAAAGTGGGCCCGCTGGACAAGGCCGGCGCTTACGCCGCCCAGGGGAGCGGCGCAGAAATCATCGCAAAAATCGAAGGCTCATTCACAAACGTCGTCGGCCTGCCAATGGAAAAGACCGTCGACGCGCTGGCGGAATTCGGCATTCGGCCAAAATCCTAGATTAGGTGTTCGCGATTGTCTGACCGAAGTCGGATCGTTTTTGTCTGCAAATTGTGTCTGGCTCGGATGAAACGAACGGTCTTGCTCTTGGCGCGCATAAGGATCGAATGCGTAACGGCCGTGACGCCGCCGTGAGCTCGCACACCGCGCAACAGCGCGCTGTCGCTGATCCCGGTCGCGCAGAAAAGTATGTTCTGGCCGTTCGCGAGATCATCAGCCGAAAAGACGCGGTCCAGGTCTTTCTTGTAGCCGCCGTCGATCAGGTTCTTTCGTTCCTTTTCATCGCGCGGCCACATTTTGCATTGCATGTCGCCGCCGAGACACTTGATCCCCGCCGCCGCCAGCACGGCTTCGGGTGAACCGCCCATTCCCATGTAAAGATCGACATCGGACTCGGGCAGCGATGGCGCGATGGCCGCGGCGATGTCGCCGTCGCCTATCATGCGCAGCGACGCGCCTACTGCACGAATTTGTTCGACGATTTCCTTGTGCCGCGGTCTGTCGAGCATCATTACAGCTACGTCCTGGACGCGTTTATCCACTGCGCGCGCAACGATCCCCAGCATCTCCGCAATTGGCATCTCGAGGTGAAGTGAATCGCCGCGTTTCTTCATGTAATCGATGACGCGTGGCCCGTAAGCCAGTTTCGACATGTAAAACGACGGAATGTCTCGGAGCGCGACCTTCACGCCTTCCTCTGGACTAGCTGCCGCGATGCAACTGATCGAGTTCGGCGCGCCTTTAGAGATGTTGGTGGTGCCATCGATTGGGTCGATGGCGATATCAAACTGGGGCGAACCTGGAACCCAGGTGCCGAGTTGTTCGCCTTTGAAAATCCCGGGTGCTTGGTCCTTGATTCCTTCCCCAATGACGACTTCCCCGCAGATGTTCATGAGATCGAACATCCCACGCATGGCGTCAGACGCCGCCGCGTCCGCCGCCTCTTTGTCGCCGCGCCCGAGCCAGCGCAGTGAATTCAGCGCTGCAGCTTCCGTCGCACGCACGAAATCCAGCTCGATGATTCGCTCGATGTCCTGGTAATCTTGTTTCGGCAGTCGCAGAGCCACGGGGCGTTAATTTTCACGCAGGTCACGCGTGATGACAAGAGATCAACGAGAGGTGGCTCTCCCGCCATGATTTTCAGGTCAACGGCTGCTGAAGCTTTTTCCCTTTGGCGGAGTGTCCACCCGAGGGGAACC
This sequence comes from Verrucomicrobiota bacterium, assembly GCA_046725285.1. GTDB lineage: Bacteria > Verrucomicrobiota > Verrucomicrobiia > Chthoniobacterales > UBA10450 > Udaeobacter. Next base: position 22,083 of record JBKOYG010000018.1, read on the forward strand.
GTCTTCGAGAACGATTGGAATCAGACAGGCAGACGAAGCTTGTGCGTTTTCGTTCAAACCGATTTCAAGCAATGCGCCGCGATTCCACGACTCCACCGTGGGTGCGCCGTCGAACACGAGATTGCCCAGCGAATACGCGATTGGGCAGCCATGATAAAAATCGAGCGCCTGAACACAATGCGGATGCGAGCCAACCACGAGATCGACCCCGCGATCAACGAGCCAGCGTGCGAGTTCGCGCTGTTCATCGGTGATCTTCTCGCTGTTTTCGACTCCCCAATGAACCAGGTAAACGACAAAATTCGCGTGTGAACGCGCATTCGCGATTGCGGCGTTCAGGCGGGAGCGATCCGATGCCGCGGCGATTTGAGGGCCTGCAGCGGGTCTAACATCGCTGATCGCTAGGACAGCGATTCTTTTTCCATCGGGTACGGAGAAGAAACTCGGCGCTGAAGGGCTGCTGCCGGGTACTCCAACTCCGATTGGCTGGACTTGCTCCCGGAATAAGCGCGCCGCGCAGTCGTTTAAGGCCGCGGCCCCGAAATCAAGCGCGTGATTATTTGCCATTCCCATCGCGTGGAATCCGGCGCGACGCAGCAGCTGGGCCGAACGGCTAGGCGCGCGGAATGCGTAGCGACGCGAAGACTCGCCGAGATTCGAGATCGTGCATTCCAAATTTGCGGCGGCGAACGATGCGCCGCCTAACAGGGTTGCGATACCAGCAAAGGGGTCTGTTCCATTTTCGATTTTCGCCGCGCAACTGCGGCCGAGCATTACGTCGCCGCCAAAAACGAGGGTCGCCGCTGTTTTTGGCGGCGGCACGCGAAACAGATCGAAGCAGTTTTTTCCGCGCTGTTTCAGGAGTTGCCCGAGCGTGAGGATTTCCGGAGTACCCCCGAGCTGGTGTGCGACGAGATCGTTTTCATCGAGGACGCCGACAGGCTGGCGATCCTCCATTACCGCCGCAACGTGGGTCCCGAGATGGACAATTGTGCCGCGCTGCAAATCTTCTGCAGTTATTCTTGCTGTGCTTGGCATGGCTGATTGCGCGATTAGGTCAAGATAAACGCGCAGCCGCTTCGGATCGGACCACGGAACGCGTTGCCCGTGCCGGCGCAATGCGTAAACAATGAAGTTCGCGCAATCAGCGCCGAGATTCGTTTCTGGCCCAGTATCTGAATTTTCCGACAATTCGCCACTGCCGAAAAGGTACGGCAGACCAAACTGCTCACTGATGGCGGCGCGGAAACCGCTGCCGATAAATCGTCGTAATTCCAGAACGGGCGTTTCGCGAATTTTCCCATCGACGAGGGCGCGAGCTCGCAAGCGCAGCGAGCCGCAGTGCAACTGTCGATCGAACAAATTGTCGATCTTGGTTATTGGCATTACAGAATCGTGGTGACCAATCGGAGCTTCATTCCAAGCGGGACGTGATGCCGCGTTTGCGACGAAGCCAACCTGATCGACCGACAAGTCGGTCAGATTGCAGCGCAGATATTTTGGAGTCAGCGCGAACCATTCGATCTTTTCGGGTTTGGTCGTCCAGGGCTCCGTGACCAGTTCGATCTCGGCCCGCTCGTCCGCGGGTATCCGCCAGACCTGGTCTGTGGAAGGCTGCCGGTCTCTAACTTGAAGATGCAACCGTGGCGCTTCGTCGTTCCAGGCACGCAAGAGTTGCTGCCAGCGGGCAGAATCATGTCGCACGACGATGCGTTGACGCTCAGACAAAATTCGCGCCCGAAGCTCCTGTGGCGCCCCCGCGACATCGAACGCAGTCAGTTTCTCTCCTTTCGCGATCAATTCCTTCGCGAGGTTTGAGTGATCGTTGGCAACCGTCAGAAACGGCTCGAACTCGATTTGCGCGGTCGGCAACGAGAGTGCGGCGCTCAGCGCCAGTTTGAGCAACCGATACGCCTCGGCATCGCCTTTTAGGTAGGGACGCGAAATGGCAAACGTGATGGCGCGAAGCTTTGGCCGCGCGATCACGAAATTCCAGATCTGGGCGAAAGCTGTTTCTTGTGCGGCTGCTGCGAGGCCAGCGAAATAATCGAGATCAATCGTCACAACCAATGGCTGATTTGGATTGAGATGCTTCTCAAGATTGTCGAAATCGGAAACGACATACGATTCGCGCAACGATCCCGATTTCCGCGGCGATGCTTCGAGATGCCCATCGAGTAGCGCCGTTGCTTCTTGTGTGCGCTTGCGGATCTCGGGTGGAGAAAGCTTTTCGGCCGGTACCCAAATTACTTTCGCAATTGGCACCGGCAAAAGCGGCTCGATCCAGTTGAAGCATTGAACAGCGCCCTCGCTGCGCCAGCGATCAAGTAGCGTTTGTCGGTCCAGCGGGGATGCGACGTTTCGCAGCGCATCGCGAATCTTGTCGGAATCGAAGATGCCGGATGCGTCGTTATGCGCATCGAAATGGATCAGGGTGCACGGCTTGTCGAGGTCAACATTCTCCGCCAGCCAGTAGAACGTGCCGGCGTGATTGTCCTCGATGTAAATTGGCAGAACGTTCGCTGCTGCGCTGGCGGCACCCAAGAGCGCCGCCATGCAAAGCACAGCTCCTCGCTGATTCATCGCGCGGGCTTAATTTCGGGTTTGTTAGCAAGCGCCGCTCGCAACTCAACGAGCGAGATGCATGTGTCGTGAAATTGCGTACCGCGATGGACGCCTTTGATCACTAGCTTGATTTTGTTGACCGGTTTGGTGTAGTCGCGTACGCGAATCAAATACGGGTCTTCGAATCGCTCGTCCGGAATCGTTTCGGTAAAGGTGTGCTCATCATTGAGCGTGATTTCGAGCGCCGCCACGCGATTGTTTTTCAACCACGGATCTTTGTTATCGTAGTCGTAATATCCAGGCCGGATCAATATTCCATACAATGGAAGCGGACGCTTCACGTTAAGCGTAATGCTCTCTCCGATCCCATCGCCCTCGACCCCCTCGGCCCAGGGCGATTGAATCTCCCGGCTTGGATCGCCCTTTATGTTGACGACGTCGTAATTGTGTTTGCCCTGCGCGGCCAGCGTCGAGCTTGCCGTTGCATCATAATCGGTGTGATCGAGAAAGTATTGATGCTCTCTAAGAACATAGGAGGCATGGCGCTGAAAATCCTCTTCCGAATAACCGGTCGGATACTTGTCGTATTTTGAATGCGCCACGATGCGGATGTCATCCGCCAGCGTTGGTTTCAGATTTTCGAACGTCCATTCGTAATGCGTGTCGTTGATTTTTTGGAAGCGCTCCTTTGGCTTCTCGATGGAGACGTCTTCGGGCTCGGGATGCAGGATGTTGATCTCGATTTTCCCTTTGCCGATCGAACCTTTCCAAGTCGCAGCTGGCGAAAGCGAATACGCGAACGTCGCGTCACTGATGTGTGAGTCGTCCGAAACCGATTCGTCATTTTCCGCGTACTTCGCGCGGTAACGAATCGCCACCTCGTGCGTTTGGTTTCGCTCGAACGGAATGACCGATTTTTTCCATGACTTGATCGTGGAAACGTTTTGTTGCCAGAACTGGCCTGAAACGGCCTGGCTACTTTCTTCCTTCGGCCCGGAAACATCAGTCCATTTTAGCTCCTTTCCATCAACGCTGATTCGATAGTCATCGATATCGCTCGCCTTTGTGTCCATATCGGAGTCCGGATTTTTCCCCCAGCGCTCGACCGGAAAAAAGAAATCCTGTTGCACCTTGGGCCCGGTGTTCTGCATCCGGTAATGCACCTCCACCGATGCGTAATCCGGATGCAGATCAATCTTTACTGTTTCGTCCGCGATGGTGACGTCCGTATGGCGATTTTGGTTCGAGGCGCTTGCACTACCTGTTCCTGGAACGCCGGTTTGCCATGCGCCGCCATTGGCAAAAAGCCCGCTGGCTCCAATAAAGAGCGATGCCATCCCAATCAATAGTTTTTTCATTTCCGCATGTTTTAACATGCCGTCGTGACGTTTGGCGAAGCGATAGTTGCCCAGAAGCCGTCTCATAAATGTGTACATGCTGTAGCCACGGCGCTGTGCGCCGTCCGAAACGCGCGGCTCCGAAGATGCGGACGCCCCACAGGGGAGTGGCTACAACATTTGTGAGATGGCGCGTAAAAGAGGGAGCGCTGCGGAGGATTACGGGCTTGATTTTGGAGCAGGTTTTTACTTGAATCGCAGAGTGAGCGCTGCTGAGGATGAGCTGTCCTCATGGACCGCGGTTGGTTCGGCAGCTGCCGGACAACGCGCTGCGGCATCGTTTACTACCACTCATTGGAGCGTAGTATTAGAGGCGCAAGGCGACACGCCCGCCGCACAGAGAGCACTCGAAATACTTTGTCGGACTTATTGGCGACCTCTTTACGGATTTGTCCGGCGACACGGACTGGGACGAGAAGAAGCACAGGATCTGGTCCAGGAATTTTTTGCGCGTCTGCTTGAACACAGAAATCTGGACGCGGTCCGGCGCGAGAAGGGACGTTTGCGTTCGTACCTGCTTGTGTCGCTCAAACGTTTCCTCACCGCCGAGCGGCATCGCGCCAGCGGCGTTAAACGGTACGAGAGCGGTCCGCATATCCCGTTGGACGAACTACGGGAGGTCGCCGACTTCGAGTTGGCAGAAACCTGGAGCGCTGACCGGCTTTACGAGCGGCATTGGGCGTTGGCGGTGTTGGAACAAGTGCTCGGTCGGCTTGAGTCGGAGTACCGAGCGGCGGGTCCGGCCGCTGCCGGATTGTTCGATCGGTTGAAGGAATTTCTTGTCGGCGAGCCGGAACTGCGAACACAAGCTGAGATTGCCACCGAATTGGGCATGACAGAGAACGCGGTGAAACAGGCGTTTCATCGGTTTCGCCACCGTTACCGCCTGTTGTTACGCGAGGAGATCGCTCACACTGTCGCACAAGCCGGAGACGTTGAGGGCGAATTGCGTCATTTGGTGTCCGTTTTGCGGACGTGAAGACCGCGAATTCCACAGCGAGAGACACGAATTGCACGAATGATCACGAATTTTGAAAGCTTCCGGAATCCATTAGTGCGAGTTCGTGCAATTGGTGTCTCAGTTGGTGTGAATTCGTGAAATTAGTGTCTGAGTCATAAGAGTCGCCAGTGGTTAGTGTCATTTGTGTCTGAACTACTTTATAAGGAAGAGGTTTTTCAACTCGTGGGTCTTTGCATGGAAATTCACCGCGAGTTGGGAAAGGGCCACGACGAAGTCGTCTACAAGGACGCTCTTGTTGTTGAATTGAGTTGCGCTGGAATTCCGTTTTCTCGCGAGAAAAATTACGAGATCACGTACAAAGCAGTTATCCTGCCTCACTATTATTACGCAGACTTTGTTGTCTGGGATAAGATTCTCTTTGAGGCGAAGGCTGTTGAAAAACTGACCGACTCGCATATCAAACAAGTGTTAAACTATCTGGCTGCTTCGAAGCTTCGCGTGGGTCTGTTGGTCAATTTCGGAGGCGATGTGTTGGAATGGAAAAGGGTTATTTTATAGCCACGAATTCCACACGCAGAGAGACACGAATTACACGAATGATCACGAATGCGGCTGATCAATTGGTGACGGTTCGTGAAATTCGTTTCTCAATTTGGTGAGAATTCGTGAAATTGGTGTCTAGAGTCTGCGAAAACTGCGGGGATAAAATCCTTGGGGATTCGCCGAAAGGATTATGTCCCGCCTGCCTTCTGGAGACAGGTCTAGGCTCGCTCGCAAACGAAATCGACGAAAGAGAGACGACACCACTGCCGCGCGATCGCGGGCGTGCGCATGCTGCGGATGTGTTGGTGGACTTCGGTGACTACGAATTGCTCGAGGAAATTGGTCGAGGCGGCCAGGGAGTTGTTTATCGGGCGCGCCAGAAAAGTCTCAATCGAATAGTCGCGCTAAAAGTCATTGGCCTGGGCCAATGGGCGACTGAGGCGCACTTGAAGCGCTTTCGCCGGGAAGCCGAAGCGGCCGCCAACCTGGATCATCCGTGCATCGTTCCCATCTACGAAGTGGGCGAACGCGAGGGTTCTTGCTACTTCAGCATGAAGTTCATCGACGGCGGACACCTCGATGAAGTGGCGAAGCGCACGCCGATCTCGATCCGAAATGCAGCGGAGCTCATCGCGAAACTGGCGCGTACGGTTCACTACGCGCATGAACACGGCATCCTGCACCGCGACATTAAGCCGGGCAATATTCTGGTCGATGCCAAAGGCGAACCGCATCTCACTGATTTCGGATTGGCCCGGCTGCTAGAAACCAAAAGCACTGTGACTCACACGATGGAGGTGTTGGGCACGCCGAGTTACATGGCGCCTGAACAAGCGAGCGGCCAGAACGAGCAGCTCACAAGTGCCACAGATGTGTACGGACTCGGGGCGGTGTTTTACCAGCTGCTTACCGGCCATCCGCCTTTCGCCGGTGGAACAACGTACGAAACGATCCGGCTACTGCTGGACACCGAGCCGCGGCAACCGCGCTTGTGGAATTCGAAAATAGATCGCGAGCTTTCCACGATTTGCCTGAAGTGCCTGGAGAAAGATCCAAAGCGCCGTTACTCTTCCGCTCTCGCGCTCGCAGAAGACCTTGAACACTGGCTCAAGCATGAACCAATCCGCGCGAAGCGGAGCGGATTTGTTACTCGTGGCCGCAAATGGGTGCGGCGGAATCCAGCTATTGCTGCGTTGATTGCAGCGCTGGTTGCTTTGGCAGCGGCGATGGGCTGGAATGTTTGGAAAAGCGAACTAATGAGTCGTCCCGTAACAAAGGGAATCGCAGTGCTTCCGTTCGAAAACTTCAGTCGCGATCCGGACAACGCGTATTTTGCCGAGGGCATTCAGAACGAGATTCTGACGAGATTAGCGACGGTGCGTGATCTCAAGGTGATTTCGCGGACTTCGACGGCGAAGTACCAGAGCAAGCCGGACAACTTAAAGACGGTCGCGCAAGAGCTCGGCGTTTCCACCATCCTCGAGGGGGCGGTGCAGAAGGCTGGCGACAAGGTTCGGGTGAACGTGCAGTTAATCGATGTACGCGCCGATACACATCTTTGGGCGAAAAGTTATGACCGTGACCTTAGAGATGTCTTAGGGGTTGAAAGCGAAGTTTCACAGGAAATTGCGGAGGCGTTGCAGGCCAAGCTTTCGCCAAGTGAATCCCATGCTCTGACCTCAGCCGGGACGCGTGATGCGGAAGCTTACGATCTTTTTTTGAGAGGCGAGTATGAGTTTCACAAGGCCGACATTAGTCGGGCCGCGGAGGCTTACGATCGTGCCGACGCGTTTTACCGGCAGGCGCTGGCACGCGATCCAAACTTTACCGAGGCCGCTGCGGGGCTCGCGCGCAGCCGACTATTGCGGCACTGGCTTGTCTCGCCATTGGCGCCGGCGGAATTAGAGGAGGTCAAGTCGCTCATTGATCGCGCTCTGGCGCTGGCTCCAAATTCGCCGGAGGCGCACTTGGCGCTGGGGTTTTTCTTTTATTGGGGACATCGCCAATACGAGATGGCGCTGACGGAGTTCAACCGTGCGCTGGAGTTGCAACCTAACAACGCTTCGGCGCTAGTAGGTCGCGGAGCGATTTACCGCCGGCGCGGTGAATGGGAGCGCTCGCTGGCAGATTTTCAACGAGCGGAGGAACTCAACCCGCGCGACGCCATAATCCAGGAAGCTGTCGGATCGACTTATCTGGCATTGCGTCTGTGGAAGGATTCGGAGCGTGCTGCATTCCGATCTCTCGCCATCGATCCGCACCACGCGGTGGCAGCACTAGTTCTTCTCGTTTCTCGCCTCAACGCGACAGGCGATGTCGACTCGGCCCGGCGAGCTCTCGACGGTTTTCCAGAGGCAATCAGGCCACTCAATCTTGTCGGCCGCGGCGCTACTGCATTCAGCGATGTTGCAACTATCATTGGTAACTGGGTTTATCTCGACGTGATCGAAAGACGTTTTACGAATGCTTTTCAAGAGTTCGAGAAGGAAGTGGGTAATGACGATCGTGCGCATCCGCGGCAGCTGACCGGGCGCGTCGCCCTTCGCCTGCTGGCAGGAGAGACTGAGGCAGCCAAATCCGCGGGAAAACAAGCGCTGCCGTTACTCGAAGCTGGGCTCAGGGAGCAGCCGGATGACACTTTCGCGATGACGGGGCTATCTTGGGTTTACCTCGCCCTGGGACGCAATGCCGATGCGCTGCGCCTTTCCAAGCAGGCGGCAGATTCAATTCCCATCGAAAAAGATGCCATGGCCGGTCCAATTTTCCAGAACGGGCTGGCGGAAATCGAGGCGCGCGCGGGCGCACCTGAGGAAGCCATTAAGAGGCTTCGACGTTTGCTCTCCATCCCAGCGGGTCACGCAGTTTCCATAGCTCGTTTGAAGATTGACCCGGTCTGGGACCCCATCCGTCACCGTCCGGATTTCCAGCAGCTTCTCTCAGGTTCGGAGCAAATTGGGCCTAACAAGTAACAGGAAGTGAATCTGAGGAGCTTTGTCGGCGAATTGAAACGGCGCGACGTTTACAAGGTCGCGATCGCCTACGCAGTCGTCGCATGGCTGCTCGGCTTCGAAGAGAACCTGGCGTTGATTCAGACGATCTTCGGCGATTGGTATGAATTCGTGGAATTCGTGTCTCATCCGTTTGAATGAGTAGCGTACTTAGAGTTTGCGAAAACTGCGGGGATAAAATCCTTGGGGACTCACCGAAAGGATTATGTCCCGCCTGCGTTCTGGAGACAGGTCTCGGTCCACTCGCGGACGAAGCTGTAGCCGGAGGCGTCGACTCCGGCCACGTGGCAGGCGTGCTGATGGACTTCGGTGACTACGAATTGCTCGAAGAAATTGGTCGAGGCGGCCAGGGAGTTGTTTATCGGGCGCGCCAGAAAAGTCTCAACCGAACAGTCGCGTTAAAAGTCATTGGCCTTGGGCAATGGGCCACCCAGGCGCATATAAAGCGGTTTCGCCGGGAAGCCGAGTCGGCAGCCAATCTGGATCATCCGGGCATCGTTCCCATTTACGAAGTCGGCGAACGCGAGGGTTCTTGCTACTTCAGCATGAAGTTCATAGACGGCGGACACCTCGATCAAGTGGCAAAGCGCACGCCGATCTCAGTCCGCAATGCAGCGGAACTCATCGCGAAACTGGCGCGCACAGTTCATTACGCGCATGAGCACGGCATCCTGCACCGCGACATTAAGCCAGGCAATATTCTGGTCGATGCCAAAGGCGAACCGCATCTGACCGATTTCGGATTGGCTCGGCTGCTAGAAACAAAAAGCACTGTCACTCACACGATGGACGTGTTGGGAACGCCGAGTTACATGGCACCTGAACAAGCCAGCGGTCATAATGAGCAGCTCACAGGTGCGACAGATGTTTACGGACTCGGAGCGGTGTTTTACCAACTGCTAACCGATCATCCACCTTTTGCCGGCGGAACAACCTACGAAACCGTTCGGCTGGTCTTAGAAACCGAACCTCGGCAACCGCGGCTGTGGAACCCGAAAATAGATCGCGAGCTTTCCACGATCTGTCTGAAGTGTTTGGAGAAAGACCCAAAGCGCCGTTACTCGTCCGCTCTCGCGCTGGCCGAAGATTTGGAACACTGGCTAAAGCACGAACCAATCCGTGCCAAGCGAAGCGGGTTTTTCACACATGCCCGCAAATTGGTGCGACGGAATCCCAGCACCATCGTTCTCGTTACGTTGTTGGTCGCGCTGGCAGCGGGCTTAGGCGTGATGACATGGAACCGTGAGCGTAAATCCGCAGTCCCGATGCCTAAGAGCATCGCTGTGCTTCCATTTGAAAACCTGAGCAACGAGCCGGATAGCGCCTATTTCGCCGAGGGCATAAAGGATGAGATTCTGACGAAATTGGCGAACGTGCATGATCTGAAGGTTATCTCGCGCACCTCGACGGCGAAATACCAGAGCAAACCGGACAATTTAAAGAGCGTGGCGCAAGAGCTGGGTGTTTCCACTGTCCTAGAGGGAGCGGTGCAGAAGGCTGGCGACAAAGTTCGGGTAAACGTACAGTTGATCGATGCACGCACCGACAATCATCTCTGGGCGAACACTTACGACCGTGACCTTAGAGATGTCTTAGCGGTTGAGAGCGAAGTTTCACAGGAAATTGCGGAGGCGTTGCAGGCCAAGCTTTCGCCAAGTGAATCCCATGCTCTGACCTCAGCCGGGACGCGTGATGCGGAAGCTTACGATCTTTTTTTAAGAGGCGAGTATGAGTTTCACCAGGCCGAGAGCAGTCTGGCCGGGGACGTCTACGATCGTGCCGACGCTTTTTACCGGCAAGCGCTGGCACGCGATCCAAATTTTGCCGAAGCTGCTGCGGCGCTCGCGCGAACTCGACTATCGCAGCACTGGCAAGTCTCTCCATTGGCGCCGCGGGAATTAGAGCAAGTGAAGTCGATCATCAATCACGCGCTAGCGCTGGCTCCAAATTCGCCGGAAGCGCACCTGGCGCTTGGGTTATTCTTTTATTACGGCCATCGCCAATACGAGAACGCGCTGGCTGAGTTCAACCGCACGCTGCAGTTGCAGCCCAACAATGCTTCGGCTCGACAGTATAGCGCGTGGGTTTATCGCCGCCGCGGCGAATGGGAGCGCTCGCTGGCGGATTCGCAGCGGGCGCAGGAACTCGACCCGCGCGACGCCTCCGTCCCGGCCAATATTGGAGTGAATTACGGAGCATTGCGCCAGTGGAAAGATGCAGAGCGTGCCGAATTGCGAGCTCTCGCCATCGATCCGCACAGCATGCCTGCAGCGGAATACCTGCTCTACATTCGCCTCAACGGGATGGGCGATGTCGAGTCTGCCCTGCGAACTTTTGATGGTTTTCCAGAGGACATCAAGAGCAGGTTCAGCGGCCAGCGCGGCTATGGGGCAGGCGGCCGCAGTGTTGGGGATATCATCGGGGGCTGGCCGGTTTATCTCGACGTCGTCCAAAGACGTTTCACCGACGCTTTCCAAGCTCTCGAGAAGAAAGTGGCCAAGAACGATCGTGAGCATCTCCAGCAGCTTGCCGGCCGCGTCATCCTTCGCGTGCTGGCAGGACAACCGGATGCGGCCAAATCAGCGGCAGAACAAGCGCTGCCATTACTCGAGGCCAGACTCAGAGAGCAGCCTGAGGATACTTTCGCCATGACGGGGCTGTCGTGGGTTTACCTCGCCCTCGGACGCAACGCCGATGCTCTGCGCCTTTCCAAGCAGGCGGCGGATTTAATCTCGATTGAAAAAGATGCTATGGCGGGTCCAGGTTTCCAGATCGGGCTCGCGCAAATCGAGGCGCGCGCGGGCGCTCCTGAAGAAGCCATTAAGAGGCTTCGACATTTGCTCTCCATCCCGGCGCCCGACGCAATTACCATCGCTCGTTTGAAGATTGACCCAGTATGGGATCCGATCCGCAATCGTCCAGATTTTCAGCAGTTGCTCTCAGGTCCGGAGCAGGTTGGGCCTAACAAGTAATAGGAAGTGAATTTCCGGGAAATTCTTCGTCGAGTTGAAGCGGCGCAATGTTACAAGCAGACAGGTTTTTCAATTACACTTTCGCCCGCGCCCAAATAGACTCCGAGGAGCGGCTTTAACGGAGAGCCACGAAGATAACGAAGCACTTCAAGGTTGGGCAAAACTTAATCTTTGTTTCCTTTGTTATCTTCTGTTTAGAAGCTTCCTCCGTTTTATTCCGTTTTTCTCGTCTGCCTCATCCGTGACATCCGTGCAATCTGCGGTGGTTTCCAAACTTTCCGCGTAACCTCGTGCCGGATTTTTTCTAGTACATCAGTGAAAGGCCAGAAATGACTTCTCAATAACGAGGAGCCAAGGAAGGCCAAAACAACAAAAGGAAATTAAATCATGAATAAACAAAACATTAAACACTCTAGGGATAGAGTTTGCTCTGGGCTCGCAGTTGTCGGCGCCTTAACTGTCGGCGCATTATTCACTTTGCCGAATGCCCAAGCCGATACGCCCTACGGGGCGGGTGCCCTATATCAGATCGAATACGTTTCCGCTTACAACGGCTGGTCGTGGGCTCCAGTGGGCTCAAGAGGAGGAGGGCTCTCGGGCTTCGGTACGTGGCTATGGTTCGCGCTGTACCCAGACGGCACAGCTGACTACGCAGGGTCAGATTGCGGTGCCGGAGTCGGCTCCCTTAGCGACAAGGGTGATGCAACTTGGGCGTACTCGGGTGGTTCAATCGTAATCTCGAATGTGGTGTTGAACGGCTTAAAACAAATAAGCAATGAATTGGGTTGCCCCGACACGTGCGTGCCCCCAGCACCAGGGCAACCAGATCAGGTCTATTTTTGCTACACCAGCACGACGATCACCGTGCCGGCGGCATATGGACTCTACAGGGGTACATTTGGGACTTTCGAGGGACCGACCTCCGGTACATGGTACAAAATCCTAGTCAACTGCGTCGAGATGGACCCAGTCGATCCGAATCTAGGCATGTCATTGGTACAGGTGGCAGGAGGTCAACCAGGTACCACGCCGTAGTTGACGAGCTAAACAGCTAGGCTTCGCATGAGCCGTCACGCTTCACAGCGGGGCTTTCCGCGTTATATCGCGCCGGATTTTCCTGCAGTACCTCAGTGAAGAACCCAAATCAGAGAAGGCCACAACCAGAAAGGAAATAAGCAATATGAAAAGTCGAAACCCACTAACGTCCAAGAAACATATGAACACTCCTCGTTGGTTTAGTCCAAATCGTTTCTTCTCAATTTTGCGCATCGCAAGTGCGGCGGCACTCCTCTCTGCAGCGATGGCTCTCACCGCGGCGGCTCCTGTGGCAGTCGATTACGTGAGCTAAAACATCATCTTCAACGGGCAGATCCAAGTGCCAGTGCTGACATTGCACACCACCGATGACGAGGTGGTGTCGGTGGAACATGAGCAAGCCTATGCAGACGTTGTCGCTAGGGCGTCTAATAGCGCGCTACTGCGGCAAATATTTGTGCATCGGGCAGGGCACGGCAATTTCACAGAAGCAGAAACGATTGCGGCTCTACAGGCGCTGAATCGGCGATTAGATACGGGAACCTGGGACAACCTGGATCCTGAAGATCTCAACACTGCTGCTGAAAGGCTTGGAGCTATGTATAACGTTTTGTTTTACTGTTACCTGTGTACCGAGTTTGCGCCTCCCTCGGGAGTACCGATGGCGCCAGCGTTTGTTGACTATGTGCCAGCGCCCTTTTTGCGGCCATACGATGCCTTTATAAATTAATAACTATCGGGGCGAGTGTGCCGCCGCCGGCCGCCGCGCCCATCATTATTTTTGCAGTCCGGCAACGTGCTCCGCGTGGTCGTGCCCGCCATGAGTGTGCACCGACGGACGGATGCGCAGGAAAAACTGAAACGCGTAACCGAGATCGTCGCCGTAATAGCGATCGAGTTGATCAGGTCGATCGTTGACCGTGAATTGGGTGCCGAGTCCAATGTCCACGCCGTTGCCGTGCGACAAATCGCGCACATAACCGAGCGTGTATCCGCCAATCGGAAAAATGTCCGATTCGTCCGGTGGATCGAGAACCAGTTCGTGACCTGATTTTTCTACGCGCTCCCACCGCAGATAGACAGTGTCGCGTCCGCGCTGGTAATTCGATTCGATCAGGAAGGATTGCGTTTTGCCCTCGCCAGTGGTGTTGTTTTGGCCCCAGACAAACGTGTTCGACCAATTTTTGTCGGGACCGAGCGGCAGATTGTAAATAGCCGATGCGGTGGTGCGATGGATGTTTGTCTTGGGGTCGAGCGCTTCGGGACTTTTGATGTAGCCGTACGAAACTTGCAGCGCGAGATTTTTGGTAGGGTTCCAGGAAATGCGGCCGCTGTAAGAATCGAGACGCGGCCGATCGAAGTCGTAGCGGTTTTCGTCTGGTTCACGGCCAGTGAAGATGCTGCCTTCGACTTTGATCCCGCCGAAGCGGGACCAAACCAGACCCGCTGTGGCCACGCCGAAGGTGATGTGGGTCGAGTCTTGCCAATGGTGCCCGATTGGGGCATCGGGATCATCCATCGCCGACGGGCGATGCATAAACGTCGGCGGACCCAATGCCGGCTCACCCGGATAACCGAAATAGATGTACGCGCTAAAATCGTAATTGAACTTTTGGGACAGGCTCAGCGAGAGTTCGTCGAAGAGATCATGTGGGTGTTGCCGATCGTGCAACGGCTGATCGTGCCACGATTCGCCGGTTTGAAATAGGAGCGGATAACCGCGTCCACCTTCAGTCAGGGGATCCAGGCTCATCATTAAGCGCCCACCGATCTGTGCGCTATCGCCCAGCGGATGCGAATACATCCCCATGATCCAGTTTGGAGCGTCTATGCGATCATCGCCGCGTGGTGTGCTCACGTTCGTGTAACGCGGGAAAATTGCGCCGTGCAACATCAGCATGTTCTCGCCGAACATGAACATTTTGCCGTACATCGGCGATGAATCGGGCAACCAACTCGTTCCGGAACCTTCCCGGCTCATGGGATCCGCAAGGTCGATGGACGAATGCATTTCCATTTGCATCTCGTGGCCGCCGTCTGAGGGCGCGTGCGACTCGTGGGTGCCGTGCCCATGATGCGGCATCGCCGTTTCGTTTGCGTGGTGCCCTGACTTCGACCTTCGGCGTTCGCCGCTGGACTTTGGGCGCTTGCTTTTTGTGGTAGGCACAAGCGTCATTCCGCACTTCGGGCAATTGCCGGGATGATCCGTGATCACCTCGTGATGCATCGGGCAGGTGTATTTCGGTTTCTTCTCGTGCTCCTGCTCATAATCGTGATCGTGCTCGCTGTGCGGGCGATTGAGGTCAATCGCCCCTACCTGTGCGCCAGCGCCAATGGCGAGCATCATCGCACCGATGAGAATAAAAATCCGTTTCTGCATGTTAGGTTGTACGTGTTCTGTAGTGGTCCGCCTGAGGCGGATGTCGGCTGCGGCGGTTCGCGCATGTGCAGGCGGCACGCCTGCCGCTACAGTGATACCGCGTGACTGCTCAAGAATTTTCTTGTGCATCAACCATCGGTGCAACCGGACCAGAGGCGATCGTTTCCGGAGGCGCGACCTCTGCAGCTTCAGGCGGAGTTGTCGATCGCGCGGTAAACTTTGGTTGTTCAACGCGCGTCGCCATTAGCATCGCTCCAAACAACATTGCAGCAGCGATGTAAAAGGGCGCGCCAGGCACATGGGCGGAATGCTTCGGGTCGATAAACGCACTAAAGATTTGCGAGAACATAACCGGGCCGATGATGAACGTGATCGAGCGCAAACTTTGCAGCGCGCCTTGGAGCTCTCCCTGTTCGCGCTCACTGACGCGATGGCTCATCATTCCCTGTGCGGCTGGGAATGAGATGTTCCACATCGAAATCACCGGGATGGACGCCATGAACCAGGCGCCGGTTCGAGCAAGACCCGCGATGCACATGCCGGATGCGCCGAAGAACTGCCCGGTGCAAAGCGTCAGTTTTTCGCCAAATCGTTTGACCATTCGTCCGGTTAGACCGCCAGAAATGACGGCGGTACAGACGCCGACAATCATCAGCGAGATACCGATTGTTAATTGATCCCAGTTGTAGCGATAAATGGAATAAAGCGCCCAAATTGTGGTTAAAACGTTGTGTGCGAGATAGGCGATAAACTGAATTGTAGCCAGACGCCAAAGTTCCGCATGTGAACGAAGCAAAACGAGCGAGCCAACAGGATTCGCGCGGCGCAGGGCGAACTCCTTGCGCTGTTCTCGCGGCAGCGATTCCGGAACGAAAAAATAACCCCAGAGCCAATTTGTTAGGCTGAGTCCGGCCGCGACCCAAAATGCAAGTCGCGGGTTAAAGTGGCTGAGCAAGCCGCCGAGCGCAGGGCCGAATGCAAACCCCGCGCCAAAAGCGATGCCGATTGTCCCGAAAGCGGCTGCACGTTTTTCTTTCGGCGTGACGTCGGCAATGTAGGCCATCGCTGTCGGGATGCTTGAGGTGGTGATCCCGGAGATGACGCGTCCGAGAAAGAGCCACCCAATAGTAGGCGCGAGCGCCATGACCATGTAATCGAGGCCGAGGCCGAGGTTCGACAATAGAATTACCGGACGTCGACCGAAGCGATCGGACAAGACACCAAGCACCGGCGAAAAGAAAAACTGCATCAGGGCAAAGACCAAGGCGAACCAGCCGTTCCAGTCTGCGGCGCTGGTCATCTTGTTGCCGAGAAAATCGAGGATCAGTTTCGGCAACACCGGGATGATCAAGCCCATCGCCAAGATATCGAGAAGCACCGTGACCAAAATAAAAACGACAGCAGCCGGGCGATTTTTCATTGGGTATCGTTAAATCGTTAAAGAGTTGAATCGTTACATCGGATTACGATTCACGGGTCACGAATCACCGAACGTAAATGTGTGTTAGCGTGTGGCAAGGTGCATCGTCTCTCTTATCGCTCGCCCAAAACGGAGGTCCGCGAGAGTAAAATTCACGGACGCGGTTTGTTTGCGATTGCGGACATTGCCAAGGATGAAATCGTGGCGGTGAAAGGCGGGTATATCATTGATGGACAAACTTTGCGGGAGAAAATCAGGCCACGGCTTGGGCCGGTGGAAATTCAGATCGACGACGATTTGTTCATCGCGCCGGTAACCGACGAAGAGCGCGAGCTGTCGATGTTATATTCAAATCATTCGTGCGAGGCGAATCTCGGAATGCGGGGCGAGATCACGTTTGTGGCGATGCGCGACATCCGTGCTGGTGAGGAACTTACTCACGATTGGGCGATCACAGACGACGACGATTACTCCATTGAATGCAAATGCGGTGCGCCCAATTGCCGGAAAATTCTTACGGGTAAGGATTGGCAGCGCCCGGAGGTGCAAAAACGTTACCGGGGATATTTCTCCGCTCATCTTGCACGAAAAGTCTCGATGCTCGATACGGGAGTCAAACATTAGCAAAATCTGCCGGCAACATGTACGAGCACCGAAAACAGCCTGTTCTCAGCACGGCTAAATTTCTCAAGCGCGTTGCGCGACACTGGCTGGCAGGATTTGGAGTTTTGGGTTTTGGCCTTGGCGGCGGCATTGTTGGGTATCATTACATTGCCGGCTTGAGCTGGATCGATTCGCTCCTCAATGCGTCGATGATCCTCGGCGGAATGGGTCCAGTGGATCCCTTGAAGACCGACGCCGCGAAAATTTTCGCGTCGTGTTACGCTTTATTTTCGGGCCTGGCATTCATCGGCATCGTATCAGTGCTGCTTGCGCCGTTTGTTCATCGCCTGCTGCATCGCGTTCACGCCGAGGAGCAGTGACCAAGGCATTTCTGAAGCGCTTAGTATGAAAAAGTTCTTATTAAGTGTGTTCGTTGCAGCGGCCGTTCTGACCGGAATGGCAAGTTGCGCCCAGATAAAGAAGCCAGCGCCGCAGCTTAAGGCGGCTGCGGTCGGTTTGCGTTTCGATCAAGTCGGTTGGGTTTCGCTGTATGCCGGGGAGCCGTGCACACCCGAAATTATGTTCGATTTTCACGGCACCCGATCAATCGTTTCACTGGCGGCACCGAGACGTGAAACGGATATTCTCACCGCCGCCGCAAACAAAAACCAGCGCGTTCACATTTTGGGAAGATGGCGACGCGGCGGAGAATCGAACTGCAGCTACGTTCAAGTCACGAGCGCGGAGTTAACGAGATGAAATCAAACAAATTGAGGAAGCGGGAGGAAGGTTCCGCCCGTTGCAATTCGCGCTAGGTCCGTAAAAGTCAGTACCGATAGTGCTCTGATTTGAACGGGCCGTCGACTGGAACGCCGAGGTAATCCGCTTGTTTTTGGGAGAGCTTGGTCAGCTTCACGCCGATTTTTTCCAGGTGCAGGCGCGCGACTTCCTCGTCGAGCTTTTTCGGCAGAACATAAACGCCAACCTTATAAGTGTCGCGGTTCTTCCAGAGATCAAGCTGCGCCAGAACCTGATTGGAAAACGAATTCGACATGACAAAGCTCGGATGACCGGTCGCGCATCCAAGGTTCACGAGCCGGCCTTCTGCCAGAAGGAAAATTTCGTGACGATCCGGGAATGTGTACTTGTCCACCTGCGGTTTAATGTTGGTTTTCGTCACGCCTTTGGCTGTGTTGAGTGCATCGACCTGAATCTCATTGTCGAAGTGGCCGATGTTGGCGACGATCGCTTGGTCCTTCATCCGCTGCATATGATCGAGTGTGATCACGTCGATGTTGCCGCTCGCGGTGATGTAAATGTCGCCGCGACCGAGCGTCTCTTCGACGGTCGTGACTTCATAGCCTTCCATGGCCGCCTGAAGCGCGTTGATTGGATCAATCTCGGCGATTACTACGCGGGCGCCCTGGCCACGTAACGATTGCGCGCACCCTTTGCCGACATCGCCATAACCGCAAACCACGGCGACCTTGCCGGAGAGCATCACATCCAGCGCGCGATTCAATCCATCGACCAGCGAGTGCCGGCAACCGTAAAGATTATCGAACTTTGATTTGGTGACGGAATCGTTCACGTTGATTGCAGGAACCAGTAGGCGGCTTTCCTGATGCATCTTGTAGAGCCGATGCACGCCGGTTGTAGTCTCTTCGGAAACGCCCCGCCAATCCTTTACGATTTCGTGCCAGCGATAGGGATTCTCACGATGAATCTCCAGCAGCAGATCCTTGATTACCTGTTCTTCCTTATTTGCCGAATTCGTCTTTGCCCAATCGCTGCCTTCTTCGAACTCATAGCCCTTGTGAATGAGCAAAGTGGCGTCGCCGCCATCGTCGACCACCAGTTGTGGACCCTTATCTTCCGGGTGTGAAATCGCGCGATAGGTGCACCGCCAGTAATCCTCCAGCGATTCGCCTTTCCACGCGAACACGGAGATACCGCGTTTGGCGATCGCCGCTGCGGCATGATCTTGCGTTGAGAAAATATTGCAACTCGCCCAGCGCACGCTTGCGCCAAGATCGGTCAGCGTTTCAATCAACACCGCGGTCTGGATCGTCATGTGCAGTGAGCCCGTGATGCGTACGCCTGAGAGCGGTTTCTGCGGCGCGTATTTTTCGCGGATCGCCATCAAACCTGGCATTTCCTTTTCTGCGATGGAGATTTCTTTTCGACCCCAGTCTGCCAGATTGATGTCTTTGATTTTGTAATCCTGTTTGGTCTTCGATTCGGTGATTGTCGTGTTCATAAAGTGTTGGCGGTGTTATTTAACAGCCTGCTTTAGTGCCTCTGCCTTATCCGTCTTTTCCCAAGTAAGCGAATCCAGATCATCAACGCGTCCGAAATGACCGTAGTTAGTTGTTTTGCGGTAGATCGGCCGAAACAGATTAAGTTGCTTGATGATTTCGGCCGGCTTGAAATTGAAAACTTCCCAGATCGCGCGCTCCAGCTTTTCTTCGTCCACCTTGCCGGTGCAGAAGGTATCGACGCTTACGCTCACCGGCTCGGGGTGGCCGATGGCGTAGGCAAACTGAACTTCACATCGGTCGGCCAAACCGGATGCGACGACATTCTTCGCCACCCAGCGTCCCATGTAAGCGGCACTGCGATCCACTTTCGTTGGATCTTTCCCGGAAAACGCGCCACCGCCGTGACGGCCCATGCCGCCATAAGTATCGCAGATAATTTTGCGGCCCGTTATGCCTGCATCTCCCTCCGGGCCCCCGATTACGAAACGGCCTGTTGGATTGATTAGGTAGGTCGTCTTGGCATCCAGCCATTCCGCCGGCATCACTTTCTTGATGAGAAGTTCAGTCAAAGTCTCGCGGACTTCTTTTTGTTTTACGTCCTCGGCGTGCTGCGAAGAAACAACCACGGTTGTGGCTCGGACTGGCTTATGACCATCGTATTCGATCGAGACTTGAGTCTTGGCGTCTGGACGCAGCCAGGGAATCTGCCCCGATTTTCGTAACCGTGTCAGCTCGCGCCCCAATTTGTGGGCGAAGGAAATCGGCGCCGGCATGAGTTCCGGGGTCTCATGGCAGGCAAAACCAAACATCAGTCCCTGATCGCCTGCCCCTTGTTCGTCTGTGCCTTTGCCCTCCGCAGCGGCGCTATCGACACCCTGCTTAATGTCGCGCGATTGCTCGCTCATTTCGCAGATAACGCGGCAGGTGTCGGCGTGAAAAATGCAATCGCCGTTTACGTATCCGATGTCGCGGATGGCGGCGCGGACACGTTCCTCAAAATCAAACTTTGCATTGCTTGTAATTTCGCCCGCCAGCACGACAAGGTTTCCTTTTGCAAGAGTTTCGCAAGCGACCCGGCTTAACGGGTCTTGTGTGAGGCATGCGTCGAGGACGTAATCGCTAATGGTATCGCAAACTTTATCGGGATGGCCTTCGGTGACCGATTCGGATGAAAAGATGTAACGGCGAGACATGGCTTATAAACGTGATTCGTTAAAAAGTTACAACGTTAAATTGGTTTAGCCGAGAGACGTGTTCAGTTGTAACGATTTAACGTTTTAACGATGTAACGCCGTCGCAAGACATATTGACCAATCATGATGCGTCGATATATCGTTGGCTACTTCCATGGCGTCAACCATTAATTTGTTGCGGCTGCTGGCAGACCCGACCCGGGTACGTCTGTTGCTTCTTTTGGAGCAGGAAGAACTCTCGGTAGCAGAGTTGCAGCAGATTCTGGGAATGGGCCAATCACGCATTTCCAGTCATCTCGCCCAACTAAAGCGGGCCGGCGTCGTTTCCGATCGCCGGGTAGGTAAAAATGTGTATTACGGCGCGAACCATCACGGACGCAATTCACAACGAGAGCGGGTTGAAGAAATTACCCGGCTACTCGCCCGCGAACTGCCGGAAACATCACGCGATCGAACCAGTCTGAAGCTCGTTCTGCACAAACGTCAGGACAAAGCGCGCAAATACTTCGACGAGCTGGCCGGCAAGTTCGGCCGGAGTTATGTACCGGGCCGCTCGTGGGAAGCGCTGGCGCATACGCTGATTACTTTGCTTCCTCCACTGACGGTCGCCGACCTGGGTGCGGGCGAGGGGACCCTTTCGCAATTGCTCGCCAAAAACGCACGCAAGGTCATCGCCATCGATAATTCGCCGAAGATGGTCGAGTTTGGGGGGCAGCTGGCGAAGAAACACGGAATCAAAAACCTGGAGTACCGGCTTGGCGATATTGAAGATCCGCCGATTGCCAAAAACAGTGTCGACCTGGCAATTTTGAGCCAGGCGTTGCATCATGCCATTCATCCCCAACAAGCGGTCGCTGCAGCCCACGGGATTCTGAAACGCGGCGGTCGGCTGGCAATTCTCGATCTCTTGAGCCACCGATTCGAACGAGCCCGGGACTTATATGCAGACCATTGGCTTGGGTTCAGTGAAGTGCAGTTGCATCAATTCCTCGAAAAAAGCGGATTCCGGCAAATCGAAGTGAGTGTTGTATCGCGGGAAAAGCAGAGTCCCCACTTTCAAACCGTCCTGGCTACCGGCATTAAGTGAACGCCGGAGCCACTTCGCGTGTCAATATTGTCGCCGTTGGTTTATGGTGTCGACCGACAAATCTGTAGCCATGACCGGCTTCCTTGAGGAAGTGAAACGGCGGAAAGTCTATCGGGTCGCGGCAGCCTACATCATCGCTGCCGGTGGAATTATACAACTGGCCTCGGCCGCGTTTCCGGCATGGGAGCTGCCGAATTGGATGCTGCGGCTGGTGATTGTCCTTTTGCTTCTGGGCTTTCCGATCGCACTGATGCTTGCGTGGGCGTACGACATCACCGCGCAGGGCGTCCGGGCTACGCCGGCCCCAGCGATGCCCAGAGCGCATCGGCGCCGGAATATCATCATGCTTGTCGCGACTGGAGTGGTCATTTCTGCTGCCGCTGGATTCTTTCTTTTGCCGCGTGTCTCAGCTCACAAGTGCGACAAGTCGATTGCAGTCTTGCCGTTTGAAAATCTGAGTGACGAAAAAGAGAACGCCTATTTTGCGGACGGCATTC
The DNA here is from genome assembly GCA_046725285.1 of Verrucomicrobiota bacterium. Taxonomy (GTDB): domain Bacteria; phylum Verrucomicrobiota; class Verrucomicrobiia; order Chthoniobacterales; family UBA10450; genus Udaeobacter. The sequence goes on from JBKOYG010000018.1 coordinate 44,005, forward strand.
AGGATGATGTGCTCACCAATTTGTCAAAGATTGGCGACCTGAAAGTGATCTCACGCACCTCGGTCATGCTGTATCGAGGAAAGGCATCCAACGCTCGTGAAATCGGAAAGGCGCTGGGAGTTGGTGCCATTCTGGAAGGTAGCGTTCGTCGCATCGGCAATCGGGTGCGCGTAAACGTGCAATTGATTAATGCAGAGAGCGACGAGCACATGTGGGCGGAAGATTACGATCGCGATCTAACCGATGTGTTTGCCATCCAAACTGATCTGGCCCAACAAATCGTGCGTGAATTGCAGGCGAAACTGTCGCCAGCGGAAAAGGCGCAGATTGAGCGCAGGCCGACCCAAAATAGCGAAGCTTATCTCGCATTTGTACAAGCGCACGATTTGTCCACTCGGCCGGACAAATTTCGCGGCGATATAGAAAATGCTGAACAGCTTTTTGAGAAAGCGACGAAACTCGATCCGAACTTTGCGGAAGCGTTCGCGGGATTGGCGTGGATCGACGACTGGATGTATCACACCTTCGATCCAACTCCTGCGCGCAAGGAAAAAGCGCGTGCCGCAGCAGTGGAAGCGCTTCGTTTGCAGCCAAACTTGCCTGAGGCCCATCTCGCGCTTGGATTTTATCATTACTATTGCGAGCGCGATTATCAGAATGCGCTGAACGAGTTTGCGATTGCGAAACTAAGTTTGCCAAACTCGGCGGAAGTTTACATGGCGATTGGATCCATTGAGCGCCGCCAGGGAAAATGGCCGCAGTCCACCGCCAATTTCGAGAAAGCGGCATCTCTCAGCCCGAAGGACGCCTGGGTGCTCCAAAATCTCGCCGACAATTATTACGCTAACAAAGACTTCGAAACCGCGGACAAGATTTTCGATCGTGCCATCGAAGCTGCGCCCAATTCGCTTGGCGCGCGCGGGGAAAAGGCAATGCTCGCAGTCGTTTGGAAAGGAGACTTGAGCACGATGGAGAAAGTGTTGGCCCAAGTGCCACCAGGGGTCGATCCAGACGGCCTCGTCACATTCGGCCGGATGCAGCTCTTGATGCTGCAACGAAGGTTCCCGGAAGCTCTCGCCGTTCTAAAGCAATTGCCGCCAGATGTCTCTCACTTTGAAAAGCCAAGAGAATTTTTCGAGGGCGCGATTTATACTTTCTTGAATGATAAGGAAAAGGCGCGCTCTGCTTTCAAACAAGCGCGGCCGATTGCAGAACAATCTCTGCGCGAAGCTCCGAACGACGCCATGCGGCATGCGCTGCTCGGTCATATTCTAGCTGGACTTGGTGAGAAGGAAGCGGCCATCGCCGAAGGCAAGCGCGCAGTCGACCTTCTGCCCGAATCTCAGGATGCCCTCGAGGGACCAAAAGCTACGCTTGAGCTCGCCAAAATTTATACATGGACAGGGGAAACCGATCAGGCGCTTTTACTTCTTGACCACTCGCTGAGTACGCCCAGTGGAATCACAGTTTCCTCTCTGAAAATTGATCCGGTCTGGGATCCGCTGCGAAGCGATCCGCGCTTTCAAGCTTTGATCAACCGGCACGACGCAAAAGTTTAGCGGCGGTTCTGTTTTTCATTGTCGGCAAGGGCCATCATCGCGAATCGTGCGCAAAAAGGAATTCGCAAGGCGAATGATGATCATTTGAAATGAACGGCGCTCCTCATTTTCGTATCTATTTCTTCGCCGTTGAACTATAGTCCCGGCCGTCCAAATCTCTGTTATGACCGGCTTCTTCGAGGAACTGAAACGGCGCAAGGTTTACCGCGTGGCGGCGGCTTATATCATCGCTGCCGGAGGCGTGATACAGCTGGCGTCCGCAGCGTTTCCGGCGTGGGAATTGCCGAACTGGGCGCTGCGTTTGGTGATCACGCTGTTGCTCCTGGGCTTTCCGATCGCGCTTATGCTTGCCTGGGCGTACGACATCACTGCGCAGGGCGTTCGGGCAACCCCGGCGACCGCCGTATCCGGAACACACCGACGTCGCAATGTAATCATGCTTGTAGCGACAGGCGTGATCATTTCGGCCGCCGCAGGGTTCTTTCTCCTGCCTCGAGTGTCAGCGCACAAAGTTGACAAGTCGATTGCAGTGCTGCCGTTTGAAAATCTGAGTGATGACAAGGAGAACGCCTATTTCGCCGACGGCATTCAGGACGATGTGCTTACCAACTTGTCGAAGATCGGTGATTTGAAAGTGATCTCGCGCACGTCGGTGATGCAGTACAGGGGGAAGCCGACGAGCGTCCGCGAGATTGGTAAGGCCCTTGGCGTTTCCAACATTCTCGAAGGCAGCGTGCGCCGTTCCGGAAACAAGGTGCGCGTGAACGTTCAATTGATTGACGCGAATACGGACGAGCATCTTTGGGCGAACGATTACGATCGGGACGTGACCGACGTCTTTGCGATCCAAAGCGATCTGGCACAAAACATCGCCGAAGCGCTCAAGGCCAAGCTGTCGTCTGATGAAAAATCGCAAGTGACACGCAAGCCTACAGAAAATGGCGAGGCCTACCTCGCTTTCGTGCAGGCGCACAATCTTCAGAGCGCTATTGAGGATTTCGAAAAATTAAAACAAAGCGAGCAACTTTACGAGCGCGCCATCGAACTCGACCCGAAATTCGCGCTCGCCATAGCGCGCTACTCGCAGTTGGAAAGCTGGATTGTGAACGATAGAGAAAACACAGCAGCGCGGCGGGAAAAAGCGCGGGCTCTTGCCGAGCGCGCTCTGGAATTGCAACCCGACTTGCCGGAGGCGCATCTCGCCCTGGGATTCTCCTATTACTACGGCGATAACGACTATGAAGCAGCCTTGCGTGAATTCGAAATTGCCCAGCGGGGATTGCCCAATGACGCCGGAGTTTATCTCGCCATCGGCGCGATCCAGCGTCGGCAGGGAAAATGGGAGGAATCGAATGCTAATCTCGAGAAGGCCGTCAGTTTAAATCCCAAGGATAGCTGGCCGCTGCAAAATCTCGCTTACAATTACCAGATGCTGCGGGACTTCAATAAAGCCAGCGAAACCATCGACCGCGCCGTGGCTTTGAATCCAACCGCGTTAGACCCTTTGGAGGTCAAATCGAAGCTGGCCATTTTTGGGAAAGGCGATTTCGGCGTCGCAGAGAAAGCGTTTGCAGCCGCGAGAACGATCCCGATGAACGGCGACCAAAAAGCCAAGACTGCTGTTGCGCGCGTAGACGTCTTTCTGTTGGAGCGCAAGTACAGAGAAGCGTTGGAGGAGGCGAAAAGTCTGCCAGACGGGCTGCTTACATCTCATCCCGGTTCCCTGTTCGCCAAGTATTATCTCGCCGGCATTGCGCAAAAAGCGCTGCAGGATGAATCGGGCGCACGTGAAGCTTTCCTGAAAGCCAAGAGCATCGCCGAGGCGCAACTCAAACAGAGCCCCGACGACGCAGACATGCATGGTTACCTTGCTAGAGTGCTTGCCTGGCTCGGTGAAAAGGATGCTGCGCTGGCCGAAGCGCAACACGCGACAGAGCTGCGTCCCGAAAGCAAGGATGCTTTTAAGGGTCCGGAAATTACGGCTGGCGTGGCAGAAGTTCACACCATTCTTGGCGATAACGATCGCGCGATTGAAATTTTGGAAGGCCTGTTGAGTCGGCCGAGCAACGTCACGGTACAAGGCCTGAACGTGAATCCGATTTGGGACCCATTGCGGAACGATCCTCGTTTTCAAGCGTTGCTGCAAAAGTTCGTCGGCAGCCCTTAGGCAATGTTTCAAACTCCAGGAACGCGGACTGCCGAGTCCGGGCGAACATGGCTGTCCGCTCTCCTTGTCCTCGCGGTTGGAACCACCGCGCACGCGGATTGGGCGATTGCCTCGGCCAATTCGGAGCCGGGACGCGCGGGCGTTTTTCATCGGCACATTATTTTGGAAGACGCCGCTGCGAGCAGACGCATCACTGGCGATCTTGCGATTTTTTCTGCGAAATCCTGCACATTGCGCGTCTTTCCTAATGAGGGTGGCGCAGATAGTCTCGGCGAAATGATGAAACATGAGAAATGTCTCGCTGGAGTGAACGGCGGCTACTTCAATGAGGAGTTCGCGCCGATCGGTTTGCGGATCGTAAATGGGCAAACGATCGCGCCGCTGCAGCGCGCAAGGTTGATTACCGGTGTGCTCGTTGCGTCATCGCGTGGAGTACAAATCGTGCGCAGCCGCGAATTTTCGCCGCATTCACGGGTAGCGGCCGCAATTCAATGCGGTCCCTTCCTTGTTGGTCGAGGCGAGCGCATCCGCGGCTTGAACGATTCGAATGTGGCGCGGCGGACGTTTGCCGCGACAACAAGCACCAATCGCGGGTTACTTGGCGTTTGCTCTGCGGTTTCGCTCGCAGAATTGTCGAAGATCCTCGCGACAACATTGCTCGCCGAGGATTTGAGAATTGAACGCGCACTAAATCTCGATGGCGGATCGTCGAGCGGTTTTTGGTTCGCTCGGGAAGACGGTAGCGCGTTTTCAATTCCGGAGCAGAAACCGGTGCGTGATTTTATAGGCGTTGCTCCAAAATGAGAAGCCGCGGTTGTAGGGCAGCCGCTTCGCCTGGCAAGTTTTGATTCGGCAACCGGAGCGGTTGCCCTACAATTTCTCAGATGCGCACGTTCGGCGGCTTTAGATCTGAGGATAGATTTTTCTACGGCGAGATTCGAGGCGACGAGGTTCACGTCCTGAGAAATCCGTTCTGGATCGACGTCGAGCCGACAGGCGAGATTGTTCGCCTAACGAATGTCATCGTCGATATTCCTGTGGCGCCGTCGAAGTTGATCGCAGTCGGCCTCAATTACTCCGATCACATCTCAGAGATGAAGCGGACACCGCTTGGAACGCCATTGATCTGGTTTAAATCTCCGGGCTCGCTCTTGCCGCACAATGGCACAATCGAAATTGCGTTTCCTGATCATCAAACGGATTTCGAAGCGGAGTTGGCAGTCGTCATTGGCAAGTCTGCGAAAAATGTTCCGGCAGAAAGAGCGTTGGATTTTGTTTTCGGTTACACAATTGGTCTCGATATCAGCGACCGGGACTTACAAAAGACCGAAAAGCAATTTGGTCGCTGCAAATCATTTGATACCTACACGCCGATTGGGCCGTTTGTGTATGCTGATGTAAACGTGAGCGACGTCTCACTCGAGTTACGGCAGAACGGGAAGGTGCGCCAGAGTACGCGCACGAGTCAGATGATATACTCGGTTGCGCAAATTATTTCCTTTGCGAGTCAGTCGCTGACACTTTCGCCAGGCGATATAATCTTAACGGGAACGCCGGCTGGTGTTGGTCCGATCCATGCCGGAGATCGATTGGAAGCAGCAATCGATAATTGGTCGCGCCTACGCAATGGCGTTGCGATCGCGTCGCAAGAGCATCTCGCGCAGCAGAATTTTTGCCATGACAAAACACGATGAGACTTGCCTTACATCCTGCCTGTAGCGATATTACGAAATAGGGGTACATCCTCGGGAGCAAAAAAGTGAAAAGTTTTGCTGGACTCGCCAGTAGTTGTTTTGCGATAAAGGCACTCCTCTACCGCAATCGTTTCATCAAATTCCTGATTTAATAAAACTATGAAAACATCATTCATCGCCTGCGTTTGCTCGCTAATGCTTGCACTAAATTCGGTCGCGCAATCTCCGCCGCCCGCGCAAAATCCACCCGCAGCTCCCGGTATGAGCCCGGGGGCTCAGGCGCCCGCGCCCGGCGCGGTGGCACAGCCGCCGGCGACCAACATGCCGCCAGGCCAGCCAGCTCAACTAGGCCAGCCAGCACAACCGGGCCAGCAAGGCCAGCCTGCAGTTCCAGGCGCGACAGTTCCTGTTACGTTGAGCCCCGCGCCAGCAGCTGCAGGGAGCCCTGCGCCAGGGGTTACGGGGAGTCCCACTGCAGCCGCTGCGAGTCCGTCGCCAGCTGCCGAAGCGAAACCCGCTGGCTACCTTTCCGGTAACTGGTTGATCGACAAGTTTCACAAAGGCGGCCCTGTCATGTGGCCAATTCTGATCGTGTCTATCGTCGCGCTAACAGTGGTGATCGAACGATGCCTTTGGTGGGGTGGCCGCTGGTTTCGGCGCGATCCGAAACGGATCGAGAAAGTGTTCACCGCGATCGAGGAGGGTGATACCGCCGAGGCTTCCGCGCTTTCACGCGGCTCGCGCGATCCGGTGTTGCGGATGATGTGGAACGGCCTCAATCATCAGCACGCTTCACTAGCGGGCGCATTACAAGTGGCTGCCGGCATCGAGATCAAGCGGGCCGGTCGATTTCTGGTCGTGATGGACACGCTGGTTACGCTGGCGCCTTTGCTCGGTCTGTTGGGAACCGTCACGGGTCTGATCCGGTCATTCAGCTTCCTCGGGAACGAAGAGCTGGCGGTGCAGGCGGTCACCGGCGGTATCGCGGAGGCCCTCATCGCCACAGCGTGCGGTCTTGGTATCGCAATTTTCTCGCTGATACCGTTTAACTTTTTCACCTCGCGTGTGTCTAACTTGGAGTTCGAGCTGCAAACCGCAGCCACGAACCTTGAAGTGATGCTCGAAGCTCAAACTAGAGAACGCGAGGGAGTGACGATCGAGAGGGGAACGCCCTCCTCAGCAACACGGTCTTCAATCTAGAGATCTCCCATGCGCGTTAGTTCACCCGTTCCACACAAGAAGGCGCGGATCGAGATCATTCCGTTGATCGATATCATGTTCTTTCTGCTCGCCAGTTTCATGATGGTGAGCCTGAGCCAGGTGCACATGAAAGGGATCAAGGTGAACCTGCCCTCGGGTGTTTCGGGTGAGACGCAGACAAAGCGCGAGTACCTCAGCGTCTCGGTCGATAAAGACGGCCATTACTTCTTCGACAAGGACGAAGTCACCGACGATGACCTTTTAAATCGTCTGCGCATGGCGCACCAGTCAGCCCCTGACGCGAAGGTGTTTGTTCGAGGCGATAAGGACTCGGTCCACCTCAACGTTGCCCATGCGCTGGATCTAATCCGCTCGGCCGGATACTATAAGATCTCGTTTGAAATTAAGAGCGAATCGCTCAAGGGAGTTCCGGGGCCCCGGTGATTTAGACATGGAAGAGACGCAAGTAAGACCGCTAATTTACCGGCCGCCGGCCCGATGGTACATCTGGACCGCATTTGGCGCTGCAATGGCGATTCACCTGACGGCGGTTGCGCTGGCTCAGAAGCGCGAGGTCGTTGCGGTGGAGCTTCCCCCGCAACCGCAGCAAATTGTCGAGGCAGTATTGGCGCCGCCTGAGTCCACTCCTCCGCCAGAAGATATTCCGATCCCAGAGCCTCCTCCACCACCAGAGATCAAGCCTGAGTTCGTCGAAGAAAGAACACCACCGCCGCGGCCACAAACAGCGCAAAAATTCGCTCCAATCAAAAGCCCTGGACCAATGTCGATGTCTCGAGCGAAAGCCCTCGCGCTTTACGGGCCAAAGCCCCCCTACCCGTACGAGGCGCGTGCACGTCATATCACTGGCAGTGGCGTAATCGTTGTTGACGTTGATTCCGGCAGCGGCAGCGTTACCAGCGCTTCCGTGGATCAGAGCATTGGAAACCCCATACTGGACAACGCCGCGGTAAGTACCTTCCGGCAGTGGCGATTCAGACCCGGGACAGTTTCAAAGGTCAGGATTCCCATTACCTTCACCATGACAGGTGCCTCGTACTAGATATGAGACTCGCTTCGCCAGTTCCGCATAAACGTGCACGGATCGAGATCATCCCGTTGATCGACATCATGTTCTTTCTGCTCGCCAGTTTCATGATGGTGAGCCTGAGCCAGACTCACATGAAAGGCATTCGCGTCAATTTGCCGGCCGCGGTGGGACCGCCGCCAAGCGGGGTAAGGGATTTCATTTCCATAAAAGTGCTGGAAGGAAACGCTGTGTTCTTCGATAACCAGTACGTGTCCGATGACCAAGTCCTCCCGCAGCTTTATGCACTCCACCGGGCAAATCCGGACATCAAAATCTCAATCAGCGCAACCCCGATGGCCATGTACGGTGATGTCATTGGGGTCCTCGACAAAGTTCGGTCGGTTGGAATCACAAAAGTTGGGTATCAGATCAGAGCAGCTGCGGGGCCCACCGCTTCAGCTCCTGCTCCGCCTCCCGGCGCCGCACCACCACCTCCGCCACCAGCAAAGCCTTAGTCACCTGGCTCAAGGGCTGCAAGTTTGGCAGCGAGATCGCGAATCGCCTGTCCTCGGTGGCTGATTCTGTTCTTTACTTCGGTACGCAATTCACCGAAAGTTTTCTCGAATCCCGCTGGAATGAAAATTGGATCATAGCCAAATCCGCGTCCGCCGCGTGCTCGATCGGCGATCACTCCTTCGACAGTTCCCTCGAACGTCGCCAGAATCTGGCTGTCACGCGCAAGCGCGAGCACGCAACGAAATCGCGCTGATCGTTTATTTTCTCTGGCCCCGACTCGCGCAAGTTCGCCCAACAACTTGTAGATGTTTTCTTTATCGCTCGCATGTTGGCCCGCGTAGCGCGCAGAATGAATTCCAGGAGCGCCGCCGAGCGCGTCAACTTCCAATCCCGAATCGTCTGCGACGATCAGTCCTGGTAGTTGTCTCGATACCGTGACGGCTTTCAGGATCGCATTTTCTTCGTATGAACTACCGCTTTCGTGTACCTCGGCGACCTTATCGCGATCTGAGAGGCGGCTCGCCGCGAATTTCGGGCCAAGAATTCGCTGGATCTCGCGGAGCTTATGCACATTGCGCGTGGCGAGAATCAATTGCATAGCCGTTCGACAGGATTCAGGATAAATCACCAATCAACATTTAGATTCGTGATTAGATCGTGAACGAGCGCCGCAAACCGTATCCATTCGACGAGTTCGAACCAAAATGGCAGGCCGTCTGGGAAGAGAGGCAGCTCTTTCACGCGCCCAATCCCGCTGAGAAAGGTTTCAATCCCGCGAAGCGAAAATTCTACGTGCTCGACATGTTTCCGTATCCGAGCGGCGCAGGTCTGCACGTCGGTCATCCGGAAGGTTATACCGCCACAGATATCATCGCGCGCTACAAACGGATGCGCGGATTCAATGTCTTGCATCCGATGGGATGGGACGCATTCGGTCTTCCTGCGGAGCAGTACGCGATCAAAAGTGGCCAGCACCCGGCAATCACTACGCGTGAAAACGTGGCGAGATTCAAGACACAGCTCAAGCGGATTGGTTTTTCCTACGATTGGCAACGTGAGATCAACACAACTGATCCACGCTATTACAAATGGACGCAGTGGATTTTTCTCCAGATTTACAATTCCTGGTTCAATCCGGCCACAAATAAAGCCGAGCCCATTTCGACTTATCACGGCAAGAACCCGGATGAAGTTCGCCTCGCTTATGTCGCTGACGTGCCGGTGAACTGGTGCCCGGAGCTCGGCACTGTTCTGGCAAATGAGGAAGTCGTCGATGGGAGAAGCGAGGTCGGCGGATTCCCGGTTGTGCGCCGGCCGATGCGCCAATGGATGTTGCGAATCACCGCGTATGCGGAGCGATTACTGAATGAACTCGACAAACTCGACTGGCCTGAAGGAATCAAGTTGCTCCAGAGAAACTGGATTGGCAAAAGCGAAGGCGCAGAGATCGATTTCAAGATCGATAAATGCGACCAAAAAGTGCGCGTTTTTACGACACGTCCCGACACGCTTTATGGCGGAACGTTCCTAGTGCTCGCGCCGGAACATTCGCTTGTCGATCTAATTGTCACCGAGGAGCAATGGCCCGCGGTGCGTGACTATCGCGAACGGACCGCGCGCAAAAGCGATCTCGAACGCGCCGATCTGTCGAAAGACAAAACCGGCGTTTTCACCGGAGCGTACGCAATTAATCCGGCAACCAATGAAAAGATTCCAATCTGGATCGCTGATTATGTGCTGATTGGCTACGGGACTGGCGCGATTGGTGGCGTGCCCGCACACGACGAACGCGATTTGGAATTCGCCAAAAAGTTCAATCTGCCGATTGTGGTTGTCGTTCAACCAACAGGAGATGAACCAGCATTTGGATTCACTGGCGAGGGCGTTGCCATCAATTCTCCACTCATCAACGGCCTAACGAGCGCGGAAGCAAAGAAAAAAATCACCGCATGGCTGGAGGAACGCGGTCAGGGCAAAGGCGCGGTTAATTACAAATTGCGCGACTGGCTTTTTTCACGGCAGCGTTACTGGGGTGAACCATTTCCGATTGTCTGGGAAGGTGGCAAACACCGGTCGCTAGGCGAAACCGAACTTCCCATCATGCCGCCGCCGCTGGAAGATTATAAGCCCACCGGAACGGGCGAGCCGCCGCTGTCCAAGGCGAAAGATTGGATTGGTTATTCCGAAAAAGCGACGCGCGAAACGAACGTGATGCCGCAATGGGCCGGCTCGTGTTGGTACTACCTGCGATTCTGCGATTCAAACAACGATCAACGTTTTGTAGGCGAGGATGCCGAAAGCTATTGGATGGGAGGCGACAAACCGGGTGGGGTCGATTTGTACGTGGGCGGCACCGAGCACGCGGTGTTGCATCTGCTTTACGCCCGTTTCTGGCACAAGCTATTGTTTGATCTTGGATACGTCTCCAAGCCGGAGCCGTTCCAGCAACTGGTCAATCAAGGAATCATCCTTGGTGAAGATAGTCAGAAAATGTCCAAGTCGCGTGGCAACATTGTTAATCCGGACGATGTGATCGACCAGTACGGCGCCGATGCGTTTCGTTGCTACGAGATGTTCATGGGACCGCTGGAGCAAATGAAACCTTGGAGCATGCGCGGCGTGGAAGGGGTGTCGCGTTTTCTTGCACGCGTCTGGCGTTTGTTCATGACCGAGAACCAGGGAGGCGACTGGGAATTGTCTGCGAAAATCAAGCAGATCGAACCAGACAAGGCACAGCAGAAGATAACCCATGCCACCATCAAGAAAGTCACCGAGGACATCGAGTCATTTTCGTTTAACACCGCAATTTCACAGATGATGATTTTCGTAAACGCATTCACCGGCGCCGAAACGATTCCGCTGTCATCAATGCGCGCCTTTCTGGTTTTGCTCAGTCCGTTCGCGCCGCACATTGCCTCCGAATTATGGGAAAAGGTCAACACGAAGTTTAGCGACGCGCGCGGCGATATTTCCGAACAGAGCTGGCCACCCTATGATGAGCGGTTACTTGTCGAAGACGAAGTGGAAGTGGTTCTCCAAATTAATGGAAAGGTGCGTGATCGAATGAAGATGTCGATTTTCGCGACTGACGAAGAAATGAAAACCGCCGCGTTGTCGAACTCGAAAATTCAAGACCGCATTGCTGGCAAGAGTGTGCGCAACGTGATCGTGGTGCCGAAAAAATTGGTTAACATCGTCATATGAAGAAGATCTGGAAAGAATTCCAGGAATTCGCCGTCAAAGGCAGCGCGGTTGATCTGGCCGTGGGCGTAATCATCGGGGCTGCCTTTGGTTCCATCGTCAATTCACTCGTCAAAGATGTGATCATGCCGCCAATCAGTCTCCTCACCGGCGGACTCGATTTTTCCAACAAATTTGTCGTCTTGCGAGCGGCTAGGGAGGGCGCCGTCATTTTCAATACCCCGGGCGACGCAGCGAAAGCCGGGGCGATCACCTGGAATTACGGCAACTTCATCACGCTTGTGATTAATTTTCTCATTGTCGCTGTTGCAGTTTTTCTGCTAGTTCGGGCCGTTAACAAAGTGAGGCAACCGGTGGCAAAAGAGAAAGACTGCCCAGCCTGCGCGATGAAGATTCCCCTCAAGGCGACACGTTGTCCACACTGTACAACCGAGATGGCGCAAACGACCACGCATTGAGTTGTCGTCGGCATCGTAGGCTCAGCGGAATCTCACAGAGTCGCCCGTGAATTGGTCGTCCCGCTAGGGATTTTTGTAAATTATTGCTTGCCCTTGGCCGCTTCGGCTGCTAGGGAAATTGCCGATGCCGAAGTGCCTTAACCTTGCGGTGGCAGCAGCTTGCACTTGTTTGATCGTTGGCTGTGCTACGCAGTCGAAATCGAGTCTTACCGGCGCGCGTATACCAAACGTCCGCACTACCGCCTATACCCACAGCGAAGGAAGTGGATCCCACAACGCAATTGGAAGTCGACTTTCCAACGGTCGGGTGATGAGCGCCGCGTCCGATTGGTCGCGTTATCCGCTCGGCACGCGGTTTCGCATTAGCTCGACAAACGAAGAATATGTTATCGACGATTACGGAACGGCGCTAGTTGGGACCAACACGATCGACCTTTATAAGCCGAGTCGGCTCGACATGAGGCGCTGGGGAGTGCGTCACGTTGATATCGATGTCTTGCAATGGGGTTCGGAGGAAGAGAGCCTCAAGGTGCTCACACCGCGTTGCAAGAACGGTTGTGTGCGGAAGATGGTCTCGAGTTTGCAGCAGAAAAAAACACAAGGGAAAAAGGAGCTGCTCGCCAGCGCGGATTCCAAAAAACCGCCACAAAAGAAAAAAAGCTAGCCCCTTGGGCTTGTTTTGACAGGCGGGTCAGGTACGCCGCAATTTGGGCGCATGAGAATTTTCGTTGTTGGCGGCGCCGGCTACATCGGGAGCGTTTGCGCCGAGCTGTTGCTGAATGAGGGTCACGAAGTAGCCATCTTCGATAATCTGACTGAAGGCCACCGGCGGGCAGTCGATTCACGCGCGAACTTCATACAAGGCGAGCTGGCCAACCGCACGCAAATCCAGGCTGCGCTTTCCAGCAACCGCCCGGACGCCGTGATGCATTTTGCGGCAAACGCGCTCGTTGGCGAGTCAGTGCGCGATCCGTCGAAGTATTTTCGCAACAACATTTGCAACGGGTTGAATCTGCTCGATGCCATGATTACGGCGCGGGTTCAGCAAATCGTTTTTTCATCGACCTGCGCGATTTTTGGGCTGCCCGAGCGGTTGCCAATCGAGGAAACGACGCCGGCACAGCCGATCAATCCATACGGCGAATCGAAACTCGCTTTCGAAAAAATCCTGCAATGGTACGATCGGATCCATGGATTAAAGTTCGTGTCGTTGCGTTACTTCAACGCAGCTGGCGCCACTCAGAACTTCGGTGAAGATCATCGGCAGGAGACACATTTGATCCCCAACGTGCTCAAGGTCGCGCTAGGCCAAAAACCGAATGTCGAAATTTACGGTACCGATTACGAGACCTCCGACGGCACATGTATTCGCGACTACATTCATATCGTCGATCTTGCGCGGGCGCACATGCTGGCGCTTGGCGGCGCCAACAGCGCATTTTACAACCTTGGGACGGGAGGCGGCTCTAGTGTTCGCGAAGTTATCGCGGCTTGCGCTAAAATCACCGGACGAAAAGTCGGCATAATTGAGAGGCCGCGCCGACCTGGCGATCCGCCACGGCTCATCGCTTCTTCGAAAAAGATCAAAGAAGAACTTGGCTGGCAACCCCAGTTCCAATCGCTGGAGGCGATCATCGAGAGCGCATGGAAATGGCACCAGAAATTTCCGCGCGGGTACGAAGATTAAGGCCTGAGAAACTCCAGTTCCTCCTTGCCGTCGCTAGCCCAGTTGGAAAACGCTGCGCAAGGCTGTGGTCAGAGCCGCTCGGACTGGCGCAATTTCCAGATTCTCGAGTCTGCCGTTTGGCGCGACGACAATTTGCACATTTTCGTTCCTGGGCGCCCAAACGTCGGGATCGGTTGGACCGAAGAGTAAGACACAGGTTGCGCCGGCGGCGGCGGCAAGGTGCGAAATTCCGCTATCGTGTCCCACAAAGATGGTGTGTTCGAGGACGGCGGCCAGTTGCGGTAGCGGCAAATTTTTTGCGAAGCGAACATCGCGACCCTTCCAGTCATGCTCCAATTGAGCGGTCTGCGCGTTATCTGCCTCGCCCGAGACCACGACCAGAGAGAGCTGCTTTCCGATGTGGCCAGATTCACCCTTTGCCCTTGATAACCCGCCTTTGCTTGAGACTAACTCGATCCAATTTTCTAGCGGCCAGTTTTTTTCCTTGCTGCCGCTTCTAGGATGAATAGCGAAAATCGGTCGCGCTAAATTCCGGAGGAACTCTTGGGCGAACTGGCGATCTTTTTCGGAGAGAAAAATTCTTTCAGTGAGATCAGCAACTCTAATCCCAAACTCTTCGATCGGTCGCGCTAACTGCCTCGCGGCATGGCCGCCCGTTTTGACGATCTTGGCGGGCCCGCAAAGCAGATTTTCAACACCACACCGCCGGAGGTTGTTTTCAAAGATGCGATCCGGATCATACAGATAGCTGATGACCAAATCGAAACTCGCGAAATAACTTGCCAATTCTGCCGGCAGCTTTGAATTCTTCGCGAAAAAGCTGGAGAGAGGCCCATATTCGATTGAGCGAACTGCTTGCGCGTAAAACCGATTTTCCGCGAGCGCTGCGATGTGCTTGTAACCAAGAATCTCGATGTGCGCATCAGGATAGGCCTGACGGAGTGCTTTGAGCGCTGCCAAGCTGAGAATGAAATCTCCGATTGCGCCGCCGCGGATTACCAGAATGCGGTTCACGAGTAGCCACTGTAGCGGCGCGCTATGAGTGCCGAAATCAATGGTGCCACAACTTCTCCGGATTGCTGGCGGTCGCAGACCGCCGCCACAGCCCTAATACTGCGTAAACGCGAATGTGAGAATCACGCAGCCATAAATCAGCGCGATAGCGTGCAAACAGCGCCAGCGAAACACGCTTCGTGTGGTCCAATTAATTTGATCGCGAAGCAGGTACGGGATGGCGACCCAAAACAGGCCGGCAAGAATTAGCAAGTAAGCAAAGACCGTTACAAGCAAACGGCTTGTCTCGTAACGCAGGAAGGCCGCATCGAGCAGTGGCTCCGCGGCCAGCAGGCAAAGAATTCCAAGAGCGCGCACGGCAAGAAATTCTCCAACGAAACGCAGTACTAGTCCGTAGCCGATGGGCAACGCAATGAGCAGGGGACGCCGAAAAGACGAGAATTCCCCCATCTGGATGGTAGCGAGCAGCCAGAACGTCCAGACGAGACAAATGGTTAGCAGGAATATTCCTGCCACGTGAGACCGCGGAAACTTTTGTGCAGCGCTGGCGAGGTTCGGTTTTAGTAAACCAGGCAGACTGATCAAAACGAGAAATGCGCCTGCGATGATTCCAGCAGTTTGTAAAGAGAAATGGTAGATCACCGGGAAGTGCGCCACGGCGGATTCGTCCGGCGGCGGCGAATTTTCAACTCGTCATTTGGCGGATGCAACTTAAAAAGTGCCGCGATCTTTCAGGAGCGGCGCGCCGTACAAACTGAATCCGTTGGCGCGTTGCACCTGTACATCAACAATTTCGCCGATCAGTTTTTCGTTGCCTTCGAACACGACAATCTTGTTTGTGCGTGTTCGGCCCATCAACCGCGCTGGATTCGTTTTACTCGGGCCTTCGCAAAGAACGTCAACAGTGCGGCCCACCAAACGTTCGCCAGACTGGCGGGTCGATTCGTTGACAATCCGGAGCAAATCCTGATTGCGCTCTTCTTTGATGTGCTCATCGATTTGATCACGCATTTCCGCGGCGGGCGTATCGCGGCGCGGCGAATAGCGAAAAACAAACGCGTTATCAAACTGGGTTTCGTCAACCAAATCTCGCGTCTGTTTGTAATCCTCTTCGGTCTCACCTGGGAATCCAACGATGATGTCGGTGGTAATCGCAATGCCCGTGCGTGCTTGCCGGATACGCCGGACAAGATCGACATACTTCTCCGCGGTGTAGGCGCGATGCATTGCTTTGAGGATTTTGTTGGAACCGGATTGCAACGGGAGATGAATGTGTTCAGTCAGCTTTGGCAGACGCGAAATCGCCTCGATCAAGTCGTCGCGGAAACCGATGGGGTGCGGGGACGTAAATCGCAGTCGCTCGAGGCCCTCAATGTCATCCACTGCCTCCAGCAACTGCACAAAAGGACTCTTGCCGTTGCGTTTTGGAAACTCGTGTCGGCCATACAGATTCACGATTTGCCCAAGCAACGTGACTTCTTTCACGCCGCGCGCCACCAGCTCGCGCACCTCCCGCACGATCTCGTCAATGGAACGGCTGCGTTCCGCACCGCGCGTCTGCGGGACGATGCAAAAAGTGCAATGCATGTTGCATCCTTGCATGATGGACACGAACGCTGTGGCCTGCCTCGGCGCCAGCTGTTGATCGCGAATCGTCGATTGGGAGCCTGCTTCCTCTGCAATATCGACGATTGAAAAACGCAGGTCGTCCATTGCGCGATTCTGGTAGGCCGCAATTGCCGAGCGCGCTGTTTTCTTGGCCACCAATTCTTCCACGTAATCTGCAACACGATGAAATTTCTGTGTCCCGACAACGAGATCGACGTGGGGCAGGTTCTCCAGTAACGACTCGCCGCGCGCCTGGGCCATGCATCCAAGAAAACCGAACACCACATGGGGCCGGTCTTTCGCCATCCGCCCCAGCATTCCCATTTTTCCCAGCGCCTTTTGGTCGGCCATATCCCGTACGCTGCACGTGTTCAAAAGCACGACGTCAGCTTCTGTTTCGTGCGCGGCCCGCTCGTAACCCCGAGCGATGAGGGAGTGCGCGACCTGTTCGGAGTCGCGCTCGTTCATCTGGCAACCGTAAGTCTTGATGAAAAATTTCGGCATCGAAAGCGGAATAGTGACACAAAGTCAGGCAGCACGCCACGAGATCAGTTCAAACGAATGGTCCGGGGTGATCATGTTTTCCCATGGCCAGCGCTTATCGTTTGTCGCCCTAAAGTCTTGTCCGTCGGGAGGCGGATGCTATGCTCGGCGACGAAACAAAGCGGAACCTTAAGACGCCTTAGAAGGTCGTAATGAACACGGTTATTATCGCCTTGGGAATTTTCGCCGTAGTTTTGGCACTTCTCGTCGCGCTGCGGGCGAAGGCCGGCAACCGGATTGACATCAAGAATTCCGACATTGTGCTGGCGCTGGTGCCTGTTGCACTGTGGCTTTTTCTCACGGGTAAAACTCAGGAATTTGCTTTTGGCGAAGTCAAGATTGTCGCTGCAATTAAGCTGGCGTCGAAATCGCCTGTCGGCCCTCAAGTGTCCAAGCTGACTCTGGCCGCTGTGAGCGAACCTGTGCGCACGATGTCGAAGGGGGGACCGGAGGTTATTCCCCAAATGATTAATGCCAAGAGTCAGGCGCTCAGTTTCACCATTGGGCAGGGAGGCTATGCGGGCCCGGCGATTGCGGATTATCTGGACCAGCTGACCCAATATCCGTTTCTGAGCTACATCGTCATGAACAATCCTGACGGCACCTTTTTTGGAATCGCGGACGCCCGGCAAATTGCGGATATCATTCGTGGGTCACACCCGCGCTTCGACGCTACAAACTTAGCGGACTGGCTGGATAGCGCGAATAAAGCCGAATTGGAGGCTTTGCCTGGCTTCATTCCATCGGAGAACGCGCTCCACAAAAGCGACGACAAGCAAAAAGCTTTGGACCGGATGAACTCGCTGGACGTGCAGGTCCTACCGGTGCTCGACGAAGCGGGCAGATTTGACGGAATTGTGGACCGCTCGAAACTCACGGCGAGCATTCTTACCGAGATCGCGGAACACTTGGAGAAATCCGGCTGATCGTTTTCGGATCGCGGGTTCCAATGAGCAAGGCGCCTCCTGCAATCGGGATCATCGGCGGCAGCGGTCTCTATCAGATAGAAGAATTGCGCGATGCAACCGAACACAACGTCGATACGCCATTCGGACCACCATCGGACAGGCTCGTTCGTGGAAAGATTAGCGGACGCCAGGTCTATTTTCTGCCGCGACACGGCCGCGGTCATCGGATTTTGCCGCATGAAATCAATCACCGGGCAAACATCTATGCGCTACGTTCGCTTAACGTTCGCTGGATCATCTCGGTGGCAGCAGTGGGTAGCCTGCAGGAAAAATAT
Organism: Verrucomicrobiota bacterium; assembly: GCA_046725285.1. Lineage (GTDB taxonomy): Bacteria > Verrucomicrobiota > Verrucomicrobiia > Chthoniobacterales > UBA10450 > Udaeobacter. Next base: position 61,922 of record JBKOYG010000018.1, read on the forward strand.
GTGCCGCGCGATGTGTTGCTGCCTTCCCAGTTTTATGACCGCACAAGCCGGCGCGATACTCATACATTTTTTGGAGAGGGCATTGCCGCGCACATCTCGTTTGCCGAGCCGATTAGCACAAAGTTGCGAAATCTTCTGGCCGACTCAGCGAGATCCTTGGGCGTTACGGTGCATAACGGTGGCACCTACGTGAATATGGATGGCCCTGCTTTTTCCACCCGTGCAGAATCAGAATTCAATCACCGCAACGGTTTCGATGTGATCGCGATGACGAATTTACCGGAGGCGAAACTTGCCCGCGAGGCGGAGATCGCGTTCGCGACAATGGCGATGATCACGGATTACGATTGCTGGAAGGTGGAAGAGGAACCAGTCTCAGCAGAGATCGTCCTTAGCCATTTGATGGCAAATGCAGAAACGGCTCGGAACGTGATTCTTCATGTGATTCCACAAATTCCAACCGAACCGAATTGGCCGGAACATTTCGCATTGGATACCGCGCTGATCACAGACCGCAAGCTTTGGCCGGAAGCGACCATAGAAAAGCTGAAACCGATCCTGGAGCGATTTCTGGACGCTTAAGTTTCGCCTCAACCCCTGTAGCCACGGCCCAGCGGGCCGTCCAATCCAGATATTCTGCCTATCGATTACCGGCCAGAGGTCCGCACACCGGACGGATTCGTCCTGCGGCGAACCGGTGGCTTGTATCTTGGCAACTGAGCGGCTGTGCTGCAAAACAAAGCGGCTGCCAGATCTTGCCGGTGGCGGATGCTGACCAGGGGTCAAGCTCGCGTTGTAGTGGGATCGGTAGCCGCGCAGTTATTTCAAACTCGAACAGTTACTGGAGCGACCAGGTTGCGGACCCTTTTGTGGGGACGCGCAGCCTGGCCAGCTCGCATTTACAAGCAGGAGTTATTTAACCTATGAACAGTGCAGTTGTCTATGTCGGGGTTGATGTGGCGAAAGCTCATTTGGATGTAGCTTGGGCGGAGCGCTCTCGTCGCTTTGCGAACGGCAAAAGCGGATGGGGCGCATTAATCAAATGGATCAAGCAAAGTGCTCTTCCGGTGCATTTGATTTGCGAAGCCAGCGGGGGCTACGAGCGTGGGTTGCTCGATGCCGCAGAACAAAACGGGATTAAACTCAGCTTGGTGCAAGCCAATCGGGTACGGCAATATGCCCGTGCGGCTGGCATTCTGGCTAAGACCGATAAGGTCGATGCGCGCGTGCTGTGCGCTTTTGGCAGCGTCATGCAACCAGAGCCAACACTGCCTCTGTCGGTTCAACAAAAGCAGTTACGCGAATTAGAATCGCAGCGCCGACACCTGAGCCGTATGCTCGTTGCAGAGCAAAATCGGCTGGCCCAGTTAAACGATAAACAACTACAGCGCTTAACTGGCTGCCTCTTGGCTTCGCTCAAGAAGCAGATGGCTCTAGTCGATGCGCGGCTGGCTGCCCTCATTGCACAGGACCAAACGCTTCACGAAAAAGCGCAAAAGCTTACCGCGATCGCGGGCGTGGGTAGGCGCACTGCCGTGCTGTTGCTGGCGCAAATGCCCGAGCTGGGAACACTCAATCGCGCTCAAACAGCAGCGCTCGCCGGCCTGGCTCCATTTAACCGTGACAGCGGCACCCTGCCTAGCAAGCGCACCATCTTCGGAGGGCGTCGCGCTTTGCGTTGCGGCCTCTAAATGGCCGCACTGGTGGCTGCGCGTCACAACCTGATCCTGCGCAACTTCTATCAGCGTCTGCGCAGCAACGGCAAACCGCACAAAGTCGCTCTCACTGCTGTGATGCGAAAACTCATCCTCGCTCTTAACCAGGCCCTAAAACCCACTGCTTGCTTCGCTTGAACTCAAGACAGTTACTACAGCGAATGTCGCTCGATTGCCTGACACAACGCTCGGATTTGATCTTCTTGGTGTGCAGCCGTCACGGTAATGCGCAATCGCGCGGAGCCTTTTGGGACGGTTGGATAGCGAATTGCTGGAACTAGAAATCCGTCGCCTTGCAGGGCGGCCGCAAGATCAAGTGCCGCTTTCTCGTCGCCCACGATCCAAGGGAAAATTGCGCTGCGGGCAGCAAGGTCTTCTTCTTTCAATCCGGCGCGCCGCAGAAGTTGCTGTATCAATCTGATTCTGTCCCAGAGCAAAAGCCTCCGCTCCTCGCCTTCTGGCGACGCAAGAAAATTAACTGCGGCGAGCGCGGCTGCCGCGATTGCTGGCGGCGGCGCGGTGGAATAAATTAAGGAACGGGCTCGATTGATCAGCCATTCGACAAGCGTGCGCGAGCCGCAGATATACCCGCCGCTTGCGCCAAGCGCCTTGCTCAACGTTCCCATCTGAATGTCGACGTCGTCGTTCAATTGTTCTGCCGCTGCGAGGCCGCGCCCGTTTGGACCAATCACTCCCACAGCGTGCGCTTCATCGAGCATTAGCACTGCCCCGAACCGTTTTTTTAATTCAACGAACTCCCGCAATGGTGCGCGATCCCCGTCCATCGAAAATACGGATTCAGTGACGATGAGAACGCGCTGCCCCCGATGTTCGCGCCGAGCCCATTCAAGATGGCTTTCCAACTTGCCGAGATGATTGTGTGGAAACACGCGCAGGACCGCCCCGCTCAATTTCGCGCCGTCGATCAGCGAGGCGTGACAGAGTTTGTCGAGCAGAACGACATCTCCTTTTCCGACCAAGGCCGGAATCGTTCCGAGCGCTGCGGCATATCCGCTGCTGAAACAAATCGCGGCTTCGGTTCCCTTCCACTTTGCCAGCTCGCGCTCCAAGCGTAGATGCGGCGATTGCGTTCCACTGATCAGGCGCGACGCCCCGGCGCCGACACCAAATTTGTTGATCGCTAAAGTCGCTGCCTCGCGTAATCGAGGATCGTTTGCGAGACCGAGATAATCGTTTGACGAAAAGTTAATGAAACGGCGGCCGCTGATTTCCACTTCGGGTCCTTGCGCGCCGCTGATTTCGCGGAGATGTCGATCCAACGCACGCGCACGCAGGGCCTCCAATTCTTCTGCAAAAAGGTCCGGCATCACAAACGATTGAATTGCGAGGCGAACAAATTGAGAATCACAAAATGAAAATGCGTTGCTTTGATCACATCGATTTACGAGTGAAAGACATGGACGTGGCAAGAAAGTTCTACGGGAAATTTTTGCCGCAACTTGGATTTGTTCGCGAACGGCACGAACCGCCGCCAAGTGGAGAAGACCCGGACAAGGCTTTCCATACGTTTTACTCTGCGGGTGGTGACAGGCCGTCGGAGTTTTTCGGTTTCACACTGGATAGGAACCATCAGCCAAACGGGACGCGCATTGCGTTTTGGGCAGATACGCGGGAAGAAGTGGATCAGTTGGCGAAGCTCGTGCGTGAAGCGGGCGGCAAGGCGCTTGAAGGTCCTGAAATCTGCGTCGATTACAGTCCCGGCTATTATGCGTTTTTCTTCGAGGACCCGGATGGAAATAAGCTGGAGATTTGCTGCCGGGAGAGTCCGATCATTACGAAATGACGCCGTTGGCGAAGCGCCGGAGAACGAATAACCCGGCGCACGAGCGCACGCTGATGCGGCGCCCTCCAGTTGTTCCGCAAAGCTTCTGCGTCACGAGCGATTGAATTGCGAAGCCAACCAATTGAGAATTGCAAAATGAAAACGCGCTGCTTTGATCATATCGACTTACGAGTAAAAGATACGGCTGTAGCAAGAAAGTTTTATGGAAAATTCTTGCCGCAGCTTGGATTTGTTCGCGAAAAACCGGGGCGATACTTCCATACTTTTTATTCCGCCGGCGGCGACAAACCGTCGGAATTCTTTTGCCTTAGTCCAGATAAAAACCACAAACCGAATCGCACGCGCATCGCGTTTTGGGCCGATACGCGGGAAGAAGTGGATCGGATTGCAAAGAGCGTGCGCGAAGCCGGCGGGAAAAAACTTGAGGGGCCAGAAATTTGCCGAAGCTACAGTCCGGGTTACTACGCCTTCTTTTTCGAAGACCCTGATGGCAACAAACTGGAAATTTGCTGCCGGGAGAGTCCGATCATTGCCGGCTAACCAGGCGACAAGATCACGAACAACGAGACGAAATTTAACGTCTGGTAGGGCGCGTCACTCCGTGCGCGCCGTGTTTTGTGAATCCCAATCGGCGCGCAGAGGACCGCGCGCCCTACCAATGCGGATATAGGCAACCATCATTCCTTGCAGCCGGGTCAATTTGCGGGCTCGGCCAACATCGGCGAGCAGTGAAACCAATGAGTGAACGCGCGCATCGTGACCCTGCTATTTTGCAGGGTGCGCGTCGCGTTCGCTATCTCAGACTGATCGCGCTCTTCAAAATCGCCAAGGGCGTGCTTCTCCTGATCTTGGGCATTTCGCTGTTCTTTCTCAACGCACGGACCCGTTGGCTGGACGCGCTCTCGAATTGGATTGCGGACGAAATCCTGCTGGAGCATAGCAGAGCTGTCGCCTATTTGCTGCACAAACTGCAAGCCGTGCTCGCAGGGGGCGCGTTGCGGGCTACAGGGTTTCTGGCCCTCTTTTATACAGCGGTTCTTTTCACCGAAGGAATCGGCGTCTACATGCAAAAACGCTGGGCGGAATTTCTTATGGTTTTTGCGACCGCGACGCTGATTCCAATAGAAATTCGTCATCTCTGGCATCGCCCGGGTTTGGTGGGCGCCCTCATTCTGCTCGTGAACTGTTTTATTGTTTGGTTTCTGTATCGTGTGCTTAAGCGACAAGCCGAAAGCGCACGCCGTGCCGCCCGGCGAGCTGGCAGAGACACGTTAGAAGCTGTCTCACAAAAGTTGTAGCCACGCCCCTGTGGGGCGTCTGCATCCGCGGGGATGCACGTTTTCGGACGGCGCATAGCGCCGAGGCAGCTGCTTGCTACAGCACGCCGAAGAGATCGAGATATTGTTCGAGATAACGGGTCAGGAGAAAATTTCTCCGAACAGTCTCGCGCGCCTTAGCGCCCATCTCATCGCGCAATTCCCTGTCGTTGACCAGTTCAACGATTCGTTTGGCCGTCTCTTCGACAGAGGAGACGAGAAAGCCGTTCACGCCGTCTTCGATTTGATAGCGAATCCCGCCGACGTTCCCACCAATGACCGGCGTGCCTTTCCACATCGCTTCAGCCACCGTCAGCCCAAAACCTTCGCGCAATGATTTTTGCAGGACAACCGCTGCCCGTGTTTGCAGAGCATTTACCAAGGCTGTGTCGTCGCCACTGGTTAGAATCAGTATTCGCTCGTCCCGGCAGGCGCAGAGCGAGCGGAAAATTTCTTCGCCTTCGGGGTCATCGGTTGCAAAATTGCCAAGCAACACCAGCCGGGCATTGATTTGCTTCCGAGCCAACTTGAACGCTTCCACTACGCCTTTCGGATCTTTCCATGGATCGAAGCGCGAAACCTGGACGACGAACGGTAAATCGGTGGGAATCTTGTAGTGGGCCAAACGCTCGTCGACCTCCTTGTCGCTGAATTGACGATTCTTGATCGTGAATGGATCGATCGCCGGCATGAAAACGTGCTGTGACGGCTTTATCTCCTGCTTGTATTCAGGACAGCTCACAATCACCGCGTCGTAGCCATCGATCCAACGCCGCAGGTATTTCCAAGTTTCCGCGTCTGGCCGGGAAAGGTCGAGGTGACAACGCCAGATCCAGGGGCATTTCTTTTCGTAATGCTCGATCAACGGGAGCGGCTGCGGGTCGTGCACAATGACAAAGTCGTGATCGAGAAAGTTGCGCACGCTGTTCTCGTAGATCACTTGTTCGAAAATTTCCTTCTTGATCTTGGAGAGATCGATTTCTCCGCCCTGCAGGGCATTGTGCATTTTTTTCGTGATCGAGAAGAAATCGGGTGTGCCCTGGATGACGCGCCACTCGGTGCGCAGGCCAAGACTGTTCATAAGCAGGGTCAGCGATGAAACCATCTCCGCAACGCCACCCCCGTAGTACGTGGAATTGAAATTTGCGACGCGCAATCCTTTCAGTTTGGCGGCCTTCTGACGAATACGCTCAACCGTCTCGCGGCCAACAAGCGACTGGTAATCTTCGATCTGAGTAATGCGATAATGGCTCATTTGTGAATGATTCGTTTATGGCCAGGGACACGCTCGCAGGAAGGGCGAGCAGCGATTTAGTTTTGCGTTACGTAAAGCTGACTTCGCAATGAAGACGCCGAAAATAGACGATAAACTTAGGCTGCAGGCTGACTTTGGGGAAACCGACGCAATCTGCGTCGAGATACTCAAAAATCCCGCTACAGAGGAGGGTATTTTGCTGAAGGTAATGGCGCGCGGCCCATTCGAACAAGGCCAGCAAGTCTGGATCATCGATCGCGATGGATCGAAAGTCGGTGCCACGGTTGACAACGTTCTTGAGCAAACCATCGACAGCGAGGTAACGCTCTCGACCGTTCTCCCGGCGTAATTTGGTAGGCTCGGCGCGCTTCCCCGACCGAGCGTCTGTTCCGTCACACGCAGGGCTGATTCTCACTCTCGACTTTTATTCTTGATTGCAGGGTGCCCGCTGGTCACGATGAGGCGTCGGGAGTCGGATGGTTCCCAGTTCGCAAAACGAAGCAGTCGCATTTACGACCACGCACTGGAGCGTGGTGCTGAAGCGCAAGGCCCCACACCAGCAGCACAGGCCGCGTTGGAACAACTTTGCCGCACTTATTGGCGACCTATTTATGGCTTCCTTAGGCGAGAGGGTACTAAACCAGAGGAGGCGAAAGACCTCACCCAGGGTTTTTTCGCGCTGATCTTAGAGCGGAAAGATTTCCAATCCGTGCGACAGGAAAAGGGCCGCTTGCGTTCCTTTCTTCTGGCTTCGCTCAAGCATTTCATGGCAAACGAGCGCCGTGATGCCGCGGCGATCAAACGCGGCGGCGGCCGAGCGCTGATTCCCCTCGACGGGATCGCATCGTACGACTCTAGCGAGTTCGATCGCAGCGACATGCTCAGCGCCGATCTGCTTTATGATCGCCGCTGGGCGTTCACGGTGCTCGACCGGGTGTTCGCGCGCTTGCGCGAGGAATCTCAGCGATCAGCTAACGGACCGCTGCTGGAGCGGTTGAACACATTGCTTTCTGACGAACCGGATCGACCGTCGCAAGCGGAGATTGCGCGCGAGTTTGGCATGACCGAGAACGCGGTCAAACAAGCCTTCCATCGACTCCGACAGCGTTACCGACAGCTCTTGCGTGAGGAAGTCGCGCAAACGGTGGCCACGCCAGCGGACATTGAAGATGAGCTGCGTCACCTCATCGCTGCGTTGCACTCGTAAAAATGAACCATGAATGAACACCAATTAACGCGAATGAGTCGGTCTAGCTTTCCTGCAACGAAAGGTTAGTCTGCCAAACACGCCAAATGACGCCAAAGAAATTAGTGTCTGACTTCATCTTCAAGGATGAATGCTACGCAGTCATTGGCGCGTGCTTCGCAGTTTACAAGGACAAGGGCTGCGGCTTTTACGAGCCCGCTTACCAGGAATGTCTCGGAATTGAATTCGAGCATTGCAGTATTCCAGCAATTGCGCAGCCGGGATTGTCCCTTGAATATCGAGGCAGAATTCTCACCCAGAAATATTTCCCCGATTTTGTCTGCTACGACAAAATAATCGTGGAGCTGAAAGCTGTCACCGAACTGACTGACGAGCATCGCGCGCAAGTTCTCAATTACCTGAAAGCTAGCAGGTTTGAACTTGGTCTTCTCGTCAACTTTGGCCATTACCCCAAATTGCAGTACGAGCGCATCGCAAAGACACGTCCCAAACCAGAATTCGATGAACCAATCTCCTTCTAAGTTTTTGTGTCATTTGGCGTGTTTGGCGGATAAGTCCTAAAATGAGCTGCGCCATTTTGATTGGTGTTTTGCGGGCGTAACCTGTTGAGAATTTCCGTGCATTATTTAAGTGAAAGGAGTGGCCGCGCGATGAGAATCACAACCGCGGAGAGGTTTTGCCGCAAATGCGGAGCAGCCATTCCGCCCGATTCCCCACAGCACTCCTGCGGCGCGTGTCTGCTGGAAGCGGCTCTTGGCGCAGCCGAACCCGAGCATGGAGTAAATGTTGATCCCGCGCCTTCGCCGATATCAATGGACTTCGGCGATTACGAATTGCTGGAGGAAATCGGTCGAGGCGGACAGGGCGTGGTATTTCGAGCGCGGCAGAAAAGCCTCAATCGCACGGTCGCGCTAAAAGTCATTAGCCTCGGTCAGTGGGCGAGCAAAGCACATTTGAGACGTTTTCGTCTCGAAGCAGAAGCCGCAGCCAGGTTAGAGCATCCCGGTATCGTTCCGATCCACGAAGTGGGCGAGCGCGATGGCTCGTGCTACTTCAGCATGAAATTCGTCGAAGGTGGCCAGCTTGATGCAGTCGTTAGGCAAGCGCCGCTCTCGATCCGGCATGCGGTGGAACTCATCGCGAAGGTCGCCCGCACGGTTCATTACGCGCATGAGCACGGGATTCTCCATCGAGATATCAAGCCGGGAAACATTCTGCTGGATGCAAAAGGCGAACCGCATCTGACCGATTTTGGTCTTGCTCGATTAGTCGAATCTGAAAGCAGTGTCACACAGACTCTGGACGTCCTGGGCACCCCCAGTTACATGGCGCCGGAGCAAGCTGTCGGCAACAACGCCGCAGTAACCGGCGCCACAGATGTTTATGGAATTGGCGCAGTGCTTTACCAACTGCTGACCGGTCAGCCACCTTTTGCCGGTGGAACAACTTACGAGACGATCAAGCTAGTCTTGGACACCGAGCCGCGACCGCCGCGTTTGCTGAATCCAAAAGTAGATCGCGATCTCAGCACAATTTGTCTTAAATGTCTGGAGAAAGATCCGAAGCGTCGATATTCATCCGCTCTCGCGCTGGCCGAAGATCTCGAACGTTGGCTAAAGCACGAACCAATTCAGGCGCGGCACACTGGAGCCTTCGCGCGAGGAAGGAAATGGGTCCAGCGGAATCCAGCCAGAGCACTTTCGGTGGCGTCTCTAGTCGCACTGGCAGCAGCCGCTGGCTGGATTGTTTGGAAAAGTGAATTTATCCGGCATCCGGTAACAAACGGAATCGCTGTTCTGCCGTTTGAAAATCTCAGCCCCGATCCCGATAATGCGTATTTCGCGGACGGCATTCAGGATGAGATCCTCACGCGGCTGGCTAGCGTCGCGGATTTAAAAGTGATTTCGCGCACTTCCACGCAGCGCTATCAAACCAAACCTCGCAATCTCTCCCAGATCGCAAGGCAGCTTGGCGTAGCGCACGTTCTTGAGGGCAGCGTGCAAAAAGCGGCCGACCAGGTGCGGGTCAATGTGCAGTTGATTAACGCGCAAACCGATTCCCATCTCTGGGCAGACACCTACGACCGGAAGTTGACTGACATCTTTTCGGTCGAGAGTGAAGTGGCCAAAACCATCGCCGATCAGTTGCGGGCGAAACTTACTGGCCGGGAAGAGCAAGTCGTTGCTGCGAAACCGACTGACAATCCCGAGGCTTACAATGCCTACCTGCGCGGTATGGCTTACTCACTGAAACCTATCCAGACAACCGCTACAGCCCTTGGTGCGCAGCAATATCTCAGAGAAGCGGTGCGGTTGGATCCGAAGTTCGCCCTTGCCTGGGCGCTGCTGTCATACGTTGATGCGCGCGGCTACATCACATCGTTTCTGCAACCAACGGTGGCTCTGCGTGAAGAGGCACGGCAGGCAGCACAAACCGCGCTGACTCTTCAGCCTAATCTCGGGGAGGCCATCTTCGCCAATGGCTATTACCATTACGCTTGTCTAAAGGATTACGACACCGCGGTGCGTTACTTTGAGCAAGCACGTCAGCTCCTGCCAAACAACAGCCGGATTCCTGAATTCCTGGCCTATGTTACGCGGAGGCAAGGTGACTGGGGCCGGAGCGAGTCCTATTTTAACGAAGCCGAGCGGCTTGACCCGCGCAACGTTCGGCTGCTTACTAACCAGGCGTTTTCGTATTCCATACTT
>JBKOYG010000034.1:0-27367 GCA_046725285.1 Verrucomicrobiota bacterium
CGGCTGGCGGCTTAGCCATTGGCGTCGGCGGTTTCGGTTCTAGTGGGCATAGCTTTTATGGCGGTGCCGGCAACGTTGGCGGACCGCTGATTAACCACCGGGTTCAAGCTGCGGCCATCTACGTGCGCTGATGTGAGACAAGGTAGTACTCCCCGGAAGGGTCGAGTGCGCGCGCCTGATCCAGCATTGCGGATTTGCCAGTACTCCACGGAGGCGGATTGTGCCCCTTTTGTTCTCCACACGGCTCGCCGCGTTCGCTAGCGGTCAGCGCTCGCAGACTGTTTCGAGAGGAACTCCCTGATGACGCGTTGTTGGTCCTCGTTCTTGATGCGCGTGAACAACTTTGTCCCCAGCTTAGTAATTGTTTCTGGTTTATCGAACGGCAGTTTCTCATACATCTGGCCGCCTTGAAAGTGACAGGGCTGGCAGCGGGACTCGAGTATCGGCCTGATGTCCGAAGCGAAGGTGGGCCTTTCTGCCACTGTCTGGGTAGAGGTGGTGGGCCTATTCATGGTAGTGCTGGATTTCGTTAACGGATTTGGCTTCGTGCCATTACATGTTTTGAGACCAGCGATAAAAATCAGCGTCAGCATGAACATGCTTTTTGGCATAGCTACACGTTACTCCCGGGAATCTGCCCCAGCAATGCCGATCACTTCGGGCGCAACGCGGCTATCAATTTGTTTCGCGTTAGAAATGCTGCCGCTTTTGCTCTACACACGGCAATGACAAAATGATATAAACGGTCGTAATGATGCGCGTGAGAATGTTCACGATGCACCTGCGAAGCTTTTTAGGTATTTGATGAGCAATGAAGCAACAGCGCCCAGTCGAAACCATCGAGGAATTCAAGCTGCGCATTGTCGCGATCATACGCGCCAAGCCTGAACACATCCCTAGTGCACCGCGACCACACCCGCTGTTAATGCGCCGTAAGAAGCGGGCGACCTATCGGAAAGCAAAACATCGAACGACCCGCTAACCCGCCCGCCGGCTTCATACACGCAGAACGGTATCTCCGACGGATGCCGTAAGCGGTGTGCCGGTGCGCCCGCCAACGATGTGAGAATGCTCTTGCACGTCTGCGCAGGCACACAGAAGCAAAGCGAGGAACAGGACAAATGGAGGTTTCATGGCGGGGTGTTCTACGCGATTCGGCAAGCGCGCGACAAGCAAAATCCGAGAGCCGTTGACACCGTGTTGACCGTACCACGGTCTTTTTTGGTCATTCTAGTTCGCGCATGTTCGCAATCGTGCGAGGGAGCGAATACGCCACGAGGGGCAGACACTAGATTTTCAGTCCACTGCTCTGCCAACTGAGCTACCCAGCCTTTGCAAAACGCCCCTCGTCTGCCCGCGCCGATGAGCGGGCTGCTTACTAAAGCAGAAAACGCCTGAGGCTCAACACGCGTTCGATGCACTATTTTGGCACTTCGTCAGCCTGTGTATAAAAGCTCTGATAAAATCCCAGCGGTTCTGCCGCCTCTCCCCTTACAGCAAGGGGAAAGGATTGAGGTGGGGGGTTGTCAAAGATTCTAGAAGTCAAAGCCACAAAAACTCCCACCCTCCCCCTCTCCCTTTGGAAAGGGAGAGGCGAATCAACGTGCGAATGTAAAACATAGAAGCGTTAGACGGCGCCACGACTAGAATTCTCGCGGCAATTCAATTGCCCTGCGCAACAGGCGCAGGTAATTGTCTCGCGAAATTTCGATACCGCCAAATTGTTGCAAGTGCGGGGTGAGCCACTGCGTGTCCAGCAGCGCGAATTTCCGCGCGCATAAATGTTCGACCAGCGCCACCAAGGCGATTTTCGATGCATCCGTCACGCGGTGGAACATTGATTCACCAAAAAAGGCGCCACCGACCGCAACGCCGTAGAGTCCTCCAGCGAGCCTGCCTTCTTTCCACGCTTCGACGGAGTGCGCGTAACCGAGCTCATGCAATCGGGTGTAACTCTCAATAATTTCGAGATTGATCCATGTATCTTCACGTTTGGCACACGCCTCGATCACTTTCGAAAACGCGGTGTCCATCCTCGTTTGAAAAACTTTTTTGCGCGCAAGACGCCGCAGCGCGTGTGGCACATGAAAATCTTCCAAGGGCAGGATCGCGCGCGGATCGGGCGAAAACCATTGGATTGAGTCGTCCTCCATGGCCATGGGAAAAACACCGAGCCGATAACCTTGCAGCAAGAGTTCGAGATCGATCATGGCAGAGGAGCTAAAAAGTTGAAAGGTTGAAACGTTGAAAGGTTACAACGGAAAGGCATTGACCGTTTAAGCTATTCAACCTTTTAACCAATCACTTGGTGTCATTCCGCAATCCGTCATTGCAATGCCCCACGGCATTCATAAAATGTGTAGATGAAACGCATGTCGATCTTCCTCGTGATCGCATGCCAGGTTTTGGGCGGCTGCGCCGACCCGCTCGAACAACGCACCACGCAAGAAGTTCAGGGGCAGTTTGAACGCGGCGTGACCGGCCAAGGAACCCTCGGTCCATTGGAGCGACCTCCTGGCGATCCGGCCGGAGAGCATAGCGTACCCCAAACTCATCCGTAGCGTGCTGAAGATGGCCGACAAACCAACACACTCAAAAATCCTCATCCTCGATTTTGGCTCGCAATACACGCAAGTCATAGCGCGGCGAATCCGTGAATGCCAGGTGTACTCGGAGATTATTCGCTTCGACACGCCAGCCGCTGAAATCGCTGCATTGAAGCCGAAGGGCCTGATTCTTTCCGGCGGACCCGCCAGCGTTTACGACAAGGGCGCACCGCAAATCGATCCAGAGATTTTTTCGCTAGGTGTTCCCGTGTTGGGAATTTGTTACGGGCTGATGCTGATGGCCCATCATCTTAGCGGAAAGGTCGTATTCACCGGGCGCCGCGAGTACGGCGCAGGCGTCTTGCACATCAAGAACGGGTCAGAACTCTTAGGCGGATTAGGCGAGCAACTCGACGTCTGGAACAGCCACGGCGACGAGGTGACAGTGTTGCCGAAAGGCTTTCGCGTCGCCGGGACCACTGAAGGCTGCGACTTCGCCGCGGTGGAAGATCCGCAACGGAAGCTCTACGGATTGCAATTTCATCCCGAAGTCGCACACACGCCGCGTGGCAGGGAGATTCTTCAGAATTTTCTGTTTCACATCTGCCGCTGCGCGATGGACTGGACAATGGGCTCCTTCATTGAAGAGGCTTGCGCTCACGTCAGGAAACAGGTCGGCGATCAAAAGGTCGTGCTCGGTTTGAGCGGCGGCGTCGATTCTTCCGTGACCGCTGCGCTGCTGCACAAGGCGATCGGCGACCAGCTCACGTGCATTTTCGTTAACAACGGGCTGCTCCGCGCGCGCGAGGAAGAAATCGTGCAGCGCGTTTTTGGCGAAAATTTTCACGTGCGTCTGAAATACGTGGATGCCAGCGATCGTTTTCTCGCGCTGCTGAAAGGTGTGACTGATCCCGAAACGAAGCGAAAGCTGATCGGCAATGAATTCATCAAAGTATTTCAACACGCGACCGAGGAACTGCTCGAAGAGGATCGGAGAAACGGCGAGCGGAAGCACGGCGGTTACAAATTTCTAGCACAAGGCACTCTTTATCCTGATGTGATTGAGAGCGTATCGATCGAGGGCAACCCCGCGCAAGTGATCAAAAGTCATCATAACGTCGGCGGATTGCCTGAAAAAATGCATTTCGAGCTGGTCGAGCCGGTGCGCCAATTATTCAAAGACGAAGTGCGCCAGGCGGGATTGCAGCTCGGTTTGCCTAAAGAAATCGTATATCGTCAGCCTTTCCCGGGTCCTGGCCTTGCTGTCCGCATTCTGGGTGAGGTTACGTCCGAGCGTCTATCAATTCTGCGCGAGGCGGACACGATCGTGCAAAGCGAAATGGAAGCAGCCGATTGGTATTACAAAGTCTGGCAGTCATTTGCCGTTTTGCTTCCTGTGCAATCGGTCGGCGTAATGGGCGACCAACGGACCTACGAAAACACCGTTGTTCTTCGCATCGTAGAAAGCCAAGACGGTATGACTGCCGACTGGGTACGGCTTCCCTACGAATTGTTGGCGCGCATTTCGAGCCGGATCAGCAACGAAGTCAAAGGCATCAACAGAGTTTGTTACGACATCTCCAGTAAGCCACCAAGCACGATCGAGTGGGAGTGATCTTATTTTCGATTGGCGATTTTCGATTGCGGATTTGTCATTCCGAGCGAAGTCGAGGAATCACTCTTTGTGACCCAGCCAATGATGCAAAGGAAGCCTGCGGAAACCTTGAAAAACCCGAAATCAAAAGAAGGCGCAAGCTGCGGAAGGACATTTGATCAAGCGAGTGCGTGGCTTTCTTCGCGGAATCAGCGTTACTGTGCGGGGTGACAACGATCGCGTGTGAGCCGCCTTTGCGCCCGTATAGAAGCCGGCCCCGCGCCGCTCATGCCGACCGTCAGGCAAAGAAGCTATGAATCATTCAGCGTTCAAAGAATTCATCACGTTGATTCCAATGTGCGCGCTGTTTGCTGGCACAGTGGTCATTTGGCTAAGAAGCAGAAGTGTCTCATCGATCTTGCAGTTCCTTGGAGCAACGAGTTTGCTCGTCGTCGGTCTCATTCACGTGTTCGAAGAACTTCGTATCTTTCCTTGGATGGGTTGGGGATTAAAGAACAGCACTGGCCATTACCTCGATATGCTGTGCGCCATCCTCGGTTTTACGCTGTTTCCCGTTGGATATCTAATTCATGCGGTGAAGATGCGTGCCGAAGATAAAGATTAAGAGAGAGCCTAAGTAGTCGCTATAGCCAACGGATGGCCGCTTGGGTGTCGGCTTAATCAATCTGCGAGATCGCGCTCATAAACTCAGTGAAATCCTTGCCGTTGCGCGCAGCGTGATTGAGCGCGTCCAAGCGCTCGTTCATTGCCGCTTCTGGCAGCGCGACGCGGTATGATTGCGCTCCGTTTGCAAAGACAATTTCGTCCCACTGGATTGATGAAATCTCATCGTTGAAACGCGCCACGGCGCGGCCGCGGAAAAATGCGCGTGTCGTCTCTGGCGGGCCAAAAATCGCGGTCTTGATTTCCTCCTCGCTCGTGATGCGGCGCATCAGACCTTTGCGTACTAGCTCGTAGTACAATCCCTGATCGAGATCGAGATTGTGATATTCAAGGTCGATGGATTGCAGCCAGGGGTCGCTCCAGGAAAGTTTTTCCTCCTCCTGTAACGCATCCAGCAAGAACTTCTTCGCTGCCCAGTCAATGCGGTCTCTCGTTGACATAACGTCCCGCTCGAGATCGTTGAGCACATTTTCCCACTCGCGTAATATCCACTGTCGATCTTCGCTCGCGCCGTTGTTGAGTTTGCTCGCAGCGTGCAAATAAATCCGTTGCACATCGATTGCAGAGATTTTGCGCCCATCCTTCAGTTCGATGATCCAATCGTAAGTCTGATCGCGGCTGATCGATTTGTTTGCGTCAACGGGTTGCGCGATCTCAAGCTGCGGCGCTTCTCCACGCTCAATCAAGTCGAGCATCAGCGCGGTAGTCCCAATCTTCATGGCCGTGGCCCATTCGCTCATATTTGAGTCGCCAAGAATAATGTGAAACCTGCGATAACGACTCGCATCCACATGCGGCTCATCACGCGTGTTGATTAGAGGGCGGCGATTCATCGTATCGATGCTCACAACCACGCTGAAGAAATCGGCGCGCTGCGAGATTTGGTAGACTCCCGGCTCGCCCTGCGCGCTCTCTACTTCGATGCCCATCTTGCCCGCGCCCGCAAAAATTTGGCGGGTAATGAGAAACGGCAGCATTCCAGCGACGATCCGGTCCCACGCGATATCGCGCCTCATCAGGTAATTGTCGTGGCAACCGTAACTGTGCCCGGCAAAGTCGGTGTTGTTTTTATAAAGCCGAACCTCAAATCCGGTGGGCAACTTCTGATTTCGACGCCGCGCGCACTCCGCCAGAATGCGTTCCCCTGCTTTGTCCTGCGCAACGATCTGCTGAAGGGTTGTGCATTCCGGTGTAGAATATTCCGGGTGTGCGTGATCGTTGTAAAAGCGCGCGCCATTTGAAAGCACGAGATCGCTTTTTATTTCCTCGAAGCTGAGCGGGCGGCGTTTGTCGATCTCGTAATAGGCCGATTCGTCGGTGTCCTGAAGTAATTCTCGCGCGCGAAATCCTCGTGCGTCGAGATGCGGGTCTTCCAGTTCGTAATCCCATTTCATCAGCGCACCGTTCTCGGTATAACGTCGGACCAGTTCGATCGACTCGGCCACGACATCGACAGTCTCCGCACCGCCGAGAGTGATGCCGTATTCCGTCTCCAGCCCAAAGACGCGTTTCATCAGATCTTGCTCTTTTCCGATCTCACTCGGCGAACGTACAGATGGAGATCAACCTAAACCGACGCGACGCTGTGGCCATTTTCTCTTCGCAGCTCAGATCACGCCAAAGGTTGCGCGAGCTCGCGCGTCAGAAACCGGTCTAACAGGCGAAATTTTGACAACGTTCTCCGGATCGTAATCGATCAGCTTGAGCCAGTCTTCGGTGATGTCAGTGGTTGGGAAAATATCGTTCTCCATGTACTCAGCATTGAAGGCGAGTTGCAAATCCGTCTCCCGAATCCCTTCTTCCTGTTGAGTGGCAATGGCCCGCTTAATCGCCATCGCTTTCGCGCGCTCCACAATCGAGGCGATGATTGCGCCGCTAATAAGATCGCTGCGGTAAAGCGTTTCCTTGCGCCCGCTGCGCAGCGTCACTTCCAGAAATTTATTTTCGTCGCGGCGCGTAAACTGCCACTCCACAAAACGCTCGATCAGACGCTCGATGGACGCACTCATTCCATCGGCTTCCTTGGCAAGCACACCATCATAAGGAAGATCGTCCGTGAGATAGATGCGGTAAATCTCTCGCGTGCCATCCTTCTCCGGCCGGCTAACTTTTATTTTTCGGTCGATCCGGCCCGGGCGCAAAATTGCCGGATCGATTAGATCGGCGCGATTGGAAGCGAGGATAATGACCACGTCGTTGAGTGAATCGATCCCGTCCATCTCCGAGCAAAACATCGGGACCAGCGTCGAAAGAATATTCGAATGACGCGATGCGCGGCGCGTGCCAAGAATCGATTCGGCTTCGTCGATAAAGAGAAATGGCATGAAACCCTCGCTGCGTTTCTCGCGAGCCGTGGCAAAAATTTCGCGCACCATTCGTTCCGATTCGCCCACCCACATATTCAGAATCTCAGGGCCTTTAACGTGCATGAAATATTCCTGCATCTCGGCTCCCGTTTTTTCGCCAAGCTTTCTGGTCAAATTATAGGCAGTCGCTTTCCCGATCAGCGTCTTCCCGCAACCCGGTGGGCCGTAAAGCAAGAAACCCTTTGGTGTGGCATGCTGAAATTTCTGGAAAAGATCAGCGTGCAAAAGTGGGAGCTCAATTGCGTCCTTAATCGCCTGCAGTGCCGCCTCTTGACCGCCGACCTTTTCCCACGGCAGCTCGGGCACATTGTCCAAATAATGCTCGTGAGACTTAGTGCTCGAGAGCATTTCCAACGCCATCCGATAGTTTGAGTCAACACGGACTTCGTCGCCTGATTTCAACGTGGAGTCGGCAAGATCGGCGGAACGCTGTAACACCATCGATTGCAAGCCGTGCTCCGAGCCGACGCGTAACCGATCCTTCCCGAGGACTTCGGTAATTTTTGTTACCGGGCCCGCGGTTTCGAATCCTAGATCGCCGACGATGACGAACGCTTCGTTCACCAGGACGCGCGTCCCCTTTTTCAGTTTTGCGAGTGGAATGCGCGGATCGACGTTGCAGTAATAATCGGCACCGCCCACTACGATATGTGCCGTATCCTTTGAAGTAGCGCCGAGAAACGTGCCGATCCGGTTAGCAGGTGAAGTCACTTTTTTGATGACTTCTTCCAGCTTCTCGATCATTCGGCGCGCTTCGACCATCGTCTCCTGTTGATCGGAAATCTGCGGCCGCAATTCCAACAGATCGCGTCGAACCGGATCGCCCGGAGGCAATGACGCAATTACTTGATCAAATGAATCGAGGAGATTGTCCGGACCCGAGTCCCCAACTCCGCCCTGAAGTCCCTCGCTGCGCTCGTCACTCATTTATGGTTTGGGTCAATCCGCCGAACCGTGTCTCATTATAGCGTTATCAGGCGCATCCGCAATCTTCTCTCGCGAAACATTTCGGAGTTCGACGCTGCAATATACAAAATGTTCAACCGCAATGTCGATCTCATGTTGCGCGAAAGTTCTCTTCTCCGCGAGTTGCTACTGAGGATAGCCGCCTCTACAGTTTGTCTTTCTCGAGGAGCCTTAGCTCAATTGGTTAGAGCGCCGCCCTGTCACGGCGGAGGTTGCGGGTTCGAGCCCCGTAGGCTCCGGATGATTCTCTTTCGTTCATCGCGCGGCGGTCGGCCACTGAGACTTGGTGCGTCTCCGCATTAAGACCGCATCAAACGACCATCGCCCAGCGCCGACGATTAGCAGAAAGAGCAGACCGAGCCACATGGAAAAGTCTGTACGCGCCTCGTGCATCATGCGGGTTAAAAATCCAACGATCAGCAGAGCACCACAAACGACTTCGCATCCACCGACGAACGGACCCATGGTTTCCGGGGCAGGAATGCCTATTTTGGCGAAGCGTCCAGCGGCAAGATCCTCCGGATAAAGAAATTTCTGAATTCCTTCGGACAGAAAGACGCTACCCGCCATAATTCGCACAAGAACGGTGGCTGCAGGCGCGTCGGTGATGAAAAGTTCGCGCATGCTCCCTTACATCTTCGGCGTAAACTCGGCCAGGTCGTAGATGCCCAAGCGCTTCTCGATTCCTGCAACCTTGGCCACGACTTTCCCAAATCCGTCTTCGCCGAAAAGCTCGTCTTCTTTCTTCTCGAAATCCTCGCCCAAGGCATCGAACTCGTGCGGGGAAACGATTTTACGAAACGCGGGAAAGAGAACGGTGTCTTCGCGGGCCTCGTGCGGATTGTACATACGGATAAACTGCTGCAACGACGTGATGAGCCGCGGACGCTCGGATTCGTTCCTTAGCGATTGCAAGTTCGCAAAGCGCATCGTCACATCTGTGACCTGTCGCCCAGCCTGATGCTGTGTACGCAGTACTTTTACCAGATCGACGAGCAGATTGGCCTTTTCGAAACGCGGAAAGAGAAAATCTTCCTCGAGTTTCTCGTGATAATCCTCAACAAAGCTGCGAATGAGTCGCGCAGCATCAGCCAGCGCTTCGGGCGGAAAATCCTGCTTTGCATCGATTCGGCGCAATAGTTCGCTGTAAATCAAAAGCACGCGTTTCAAAACACCGTGCTCCCGCATCAAATCTTCAGGCGGCCCGACTTCGATCTCTTTTTCTTCATCCTTGTTTTTCGTTTCAGCGCCGCGCAGCGATCCAGAGCCCATTAACATCGCTCCTGTAAAAACAATTCCGCTACGGAGAAAAACTCTGCGGTCGAACGGTTGCCCTTCAGCTTTTTCGTCTTGCATATTCCTATCAGCAGTTATGCAAGCAATATCGGGTTTGCCTCCTGTAATGAGCGCCTCTTGGAGGTTGACATCACCATTTGAGAAATGCGAACTTAACAAGCAACAGACCCATCCCTATTCCGAGGATTGCGCCGGAGGGCACAACGTATGGAGCGTCCATCGATTTGAATCCGCCCTTGGCGAGGAAAATCACCAGAGCAAATGCAAAGCCATAGAGCAATCCGTACAGGGCGCCTTGCCACCACGCGCTGGAGCTCGTCAAAGACACGCCCGTCAAAAGAGCTACGAGAATTCCCTTCAAAATCGCTGCGATAAAAATTTCGGTTTTGAAGGGCTCATCCCGGGCAAAGAAAATTCCGATACCATCGAGCGCGCCAATTGCTCCGCCGATAATCAAAACGACGATGACATTCATTTGGCCGCAGGCCGCGTTCGCTCTCCGATTACTTTCCGAAATTCAACGTCGCATGATATGAATGGCAAGAATACGGCTTTGATGACGCGCAAGAAGGTAATCGATGAAATCGCCGATGATCGAGTTGGGTTTGTTGCCGAGCTTCGTCACAACCCGGCAGATGAGCGTGCTGCTATGCGCGTGCCACTCCAGATTGATCGCTCCGTGCAGATCTCGAGCGCTGTGTATTTTCGCCCAACCATGCGGACGATTCGGCTGCTTGTGCCAGACTTTGATGAATCCAAATTTTTCCTCAAGCTGCGGATCGTTCATGATCTTGTTCCGTAACGATCCGCGCCCGGTGGCAATTACCTGGATCACCGTCTGCATCGCTTGCTGACAATTCGGCCTAACGACCGAAAATTACAAACCAGAATTGCACGCTCATCACTCGGCGGCACGCTACAGCAGGGACCGAAACATAACGTAAACATCCACGTATCCTTTTTCGGGATGACGAAATGCGCTCGGCAAAGTGCCGACAATTTTGAAACCGAGATCTTCCCAAAGACGAACCGCAGATTCGTTGGTTGATACGACGAAATTAAACTGCATCGCCCGAAAACCGAGCCGCCGCGCTTCGTTCAAACAATGTTCACCCATTGCGCGACCAATTCCCTGACCACGCGCATCCGGTGCGACCATGAAGCCCGCATTCGCGACGTGTGATCCGCCACCGGACTGGTTAGGCCGCAAAATGTATGTACCCACAACACGCCCTGTGCTTTCTGCGACGTAAGTCTGCGTATCTGCCCCAGACCAGTAAGCCAGCGCCTCTTCGCGCGACACGTCAGGATCGATGGCATACGTATCGCCGGCTGCGACCACTTCATGAAAAATTTCCCAGATCGCATCGCGATCGGCCTCAGCTGCTGCGCGAATCTTCATCACCTCTTGATCGCTCCCAACACAAACTTGTGGCAAAGCGCAAACCACGCGGCGAGAGCGGCGAGTTTTTGCTCTGCGCGCCACGGACCGTCGGTAAATCGGCCGAAATTTTGTATCGTCCGCCGGACATCTACGCTGGATTTTTTAAGCTGAGTTGACGCTGTGTCATAAGCATCGCGCTCGAGGAGAGTAGCAGTGCGAATGCCGTGCGCGTTTAAAGCCTGCTCGAGCGCCGAGCGAAACAATTGACCCTCGAGCGCGTGGGCGCGGATGTGTGGATTCGCGATTGTTGCAGGATCGAGCTGGCTTCCAACCACCAGGGAGGCGCGCGTGATCGCGTAACCTTTCCGCTGATAAGCTGCGAGAAGCTTTGTGATCGATTGTTTTGTTACACGCTGCACGATACCTGCGCGCCGGTTGGTCTTCTTCGCGTCCATTTCAAGTTTTCCAAAGGCCGCGTGGTACGGCTGGCGTGTCTCCGGAAATTGTGGGTCGGACAAGTCGATCACTCGGTTATCGCACAGGCTAGGCGAGTCAATTGCGTCACTAAGCAAAACCACAGCTGCCCAGCCGGATTTTACTCGAAAACCAAGGGCTGCGGCTTCGGCTTTCACCTGTTTTGGAACGTAACAGGAACCGTTGCCGCCCATTCCTGGCCGGGGGCGGATTTCCACTGCCGAAGTGTGCTGAGTGCAGATTGATCGAGGACATTATTTCCAGTCGATTGGATAATCTGGATATTGGTCACGTTTCCCCTGGCATTGAAATTTAGCCGGAAACGGCCCGTCCACGCCGAACCTGGACGAGAACGTACCTCAGAAGGAAATGCCGGCGCGGGTGCATAAACCAATCGCGGTTTCGGTGTCGAGCGCGGCGTGGGTGTAGGTGTAGGAGCGGCTTGAGCAATCTCCGGCCATCGAGGTTTGGCGTCAGATGCAATTCGAGCCAACAACGAGTCCACGGTGTTCGAAGGTCGAACTGTCGCTTTTTCACCAGTTGATATCACAACACCGACAACTTCTCCATTCTCGCTTACAATAGGTGAGCCGATCGAATTTGAAGAAATCGGGCCTGCGATTTCTAGGCGATCAGACTGCTGTGTTGAGATAGTCACATCGCGAGGGGCTCCGTCAGTTCCGGCCAACCCGCTGCCCACCACTCCGACCCGCGTGTCAGGTTCGAGGTTTGGATTCTTGTTCAATGTCAGAAATGGCACGTATTTCGCATCGGCTTGAAGAACAGCCAGGTCGAGCGCTGTGGAAGCTGCGATTACCCCGCTCACGTTGTAAATTCTGCCGTCAGCCATCTTTGCCACAGCATTGATCCCCCCTTCGATTGCATGCGCGGTCGTAATGAATTTGCCATCGCCCGAAATGAAAAAAGCAGTCTCGGTGCGCAGCAACTTGCCAGACGAATCAAACACCGTGATCCAAAAGACTGCCGGCCGGACGCTGTTCTCCAGTCGCGACAAATCGAGAGTTGGCCGCTGTGACGGGTGACTTGGCGACGGCGATGCGCTCGGCGATTGGACAGGAGTGGAAACTACCGGCGGTGACGAAGATTGTGCTGCAGGCGATTCGCCTGCAACTTGACTCGTCGATTTTCGCCCGCACCCTGCCGTCGCAACGATAGTCAGAGAAAGCAAGCATCGAAGGGTCAGTCGGAACGGTTTCATCGAAGGCTACGCCCATAGTGTCGAACACAGAGCGCCGTCCAATCAAGCCGACAAAAATCGAGTACGGTGCGAGCGGCACGCCCGATGGTCGTGCCCTAGTAAATTCGAGAAGCGCGCGCCAGATTTACTGCCGCTTGAAGTACTGAACTGCTTGCTCGTGTTTCCGAGCTGCCGCCTTTGTCTTGAACGTTCCCAAATTGCGGCGCTTTCCCGTTCTCGGATTCTTCTTTCGTGAGTACAACCGATATTTTCCGGAGTTAAGTTTTCTGATCATGGCGCGCCTTCTTCATTAGTTCGACTGAAAGCAGCGCGGCGAGCGCAACGAAAATAGAAACGTCCACCACCACGTGTTGCGGGAGACTCGGGTGCTGGCTGGAGTGACCGAAGCAGCCGCAAGTGATATCGAGGCCGCGGACTTTAGCGGCGACGGTTGCGCCGATAAAAATCAATATCGAGATGATTAAGATGGACAATCCCCCGCGATACAGAAAACGGGAGATGAGTGCGAGACCGCTGAAAATTTCCAACCATGGCAGATAAAACGCTAACGCGACACCAATGGTCCACGGTAGGATCTTGTAGTTATCGATATCGTTAGCGAATTGAACCGGATCGAGCATTTTAAGCGCACCGGCATAAATGAAAATTCCGCCGACGACAAGATCGACAGCGCGCCAGAAGTAGTGCTTAGTCATTCAAGGCCTTCAATAATTCAACGATTCTTTTTCAGCCATTCTTCCCAGCCGCCCTGAAGAACGAAAACATCTTTGAGCTGCGTTTCGTCGCGTATTCGTTTGGCCACCTCGCGAGCGGCGTTACAACTTTGGGCGCTGCAATAAACGACGATTTTCTTATCGGGCGACCAACTAAGAAGAACTTCCCCTAGCAGTTTGTCCCAATGGTCTTCGTTCAAGGAAAACGCGCCGGGAACATGATCGCGCGCGAACTCGTCGTCCGGCCGGGCATCAACCCAGATCGTACTTTTACCCCACGCGCGCGCCTGATCCACGCTCACCATTTCCGAAGACGGAATCGGTGATTGCCAGGAGACCTTGTCGCGAAAATAAATCGCTTGCCCTATACCGGGAAGAAGGGAGAACGCTGCGAGTATGAGCGCCTGGCGTGGCAGTGAAAATTTCAATGTGTTTGACCAGCCGGGGCAGTCGGAGCAACCGGAGCAACTGGAGCTTTCTGACCAGCTGGAGGGGCCGGAGCAACCGGGGCAGTCGGGGCAGTCGTGATGCGGGCGGTGGCGTAAAATGTCTTTGGCGAATTCTCGGATTGGATCGTCAAGGTCGAAGCAATGAGACGGCTCGTTTCGCTGGGTTGAACGTCAACTTTGAACTGTCCTTCGCCGGTTTCCTCGACTTTGGTCTGAAAATCCGGACTCGATGAGGTGACCTTGATATGTTTCACGCTAAAATCCTTCCCCGCGTGGACCGTAATCGTCTTCGGATCCGGCTTTTCGTCTTGTTTCCAAAAAACAAAAGTCGGACTGATCTCTAATTCCTGCGGGATAATAGCAGTGAGAGTCAGGACCATTTTCTGATTCGCGGCCTCGTCGGTTTCCACCGTCACGGTTTTGACCTGAGTGCCTGTGCGATCGCCAATGTTGAACGTGGCCGTGATCTCGCCTTTTTCGCCAGGGCCAACCTGATCCTTTTGCGATTGCGCAGCGGTGCAACCACATGAAGCGTGGACCGACTTAAAATGAACGGGTGTCTTGCCGACGTTCTGATATTTGAAATGACCGATCGCCTGTTTGTCACCACGCGCCGGGTGCAGCTCAACGGAAGTTTGCTCCCACTTCAGTTCGGCGCGGGCAGTGAGGCAAAGAATGAACGACAATGCAAGAGTGAGAATGTGGGTTTTCATGTTTTAGAATAGAAGCGCGTAATATAATCAGAGACAGCTTCGCGCCAAGTGCGAGGTGATATCCCCGTCAACTTCGTGTATTTCGCGGTGGAAAGCACAGAATAAACAGGGCGGTGGGCAATCCAGTTTGTCATTTCTCGCAATTTCCGCGCGCCAATCGTGTTTGCCTTGAGAGCTAAGCCGCCATCATGGCAGCAATCCACTGCCCATTGCGCGTATTCCTGCCAACTGCATTTTCCGGCGTTCGCAAAATGCAAAATCCCTCCTGGAGCATTACTGCCAAAGAACCGCGGGAGCGTCGCCGCGATGTCCAACGTGTAAGTAGGCGCTGAAAATTTGTCCGCCACGGCATCGACTTTTTCATTTTCCTGCGCCTGCTGGATCATTGCGTCGATAAAACTAGGACGATCCGGTCCAAAAACCCAGGATACGCGCACCACCAGATGCCGATCAAGGACTGCAAGCACATTCTTTTCTCCGGCCAGCTTCGATTCACCGTAAACGCTGATCGGATTCGCTTCATCTTCTTCGCTGTACGGTTGCCGCTTTTCACCGTCGAACACGTAATCAGTGCTGAAGTGAATCAGTCTGGCGTTCTTGTCGCGGCAAAGTTCACCAAGAACACGGGGTGCCTCCGCGTTGATGAGAAATGCTCGATCCGGTTGCGTTTCGCAAAGATCAACCTTCGTGAACCCTGCCGCGTTGATAGCGACGTCAAAATCGATCGCGTGTAGTTTCTCGTGAACGCCATTCAACTCGGAAAGATCGAGTTCGGCGTGGCTGAAACCAGTGGTATCGAATTGATCGCGATATTCGCGCACCAGTGCCGCGCCAAGCCGCCCCCCCGCGCCCAGAATTACGATTTTCATGCTTGTCTATATGAGAGCGGCTGCATGCCGTGTGCTCTTCCTTGGGTCGAGAATCACACGTTGAGCCTGTAACTAGTATCTTCCGGCGCGTTCTAGCAAGGGTTGCCACCACGATGGGTTCTCGATGTACCACTGGATCGTTCCATCGAGGCCTTCCTTGAAATTGTGGCGCGGTTTCCAGTTCAGCTCGCGCTGCGCAAACGACGAGTCAATCGCGTACCGGCGATCATGACCGAGTCTGTCCGTCACGAATGAAATCAGGCTATGCGGCTTGCCCAGTTTATCGAGAATCATTTTTACAAGATCAATGTTCACCATCTCGCCGTCGCCGCCGAAATTATAAATCTGGCCCGGTTTCCCCTCGAAAAGCGCTGCCACAATGGCGGCGCAATGATCTGTGACATGGATCCAGTCACGCACATTCATTCCATCTCCGTAAACCGGAAGTGGTTCGTCACGCAGCGCTTTGATGATCATGAGCGGAATCAGTTTTTCAGGAAACTGATACGGTCCGTAGTTGTTCGAACAACGGGTCACCAGGACTTCCTGGCCGTAGGTCTTGTAACAGGCAAGGGCGAGCAAATCGGCGCCGGCTTTGCTGGCCGAGTAAGGCGAACTCGGATCGAGTGGCGATTGCTCGGTGAATTTACCGGTGGGGCCAAGCGAGCCATAGACTTCATCGGTCGAGATCTGGATAAAACGCTGGACGCCATGCCGGCGGGCGCAATCCAGCAGGACGCTCGTCCCGATGACGTTTGTGTGAATGAAATTGAGCGGATCGTTGATGCTGCGATCTACGTGCGATTCAGCCGCGAAATTGATGATCGCATAAAACTGATGCTCGGTCATGAGCGCGTCCATTTGATCGGCGTTCGCGATATCGGCTTTGAAAAACTCGTAGCGTTCGCCATGTTCTTCGACCACGCCATCCAGATTGGCGAGGTTACCCGCGTAAGTGAGCACGTCGACGTTGGTCACATACGCGGGCTTGTAATGTTGCAAAATATACCGAATAAAGTTGCTCCCGATGAATCCGCAGCCACCGGTTACAAGGATGCGCATGGCAGCGCGTACTAGCAGCGGCGAAGGCGACGCGCCAGCAGAATATTCTCCCGCGAGCGCAGGACCGCGCGATTACCTAGAAGCGTGGAAAGCCCGCGCGGCAGAGACAGATTGGATTCCCTGGCTGATTCTCGGGCTCGCAGCGCTACTACGTTTTTTTCTGCTGGGTATCAAGCCGCCGCACTTCGATGAAGGCATCAATGGCTGGTTTGTGGATCAGGTCATGCATAATGGGTTTTACAGATACGATCCCACCAATTATCACGGCCCGCTGCACTTCTACGTCCTGTTGCTTTCGGAAAGTTTGCTTGGCCGGAATGTCTGGGCCTTACGGCTGCCAGTTGTGCTCGTGAGCATTGGCTGCGTCTGGCTGACGTTGAAATTTGAGCCATTGGTCGGACGAAACGTAAGTCGAATAGCGGCGCTGGCCATGGCCGTCTCTCCCGGATTTGTTTTTTACGGGCGGTACGCCATCCACGAAGTGTGGCTGCAATTCTTCTCGATGATGTTCATCCTGGGACTGCTCGGTCTTTGGAAATCGGGGAAGGCAAATTACCTCTGGTACGCAGGGATGGGAACGGCCGGCATGATTCTGACCAAGGAAACCTACGCGATTCATCTCGCCTGCGCGGTACTTGCCATTCCAGTCCTGCTGGTTTCCTGTGCGCTAAGCCGCGTTCCGGACGTTAAGCCAGCGAAGCAAACGTGGAGCTATCTCGATCTTGCGATGGTTCTCGGTGTGGGCGCAGCCGTGATCGTCTTTTTCTATTCGGGAACTTTTCTTAACTGGAATGGCGTTAAAGGTCTGTATCAAGCGTTTAAGGCTTGGACGGCGACTGGCGCCGCCGGTCACGGCCACGAAAAACCGTGGGACTATTGGTTAAAATTGATGGGGCCATCGTTGGAAGGTGGCCGGGCTGATTTTCTCGGCTACGAACTGCCAATGCTAGCCGGACTAATTCTTTGCGTGTTTTGTCAAAAGGCTAAAAATCTCAGTCTGCGTTATCTGGCGATCTACGGGGTGGGCACCTTGATTGCCTATAGTTACGTCAAATACAAAACGCCCTGGTGCATTATCAGTTTCGGGTGGCCATTCCTTTTTATCTTTGGCGCAGCGGTTCTCCTGGTTCGTCCAAAGCATCTACGCATTGCATATTGCACCGTTGGCGTGCTGTTGTGCATGTCGCTCGGCTCATCCATTTGGCTAAATTACATCCGCTGCAGCTCGCCCGATGAGCCCTACGCCTACGTCCAGACCTACAACGACATCTTTAAACTAACCAAGCCGCTACTTACATTGGCAAAACGGAATCCGGCGTACTATCACCTGACTGGCCACCTCATTCGCTCCAGCGTTTATCCGCTGCCGTGGATGCTGGGAGACTTCGATCGAGTCGGCTACTACGAAGGAGGAAACATGCCAGCGAATGTCGATGGTGATTTTCTCCTCGTGCAGCAAGACAAAATCAAACAGGTCGAATCGAAGTTGAAAGGCACGTATTACACCGAAACGCTTACCATTCGTAACTATCAGGATCCGTCGAAGGTTTACTTCAAGGCCGACGTCTTCAAAGAATTTTTCCCGGGCAAAGCACCGGACTTTGTCGGGAAAGGGCCGGGCTAGACAACGCTCATTTCGATGAAGTGGCTTTCCGCAGGTCTAACCTTTGTCAACTCGTCGGTTGTTTGCGGTCTCCTTCTGGGAATGGTCGGCCACGGCCTAAATGCATTGAGTGCGGCTCTCGCGCTGTTATGCGGTGTTGCCTTTGCCGTGGCTGCCTGGCTGGGAACTTCTAATCCTGATAAACCAGGCGGTTCGAAGGCCAGGCTTTCCGCAGGGGCCCAGCGCCGACCACAGAGCAAGACATCCGAATCGACTCCGCGTCCCCAGCGCTACGGAAAAGTCTGGTTCTGGTTGGTGGCCACATTCTTCGCTCTGTTTGCCGTGCGATCGTTTTGCTGGCTGCTCTACATCGACGGGAGTGACTGGAAAATTCAATCTCCCAATAACCTGGGCGACCTTTCTCTGCACATCACCTGGATCAGGAATTTCGCAAGTGGAGTACCGCTTTGGCCGGACAACCCGATCTACACCTTTAGCAAACTAAGGTACCCGGCTGGAATGGATTTATTCAATGCTCTACTCTGCGTTGTTCATGTCGATCTACTGCGCGGATTAGTTTGGACCGGATTGCTCGCGTCGCTTGCAACGTTTTATGCGTTTTTCCGGTGGGGCGGCACATTTGGTGTAGCAGGTTTTTTGTTCAACGGCGGGATAGCGGGCTTCCAATTCTTCACGACACTGAAGTTTTTGGATTATCAAGGCGTTAACAAAATCGCCTGGAAAAGTATTCCGCTTTCCATGTTCGTGACGCAGCGCGGATGGCTTTATGCAATCCCGGCGGCGCTGGTTCTGCTTTGGCACTGGCGGGAGAAATACTTTCGTGAGACTCCTGTGGCCGGAGCCGGCTTGTCAGAGCCACAGGCCAGCTCCGAGACGGCATCGGCTGGATCGGCGAAGGCGGATGACTCTGAAGCTCAACCTGCCGTTGCGACCGATGATGCCGGTCGAGTTGCCGCGGTCAACGCCTGCGGCAACAGCAATGGCCTTCTGCCCTTCTGGGTCGAACTCTCCCTTTACGCATCAATGCCACTTTTCCACGTGCATACCTTTATTGCTCTGACGATCGTGCTGCTTGTCGCGCTGGTCTTCGAGGATCTAACGTGGCCCAAAATTTTTAGCGGCGCGCCGATAAGGAGACACGCAGTCGGGCTGCTCAGTGCTGCATTGGTTCCCGCAACGTTTTTCGTCTGGCTGGTTACGGACCAGTTTCATGCGAAATCAATGCTCAAATGGCACCCGGGTTGGGTGCAAGATTCCGCGGACTTCGGCGCTCCGTTTTTTCGAATGGGTGGTGCTGCGAATTTTGGATCTGCTACCACGTTCGGCTTACTGTTGCAAAAGACATGGAACGGCATAATCGCACCGTTCCTTCAGTTCTGGCTAACGAACTTTGGCTTTTGGGTCCTGCTCTCGCTGGCATTGGTAGCGCTGTGTATCTGGCGCGCTTGGAAAGCTGGTTGGCACTGGGGTAAGACACCTCCCGCGGACATCGCATTTGCGTTCCCTGCCGTTGCGATCTTCGCCATTGGGTACTTTGTTCAAACCGCGCCGTGGGATTGGGACAATCTCAAACTCATGGTTTGGGGGTACTTTCTCATTCTCCCGTTTTTGTGGAGCGATCTGATTGGCCGCTGGGCGTTTCCGGAACGAGCAGTTACTTGCGTTGCACTCTTCGCTTCCGGTTTCGTTACGCTGCTGGGCGGCTTGACTGCCGGGCATCCAGGCTTTGGATTGATTGACCGCGCGAGACTCGATGCGGTCGGCGCGGCGGTTCGGGCTTTGCCTGTGGAGGCTCGCTTCGCCGCGTACCCGACCTACAATCATCCTTTGTTGCTCCAGGGTCGCAAAGTTGTTCTGGGCTATCCGGGCCATCTCTGGACGCAAGGATTCGATTACAACAATGCCAATAGTAAGCTGACGGCCTTGATGCGTGGGGCGCCGAACTGGCGCGAGACCGCTCAGGCGCTGGGTGTCCGTTACATTTTCTGGGGTCGAGACGAGACGGCTAATTACCAAGGAAGCAGCCGCCCATGGGAAACAACGGCGCGGCGCATAGCATCCGGTGACTGGGGCGCAATTTACGACCTGGCGCCTGAATCGCCTTCTGGCTGAGGCGCGGCCCGCGTTTCGCCGCTCGAAGGATGTCTCTTCGAGGCGGCGAGCTTCCGGCGCACTCGAAATGGATGCGCCAGGAAAACAAAATAGATCGCGCTCACGAGATCGGTAAAACTACACGCGGGACTCGTTAGGCGTAGCGGGCCGCTGCGCAACGCCGTGAAAACATGTTCGGCAGTCAGCACAGACGGCATGGGAATGCTGGTATAATGGCGCCCGAAAGCGTGGAGCCGATGCGCGTCGGACGTGGCGATTAATGGTTTGCCAAAACGCGACGCGACTCTCTTCGCGCGGCGGTTCGGATTGAAGAGGCCCACGTGAAAATGACAGAACTCGATGGCATCGAAGCAATCTATTTCTCGGAGTAATCGCGGTCCAATCGAACCTCCGAACACGTAAAACGGGTGCGGAGCAATTGTAAAAATGGAGCTGCCGCGCCGCGCACGCAGCTGACGCAGGTCATCAAAGCACTTCACCCCAGCCATTTCTTCGGCGCTCACGTTTAACACAATGACGTCTGCGCCGTGCAGACGCATCTCCGCGGCCGGGATAAGCAAAATCCCCATCGCCGCCGCATCAGCGAACACTTCCGCTCGATCAAATACGGCATCGTGCAGGGTGATCGCAAGAACGCGAAAACCAAGTGTGTGCGCGCGCTCTAGCAATTGATGCGCAGAATAATCGACTGCGTCTTTGGGGTCATCGAGTGTATGAATGTGCAGATCGATTTTGATCCATTCTTGTTCTTTGTTCTCAATCTTGCTCATGCCCCCGCTCGAACCTTAACCGTGAATCTCACCATTTCATTCTCCTGGTCGTGATCATCCGCTGGTGGGGTTCGCTTCTGAGTTTCCATCGCGATCATGAGGACGAATCGAAACGAAACTTGCCAGCCGCTGCGGACTGCGGAAAGTTTGATGCTCTCGCGAGTAACGCTCGGGTGGTGGAATGGCAGACACGTACGTTTGAGGGGCGTATGCCGAAAGGCATGCGGGTTCAAGTCCCGCCCCGAGCACCAAATCGCCAGTCAATTTATTCGTTCGCTAGCCAATTGTTCGACTTGGCTTCTAACGCTTACAGACTCCGTTCGTTTTCCCAAGAAATCACGAGCCATCGCGGCAAGGAACGCTTTGCCTCCCAAGTTCCAAAGATCCAAAAGGAACCACCGGATAGCGTGCTCACGATTTCCAAGGTCGGGCATTTGACTCTTAACAACCATGCCTTGAGGCGTGCCCTGCCGAATAGCTGCTACTACTTTTCGGGCGAGCTGAATGCGGACGATCAGATGCAAACACTCACGATGTGTCAGAGCGGGCCAAGAACCCTCGCGGATAAACGCGGCCGCGGCGTTTTCTATCGCAGGCTTCGCCAAGCCTTGATCGACTCGAAGAAACGCGACGTCTTTCTCATCAACAACGTGTGGGTGGCCGATGTGTTTGGCAACGCACATATCAAAGTAAACATTCTGCGCGGCTAAACGGTTGTCCCACGCTTCGAGGAGAGGTTCCTCGGGTGGCCGATGAGGCACGTGAACACGTGGCTCTGGCGCGCGAACCGACTGATACCACTGCTGCCATTCTTCAAGCGTGTGCATTGGACGTGAATTTCGAGATCCTAACGAGTCCCCGCAAAACCGAAATCATGGGAATTGTGTTTTTATCAAAAGGCGCGGCGTAATGCGAGCAAAAACTCAGCCCTTCTGAACAAGGCGGCCTACAGGTGGATCGGCTTCTCCGATACATGGTGGGTTGCTGGAGCCGCAGAATATCGAGCTTGGAAAAAGCGGCGCGAGGACGCGCACGCACTCCCAAAGCTTCGCGAAACTGAAAGCAGGCTGCGATTGATTTCGCAAGCAGTGCTTTTGGAGTGCGATGCGTCCTCGCATCGCTTTCGGAGGTACCACTACTCGGCTTCTCCGCAGCGTTCGGAGATTTACATTTCGATCACATCGAAAACGTGGTGCATCTTCTTAACGGCAATTAGAACTTCACGCGTTGTTTCGGTTCCGGTAGGCTTCGCGGCAATATGGATTCGCTGTATCTTATCGGCCTCGCGGTGCTGGCGCTGTTTGCGTTCGTGCTGGCGGTTATTCTTTTCAACTTTTTCGGCCTCTGGCTCCGAGCACGAATCGCGAACGCGCCGGTGAGTCTCGGTAAAATGGTCGGAATGCGGCTGCGCAAGGTGCCGGTTGGTTTAATCGTGGACAATCGCATCACGGCAGTAAAAGCCGGTCTGGATGTTCGAAGTGATCCCTTGGAAGCTCACTACCTCGCAGGCGGTGACGTCAACCATGTGGTCCTTGCGTTGATTGCCGCTGATAAGGCCGGAATCTCACTCGATTTCAACCGAGCTTGCGCGATCGACCTTGCAACAAAAGGAACAGGCAAGACAGTCTTGGAAGCGGTGCGCACGAGCATC
Source organism: Verrucomicrobiota bacterium (assembly GCA_046725285.1). Lineage (GTDB taxonomy): Bacteria > Verrucomicrobiota > Verrucomicrobiia > Chthoniobacterales > UBA10450 > Udaeobacter. The sequence continues at coordinate 22,493 of JBKOYG010000034.1, forward strand.
AATCCGAAAGTGATTGACGCACCCAATCCGGCAATGGGCCGCGGAACGATCGACGGCGTCGCACAGGACGGTATCGGCGTGAAGGTCAAAGCGCGTGTTACGGTGCGCTCGCATCTCGATCGATTCGTCGGTGGCGCGACTGAGGAAACGATCATCGCGCGAGTAGGCGAAGGCATTGTTAGCGCGATTGGTTCAGCTCATTCCTACAAGGAAGTGCTTGAGAATCCCGACCGCATTTCCAAGACGGTGTTGGCCAAGGGTCTCGATAGCAACACGGCGTTTGAAATCCTCTCAATCGATATCGCCGATGTTGATGTCGGCGATAACATCGGCGCGAAATTGCAGACCGAGCAGGCCGAGGCCGACAAACGCGTTGCCCAAGCAAAAGCCGAGGTGCGGCGCGCGGCTGCCGTTGCGGTCGAGCAGGAGATGCGAGCCAAGACACAGGAAATGCGCGCCAAGGTCGTGGAAGCCGAAGCGCTCGTTCCCCAGGCGATGGCCGACGCATTTCGTTCCGGAAATCTTGGCGTAATGGATTATGTCCGGATGAAAAACGTGCAGGCGGACACATCGATGCGCGAATCAATCGCGGGCGGTGACAAGCCGCGGAGCGAAGGGACGTGATCACTGGTCGGTGAGAAGTGAAAGGTGAGAGGTGACAAGTGAGGAGTGTGCGCGGTTTAACCTTTCAACGATTCAACAATTCAACGGTTTAACGTTGTAATGATTTAACGATGCGAAGCATGATTGCCGCTCATCTCGATAATCTGCTTTTCCTTTTGCTTATCGCGGTCGCTCTCTTGTTCCAGCTCCTCGCGAAGGCCGGAGGCAAAGCAAGCAAAGATCAGACAAAGCGAACACCGACACCGCAAACGCCTAAGCCAATACCGCGCGCGCCGACGGAATCAGACGAAGAGCGGATTCGGAAATTATTGGAAGCGCTTGGCCAACCTCCAACTTCAAGACCGCCGCCGCTGGTCGTGCCTCGGACAGACATTCCGCCTCGCCCACTTGCGCCGGTGCAGCCGCCGATGTCGCCGCTTTCGCAACTAAGACGAGAAAAGTCGCGCAAACGCGAGGTAATCCCGAAAGAAATTCCTCCGCCGCGCACTGTCAGGGGCACCGAGAAAGTGGTTCCGCCCGTCTTCGAAGTTCACGAAGGACCGTTTCTGATTGTGCCGCCGCCGATCTTCAAAGCGCCCGCGGAATCTTACGCGCGAGTGACACCGACAATTGCTGAAGCGGAGGAACCAAGAAGAGACATCGCCACGTTGCTTGCATCGACGTCCGGTTTGCGGGACGCAATGGTTCTTCGCGAAATTCTCGGGCCACCGCGCGGTTTGCGAATGCTCGATTCAGTGTAGTGTCCGCTGTCCTCAGCGGATTGCGTCTTTGCTCGCAAACAGAATGCGCTGACGACAGCGCAGTCTACAGCGCGCGGATGTTGAGGTTGCCCGCGGATTTCGTATCCTTTCGCACCGAAATTTCGCACGCAATCAGATACGCGAAGTTTTACAGCCGGTCACATCCCGCCGTGATCCGCGTTTATGATCCGGCTGGCAACGTAATTGAAACGCACGAACACAAGAGCAACTTCAAAGAGTGCTCGTAGCCATTTACGTGCGCGATGCGCGCTCGACCATTAAGTGGCAGCGGGAGTGATTAGGACGTTCGACGCCCGTGCCGCCCAATGTAACATAAACAGCCAGCGATGATCAGTACGTAGAGGGCCATCATTGATACGACCGCGAGTAGAACCAGGTATTGCATAATTGTTTCCTTGATAGCTTCGATAACCTGACGGTCATTTTCGTGCTCCGCCTTCTTTGTGTTTTGCTGTGCAAAAATTGCCTGCCCGAAACCAGCCGCTCCCGTCGTGACCATCGACTGTGTTGTGATCGCTTCCAGTTCCAGAAAACGCAGTCACCTTTTCATCCGCCCAGCACAACGAAACGCTTTCCATCGTCGCGATGTGCGTCGAGAATCCAGATTGTTCGCCCCGCACGATCCACGGCTGAGACCCATCCCAAACTCCAGCTAGCTTTGCTGAGATTGTCGGCAATGACTTCTCATCACCTCACTAGCCCTCGCCCTGTGGGCGGCGCACACCGAGTTTGTCGACCTCTATCGCCGCGCTTCGCACAGCGAAGCGGCTACAGGGTAAAAGCGCTTGAGCTTCGCTCTTGAATTCGTAGCTTCAAATTTCCCAATGCCGGCGTGGCGGAATTGGCAGATGCGCTGGACTTGACATCCGTCGAACTCGCCCCTAACGAGTTATTGCCCTTGGTGGATGTGGGAACACTCGCGATACAAAACGAACAGAAAAGACCGTCGCAAGGTCATGATGGCGTCAACGGCCCTCGCGTAGGGCGAAACGGAAATATCCGAAAGGCAAAAAGAGAGAGACAGCGCGCCTTGCTTACGCTCGCGTGCATGCGCGCGTGGAGACCTTTGAGAAAGACATTTCGACGACGCGAAGCGGAACGCTCTGTGCCCGGCTGCTGATGCGAGAGCCAGCATCAGCGCGACGGTGATTGCGATTTTTTCATTGGTTACCCTTCATTTTTGCGATTGCGGTGCGTAAATCGGCGGCTGCTTTTTTCGCCGCTGCGAGCAATTCACCGACCTTCCGCTGTAAAGCGGCGATTTCATCATTGTGCTTCCGGACGATGACTTCGGCCATGCCGGTCTTCACAAAATCGGCGCTAATGCCGATGTCGAGGCCGGGTGTGCAAATAAACCCACCCTCGACTTTCCACTGTCCGGCTATCTTGTCCGCCGCGGAGCGCGGTAGCACGTTTCGTTTTTTTACTGCGATTTTTTTCATTGTGTATTTGTCTGTCTTTTTTGGTTGCTTCAACTTCACTCCGTTACTGTCCGCCGGCTGCGGGCCTGTCTCCTTCTTTAATTGCGTCAGCTTCGCTCACGTACTTCCCTTTCTTGGTCGTGCCGTAAAAACGAGAGCCCTCCTTGTGATAAACGTGTGTCTCGGTATTGACCCACACCAGCCCACGTCCGCCGCCTGGTGCCGGAGTCGCGGTGCCAGTGCTGGCGGTGAGAGGTGCTGCGGAAGGTGACGCACCAATTGAAGTTTTGGGTTTAAACAAATCACCGAGCCTGAATTTCGGCGAACCGGCGGGACTTGCAGCGGGACTCGCTGTTGCTTCAGTCTGTGATTTCTTGCGAGAGCCTCTCGCTTTAGGCGATGCTTCTGGCGATTCAGCCATTGGAAGCGAAGCAGCTCTCTCAGCCGGTGATGCTGTCGCTTGAGCCACTTTGTGGTGGCGATCTTTTTTTGCAGGTGAAGGCGATTCAGTGGTCAACTCGGGCGCCACGGCTGTTTGAGCTTGCACAACGGAGGTGCTGGCGAGACCGATTCCTAAAACGAGCACAAGAAATCTAGCAGTCATAATTTCGAGTGTCCGATGGCTGATTCTGAATCCCTTTTGACGATGTAGCGTTACACCCTATGGGTCTATTACTATTATACTTACTCGTACCGCTTCTGCGCGGTGTTTCTTGCCAGTTGTACGGGCAGTAACCGGGTACGGGAAAACCGGGAGATTCCCCGGCTTGACGATTTCAGTTCTAGAAGCGCGGTCAGCTTTTCAGTTTCCCGCCTAGCACGACACCTGTGACTCGCTCAAATTCCAAAAACGCGCTGAGTTTTTCGTCAGCCAGAACAGTAAAGCGGGGACCATCGCGAGCGTGTGCGTCCGCCGTGTAGATTAAGCGATCAGTCGAATCAATCTCACTTGAACAGCCCCAACTAAATCCGGCCTTGCTTAGATTGTCCGCGATGATCTGCCGCGCGTTTCACACTGCAAAGGGCTACAGGGTAGAAGCGCTTGAGCTTCGCTCCTGAATTCGTAGCTTCAAATTTTCCAATGCCGGCGTGGCGGAATTGGCAGACGCGCTGGACTCAAAATCCGTTGTTAGCCCCTCGTGCTTAGTCACTTGCCTAGCATCCAACGCGAACATTAACGACCAATAATGACCATTCTAGACGCTTGTGACGTCAACATGGCGTCAACAGATCCAGCCGCTGCTGCTACGCGCGCGCGTGCGAGGAATGGTTCGGAAGGTCCGGGGCCGTTCGGGGTTACTTGGGGCGGGAAAGACAGCACGCTGTAAGTATGTCTGCCTCGATCGGCGCTGCATTACGAACTCGAACAGATTTCCAAGATCGACATCCTGCGAAAATTGAAGCAACGCTTCGGTTCGAAAACAATCCGCGACATTCGCTTCCGCGTTGGCTGAAGACCAGCGACTCCTCTGCTGTTTTGCTTTACAAAGCAAAGTATCTTCTGCTAAAGCTACAGCACGGAAGCGGGCGAGTTGTATCGAATTCTCAGTTCCAAAGATCATAAAGTTGGTATGAAGGCACTTTCGGACCGTAAAGGAAAAGCTCCTCCGGCAGAATCGTTCCACACCCTAATTGCCTATCAAATATCCGAGGATGATTCTGCACCATTACGCCCTGCGCCCCGCGAACGAAAGTGGATGGACAATGCATATCAAAAATTTCCGTATCGGTGCCTCCCGCTCGTCGTTGCGAATCAGTACGGCTGGGAAATCCTTTCTACCCATCACGTCCGCGCGAGTTGGGATGGCACTTCGAAACCCAAGGGCTTGTGCGTCGAAAACCTATACGGGGATGGTCCCCTGCACTGTCACTCACACTTTGGCGAGGGCGTGCTAACTTTTCAAATTCCATTCCTTTTCAAGACACCGGATGGCTGGAATTTGATGGTCCGTGGTCCTACAAACAGTTCGAAAGACGGAATCGCAGCTCTAGATGGCATTATTGAAACAGACTGGGCTCACTCAACATTCACGATGAACTGGCGCTTTACGAGAGCATGCACGGTCGAG
>JBKOYG010000013.1:0-55943 GCA_046725285.1 Verrucomicrobiota bacterium
GGTGTGTTGCATAAACATGCATACCTCTCACTACGCAGGCAATGCCAGTAAAAATTGCCATCAAACAGCACTGAAAAAGTCCGCACGATTAATGCAAGAGTTCGCTTGATTACCCAGGCAAACTGAGCTTACGTCGCAGCAAATACAGGCGAAGACAGCGCCGAATCCTACCGCTGGAGGCAAAATTTATACCACTGGAATTGATCTGTAGCGAAAACTGTAACGTTGCGGCCTGTCTCATAGGAAAAATCCGAGCAACATCACCTGATCTTAAATCACTTTGGCCAGCCGTAACACCTGACACGAAATCAAATTTTCGGATCAGGTGATTCAAATCACTTGTTTTTTCGGGCCGCTTACGCTGCACCACAATATGAAGAGAAAGAACAAGTGATTTTTACTCACTTGCCCTCGACGTTTTGTATAGCGCGTTGTATACCTGAGCCTCAAAAATGCGTCGAACTCAGTCTAAGTGGGCAACAATCGCGGCCAGCGTAAGCGCCGAATGTTGTTAGATTTGTCGAGGTGAGTTGAGATAAATCGAAGTGGGCAAAAAGACGCAAAACCAATTAAGAGTCACTTGCTCTGCCAATTGAGCTAACGGTGCAAAATTTGAAAATTTCCGGATTTCGAATTTCGAAACGTTGGACTAAATCGCAACCGGAAAATTTAGACTCTCGTCGCTCGGCGACAATTAGTCAGCGCTACCGCTAAGTACCTGAGTAGGCACTCTCTTAGTTGGGCTCCTCCTCAGAGACGTGCAGACTTTGGATTCCAACGGACGCCAGATTTTTGCCGAGTATCTTGTTTCCGTGTCGGCAGGCTGGGATCAAGAAAAGCGAGGGCGTGCGGCGGCCTAATTACTCGGACGCCAGCCGCGTGTTGTTGTTCCACGATCTGATCCCGAAGCGCCTGCATTCGCGTCCAATGCACCTTCGGTCGGAAATGATGCTCCGCGTGATAGCCGTTAAAGAACCAGATCCAATTGTAAAGCTTGTCGTAACTGCTCACGCCCCAGGCCAGCGGCTCGTCCGGGTTACCACCATAGTGGCGGTAGTAGCCATTAAGGTAGGAAAGGCAATGGCCAAAGTACCAGAACGGAAGAAGGAAACAGATGTAGCGCCAGTTGAGGACACCGAGAATGATGAACGTGGAAACGAACAGCGTTAACTCCGCGACTCCCCAAAAGGTGTCGCGCGGATTCTTGCGTTTCAATTCCCGATAGACCGTCTTCGGGTCTTCGCGGAAGAAACTCAAAAAAGTATACTTGAGAGCGTGCTCGGCCTCACCGTCATGTCCATGCTTGTAGATCGAGATCCAGTCAACTGTCTCACCCTTCTCATTCGGTCGGTCGGCGTTTCCCCTGTGGTGCTGCATGTGGATGCATTCGTAAAAGACCTGGCTAAAGCCAACTGTCATTGATTCAAGAATACTGAATAGGCGGTTAAGCAATGACGATCGAAAGTAGGGATTATGAATGAAGTTGTGCGAGATGCCGTTGATATTCCATGAAATGCTCACTGAGTAGATGAAGCCAAGAATGAGCATGATCCAGAGCGGAACCCGCGAGAAGAGATAGAACATCCCGAAGAAATAGACGCAGTGGAAAATCGCAGCCAAGACAGGAATCGCGTCCCAACGTGTGTGTGCAAAAATCCTCGAATCTGTTTGAGGCGATTCAATGACGACTGCGTTTGATTTCATCACGTTAAATTTTTGTCCGGAGCGTAACGGAATCAGCGAGGCCTGACCAGCCAAAAACTTGCTCGATCTCAATCGGACAGGCAGAGATGGGTTGGAAACAGGTGAGCTACGCCTCTGTATGGCGCGCGTAATGCCTCTCGACGCGCTTTGGAAGCAAGCGTTTGCGGCCGCGTTGGCGGCGGCGCGCCAGTATTGCGCGGCCTCCTTTTGTCTTCATCCGGGCACGAAAACCATGCTGACGTTTGCGTGTTCGTTTGGATGGCTGGTAAGTGCGTTTCATAAAACCGAAAACAGACTCGGCATGATTTAAAAGCGGCTAAAGTAAGGTCGAGCGCAACATTGTCAACGCCGTCAAGCGCATCAATAGTTGACGCTGGCACGGCGCGTCAGGCTAATTTGATTGCAAGGAGGGCGGATTTTTGGAATAAGCAGTGCAACCAATGGGCGAAAAAGAAAATGTGGTGATTGAGCCAGCGACCGAGGCCGATCTCGATGAACTGTCGGAAATGCTTGGTGGATTGTTCGCTCAAGAAGGCGACTTTCGCCCGGACAAGGAAAAACAGCTTCGCGGTTTGCGCTTGATTTTCGAACAACCCAGCCGGGGGCGCGTCTTTGTATTGCGGCGCAACGGGGCGATCGTAGGGATGATCAATTTACTGTTTACCATCAGCACCGCCGAGGGCGGCTTTGTTATCCTGCTGGAAGATCTGGTGATCCACAAGGAATTCCAAGGCAAAGGTTATGGTTCGAAGCTTCTCCAGCACGCAATCGATTTTGCCAAACAGAAAAATTTCCTCCGCATTACATTGCTGACCGACCGGCCAGAAAATGTGGCGCAGGAATTTTTCCGCCACCACGGTTTTGTTGAGTCTTCGATGATTCCGATGCGACTGTGGATCACGCCGCAACAGAACAATGATCATTGATGCGTGATCTGTGATTTGCGGCGCTCGGCAAACTTTTTGCCATCGATCCATGTGCTGACTTGCGATGTCAGGCGTCTTTTGAATTCCGATCGGAACCGAATTTCATCCACGGCTTTTGCCACTTCGGGAGCGCTCGCAACTGGCAGGGTGGTTTTCGCGTAGCTCCTTAACTCTTCGGCGCGCGAATCGTCCGAGAAAAAGGTGAACAAACTGGGCGCATACGTGTTGGCGCCGAGTGCATCAACCTTTGTAAGGAGCCCTTTCATGTTCACCCTGGCAAAAGCCCAGACGATATCCGGATGACCACTTTCGCGAGCGACCCTTGAGACTAGAAAGACCGCGCGGCTCGTTGGCAATTCGTCCGTAAGTGCGATAGGAAGGGTCTTCTTTACCAATTTGGGATCGATCGCATCGGCCAGCGCATCGTAATAATTCTGTTTTTCTTCAATACTAGTTGTCTTGAGGCCAAGCTGGTGAAGTTCATTCCATGTCGATTCGTCAGCATATCGCCCTACGACTGAAAAGATCGTCGGCCGAAGATCAGGAGCCAGCGATTCTGGAGTGCTGAGAAAAGCCTTGAAACGTTCGCGGCAATTCGCGACGACTTTCGGATCATTCAGATTCCCGAGCGCTGTAATGAGGCTTGCTCGGAGGTTTGCAGTGCCCGGTTGCTCATCCGATTTAGTTTCCCAGCCAACCGCATCAAAGGTAGGACGCAAGAGCGATCGCGCATATCGCTGAAATTTCTCTTGTTCGGAACTCCCGCTTAAAATCCGGTTAATAAAATCCAGCACGTGAATGATCTGTTCGTGCTCGGCCAGTTCGGTGGAAGTCGGCAGTTTTTCCACCAACTCGAAGTATAGAGCGATCGGTGCGCGATTCGCCTGAACCAATGCCCAGGCGTCGCTCAGCAGATTGACGCGATCTTCAACGCCCAGATTCTTCACAGCGCCGAGCAATAACTTCCACGACAACTCGTCGTATTCGACGCGATAATTTCCCGCGCCGTTTACGTTGAGCTTAAGCGCTCGATCCGGAGAAATGTTGTGGATGCTGTCGAACTTCCCGCTCATCAACAATGTCGCCGGCCCTTCGCCGACGACCGCATACGTAAGCGGGATCTTCCATTCGAGCGGTGGAGCGTTTGTGAGATTAACAGTAAAGCGTTCCTGCGTGAGCGAGACATTGCCATCTGGCTCTCGTTTCACTTTTACGACGGGAAATCCCGGGTGCTCTGTCCAATCAGCTGCGATTTCCCCAACCGGTTTCCCGGACGCTTCCGAAAGCGCATTCCACAAGTCCGCTGTCGTGGTGTTTGAATAGATATGCGCCGCCATGTAACGGCGAATCCCTTCGCGAAATACATCTTCGCCGAGAAAACTCTCCAGCATCCGCAAGAATGACTGGCCTTTCTTGTAGGTTATATCGTCGAAGACGCTATTGGCTTCGGCCTCAGTTGCGACCGGCTGTTGGATCGGATGAGTGGTCGATCGCGCATCACCCTCCATTGCCGCCTCTTTGGCGATTCCGACACGGCGGCTCGGATCCCGCGGGAATTCCCGGCGCAGCCAGACTTCCCATTGCGGATTAAAGTGCGCCGTGCATTTACTACCCATCCACGAGGCGAATCCCTCGTTGAGCCAGAGATTGTCCCACCACGCCATTGTTACGAGATCGCCGAACCATTGGTGAGCCATTTCATGTGCGAGAACCTCGTAGATATCTTGCTTTGTTTCCGCAGAGGAACTTTTCGGATCAAACAGAAGCTTCGATTCGTAGTAGGTGATGCCACCCCAGTTTTCCATCGCACCTCCAAAGCCGCCGGGTATCGCGACCTGATCCAGTTTCGGCAACGGGTAGGCCACGCCAAAGTAATCGTTGTAGTATTGCAGGATTTGCGCCGTCGCTTCCAGCGCGTAGCGGCCCATCTCCGCCTTGCCCTTCGTCGCAATCACGCGGAGTCGAGTGGGACCGGTTCGCGATTCAATGAAATCAAGTTCGCCTGCAACGAAAACGTTCAGGTAACTGGACATTGGCGGAGTCGCAGCGAAGCGCACTTCTTTCCCGCCAGCGATTTTTTTCTCGCTCTCGATAGGCATATTCGAGACAGCAAGCCAGTTCTCCGGCACGACTGCGGTCAATTGGAAGCGCGCGCGAAAGACCGGCTCGTCCCAGCAAGGAAAAAATCGGCGGGCATCGGTCGCTTCAAATTGGCTTCCTAGCATCATCTTCCGAGCACCACCGCCTTGCTCTTGATACCACATGTAAAAAAGGCCTTGCCCTTGCTCATTTATTTTACCCGTGAAACGAAGCGCGAGCGTATGCTCGCCGGTCGGAAGTTCGGACAGTAACGCCAGGGTAAGAAGTTCGTTTTTGGTGTCGGTCTTTATTGTGGAGGCCGGCAACTCTTTGCCATCAACAGACGCCGCTTCGACTTTGAGCTCGAGTGCATTCAAGACCAGTTGGCGAACGCCGGCACGAACGTCGAGCTTCACCGTCTCCGTCCCTGCAAATGTCAACTTGTCGACATCAGGGATGATGCGAACGGAATAATCCGTCGGGACGACTTCTTTCGGGAGTTTTCCCGGCGTGTCTTTGAAACTCAATGCCATTTCCGAAGCAGATGCCAAGGGCATGATTGAAAACTCAGCCACCAGAAAAAAAAGCAGAATGCGCATCTCTAGCCGGACACAATGCGCGTTTCTTATTGTATTACCAACACGAGCAATAATTGCCCACTGCCAACCTGGGGACCTTTGATGATCAGCGGACTGCGTTTGCTCAGCTTGGCATCCGTTTCAAGCAAGAGTTCTTTCTCCTTGTAAAGCTTCAAATTCAAAACATAGCCGGCCGCGCTTTCACCCTGTGCATCGACATGCAGTCCAAAAAATTTGCTGGTTGCGAGCCAATCTTCCTGCCCGGTCTTGAGCGTCTTTTGTGACTGGCCGATCACCTGAAATTGATTGTAGCCAAAAAATTTTTTTAGCGACCCCTCGATCCGCGTGAGTTCCAGCGGAACCGGCTGTGGCTGCGCAACGTTTTCCGCAATAACGAGGCCGCTCCACACCGTTTCCGCACCCTGCAACGCAGACGCCGCACCTGCGATCAGCCAAAAAAAAGGGATTAAGAACGCCAGCGAGCGACCCATGAGCAATTATTTGGCGGCGTAGTCGGCAGGCAAACTTTGCAAACCCTCCGTCCACAACACCGTTACTCGGTCTTGCTTCACCTCGAACATTGAGACGGTTGCATTCGGGCTGACGACCGGATCAACGCGCGCATTCAGAATCTGGGTGAGGTATTGCGATTCCTGCGCAGGATTTTTGTCTCGGATGACAAAAACTGTAAAAACCAAAAAGATGGCGAGGGACGCGGTCCCCGTCCACAGCAGACGAGGAATTGTCCACCACGTGGAGGATTTGGCTCGAGCAACCGCAGAAGGCGCCGCGCTTTCTCGCATGATTCTTTCGCGCAGCTCATGGCTAAAAAATTCTTCATTTGTCAGCGAAGGGACGCCTAACTCGCGCTTCAACAAAGCACCAAGCTTCCTAGCGTCCGCCTTTTCAGCTTCAGCAGCAGCTTTGTCTGGCAGCGACTCCTCGAATTCCGACAGTTCTTGTCCGCTCAGCTGTCCATCCAGCCAGGCTGTCCACTTTTCTTCAAATGTTTTCATAGACGTCCCTCAGCAGATTTTGCAGTTTCTTCCGTGCATAAAACAGGCGCGACATCACCGTGCCTATCGAGCAACCGAGTGCTTCCGCGATTTCATGATATTGCATCTCTTCGATTTCCTTCATCAGAATGACAGCCCGTTGCTCGGGCGAGAGCTGAGCAATCGCCTTGTCGATTCGCGCGCGAATCTCGCCCCGTTCCATCATCTCGTGTGGCAAAGCTTCTGGCTTCGGCATGGTCTTGGATGCAGGCTCGACTTCTTTTAATTGGATCGAATCGTCGAACTCGTTGCCTCCGCCTTTAATTTGTTTTTTGCGCAACCAATCGATCGTCACATTCATGACGATTCGATAAATCCAGGTATAAAACGACGAGCGTCCCCGAAAGCGTTTAATCGACTTCCATGCTTTGAAGAAGCTATCCTGAGCAAGATCCCACGCGTCCTGCTCGCTATGAACCATGTTGTAGATCATGCCAAATACTCGTGTTCGGTAGCGAGTTACCAGCTCGTCGAATGCTTCGGTGTCACCAGCTTGGCATCGTGTCACCAAATCCAACTCCGATACATCGGCCTGAGCCAGAGTCGCTTCCGTTTGCATGATTGGACGGGAGCCGGCCCTATTTCATTCAACCCCGAAAGCTTTCAGGGCCGAACCGGCGGCGCCACTCGCCGCGATATTCCCCCATCAGAGTGACAATGCCGTCTCGCACATGGAAAAGTCGCTTTCGAAGGACTGCATATTGCGAGCGGGTAACCAACCCGGCGATCTTCCGGAGTTGCGCCGCTGCGTCCATCGAAACCGTGATTGCTTTCAATGCCCGTTTCAAATAGGCGATTGTCATCCCGATTTCACTCAGACTATCGCTGCTCAAGGCTGCGGCGAGCTTGGCGTTCGCCAGCGCAGCCTGTGTGGCCAATTTTACAGCTGTCGGCTCGTTCGGAAGCGCAGCGTTTCGATCAAACAGGTGATCAATCCAGATCGTTAAAGCGAAGGCAGCACGATAGAGGTCATGCCTTTCAAAGGGCTCTGCCGACCTGGAAGCCTCGTCAACGCTGGAATCGTCCTCTTCCGCTGCGCCTTCATCCGCCAGCGCATCGAGTTCCGCGCTCCAATCCCTGGCATCCGACAATTGAGTCCAACCCATTTCGCGGGCGATGATTTCGTCGCGCTGGGCATCATCAAGGTATTCTTCCAGCAATCGCATGTACTTTTCTGCCTTGTCCTCCTGTTGCTGTAGAAAACGCTCCCAGTCGTACTCATCCCATACGCGTTCGGGCTCGCCTTCGTAGCCGGCCATGATAAAGACTAAACGCGAGCTTGTCTCTGCGTGCAAAATTTTTCACAGCTATGACGTTGTGTGAGTTTGCAAAGCGCCAGGACCCAATTCGCGCTCCGTTTGCAACCGCAACTGGCCACATGCGGCATCGATGTCATGGCCTTTCTCGCGACGCAGTGTCGCTGGAATCCCATCCGTCCGTAAGATCGACAGAAATTTTTCCTGACGCTTTTCTGACGGTCGCGTCCAAAGCAGACCGGACACGGTATTGTACGGAATCAAATTCACTTTTGCCGAGAGCCGGTGCGCATGGAGAGAAAGGAGACGGGCCTGCTCGTCAGAATCGTTCACGTCTGCAATCAAGATGTATTCGAGCGTGAGGCGCTGCTTCTTGTGAGCTTTGTAGTAGTCGCAAGCCGAAAGCAGTGTCTCGATGTTGTAGCGGCGATTGATTGGCATGATCCGATTGCGAACTTCGTCAGTGGCACCGTGCAGAGAAACCGCCAGCCGAATTTGCAAAGGTTCTTCAGCTAATTTGCGAATCTGCGGCGCCAGCCCGCTGGTTGAAATAGTGATGTGGCGCGCGCCGATGCCGAGGCCCCACTCCGCGTTAATTATCCGGACTGCCCGCAGCACGTTCTCGAGATTGGCGAGTGGCTCACCCATTCCCATAAACACCACGTTGTCGATCTTTTCACCAGTCGCGCGTTCAAGTGCGATAATTTGGTCAACAATTTCGTTTGCACTCAGATTGCGCGAGAAGCCTTCCAAACCGCTCGCACAAAATTGACAGCCGTAAGCGCAGCCTACCTGAGTCGAGACACAGATGGTTCGACGATCCGACCTCCCACCGTAAAGCGCCAGCGACGCCGGAATCAGAACGGATTCGATCAAATTTCCATCGCCCAAACGAAAAAGAAACTTCCGCGTCGTATCGCGCGCGCCGAGTACGCGCATGATATCAATCTTACCAATCGAAAATGTCGCCGAAAGGCGGCTGCGCAATAGCTGCGGCAAATTGGTCATCTTCTCGATCGTGTCGACACGCTTTTTGTAAAGCCAGTCGGTGATCTGGCCGGCGCGATATGAGGGTTCTCCCATTTTGCGAAGCTGCTCCCGAAGCTCGGTAAAAATGAGAGATTTAATATCGGCGAAGTCGCCGCGGCGACCAGCCTCGGCTGCCCTCCGGGCGCTACGCGGGTCGGTCTTGCCGGCGCTCTTCACTACAAAAGCTACCGGATACCGCAGCTTGCATCAAACACCTGCAGAGGTACCTTCGCCGCGTGAAGGAACGCTTTACATTGCTTCCGGTTCTATTTTTGGTGATTGCATTGCTGCTCTCCGCCTGTGCATCATCGGAGGAAAGGATGAGCGATGCCTCGACCTCCCCGTCTGCTACATCTGGTACACCTGTTCCCGGCGAAAAAAAATCCGATGAGGGAAACTTTACGCCTGGCGCCCCTGGGGCTAGCGGAACCGTGCACTGGTAATCAACGCCAGGCGTGTCCCAGGACGTCGGCTTGATAGCTGTTGAAAAGAACATGAACCCCAAAAGGCTTTCGGCGTCATTTCCCGGCAAAGATTTCTGCTTGATCGCGCTGCCGCACTGAGAACACTCAGCGGCGATGACGCACAGAATGCGCTCGCCACTCGCTCTTGGTTGGGAGGCCGCGCGTGCCAACGCACTGCCAGCGTTAATTATTCAGGCACTGATGCTGATGTTGCTCGTGAGCTTTTACACAAGCGACACAGCGTTCGCGATCCTTTCGCAGTTGGCCGAGTTAAAGCGCACATAAGGCATCCTGTTTGTCATCGTAGCATCAGTGGCGGCGGGGGCGCTTATTCCGGAATTGTTCTTAATTGTTTTCTTCCAACGAGGACGCCCCAGTCGTCGGAATCTTCGCAATCTGCTGTTTACCGTCCCCGTATGGGGACTCGACGGGACGCTTGTCGATCTCTTGTACCGAAGTGAGGCAGCCTGGTTTGGAGACGTGGCAACAATCCCGGTAGTCGTGGCGAAAATTTGCGTCGATCAATTTGGTTACAATCCCCTGTTTGCGGCGCCGTTTGGAGTGCTGACCTACGAATGGAAGAACAGCGGCGTTTCGCTGCAGCCCATTCGCGATCTTTTCACATGGAAACACTACCGCGACAAAATCATTCCGACATTGCTCGCCACGTGGGCAGTCTGGATTCCACTGATGGCGATTATCTATTCACTGCCGCTTGCGCTCCAATTTCCCCTATTCGGGCTGGCACTCACGTTTTGGGTCTTGCTTCTCACTTACATCACGAATCGGTTTGCTGGGAAAATTGAAGCCGATGCACCCCTCGCGCTGGCAGTCGCTGACGTTGAAGTGTTGAACCGTTAAAACGTTGAAGCGGCCGAAGACTTTGCCACCAAATTCCGCTTTAACGCTTCAACGATTTTCCGTACGCGAAATAGCACAATGCTTCATAAACGCCCGCGCCGTGTTCTCGCTGCGCTACATAACCGCCTGCGTTGCACACTGCGCTTTGCACCTCGGGGATTGCGTTCGCCGGGCAGGATGGCATCGCAGCAACTTTTCCATTCAACATTGAGATATCATTGTGATGATCGCCAGCCGCGAAGATGTTGTCGCGCGGGACTTCGATTAAGCGTGCGAGCTCAGCTAGGGCTGCGCCTTTGTGATAATCGGCATGGCAAAAACGGAGGTAAATACCGTTCCGTTGATAATCAAATTTTGGATGCCCGGCTCGTGTCTCCTCAATAAATTTGGCGATCTGCTCCATTTCTTCCTCGTTTTCTGCAGCAAGACCTTCCAGACGATCGGAATCATAGATAAGACGGGCCTTTGTTTCTTGAGTCACAAAGTCGACTACCTCGGCGAGCACTGGCTGGGCGGAAGAGAACAACTCAGCGTGATCGCGCGCGCAGCGATCGTTCCAATCGCCGAACGGCTCCCATTTGTCCCCGTTTCCTCCTGGACGAAAAACGTTGCGCTCGGTCGTCAGAATGAAATTCGGACGGATCTGGAATTCAAAATTGGCAAGCCCGGATTCGAGCAGATCGACTGAGCGCCCGGTGTTGATTGCCCACAGCGCACCTGCATCCTGCAGTTCACGAATCAACTCCATGCACAGCCGATCCAGTGCCGGTTCACCAGCGTGTGAAACAAGCGTGCCGTCAAAGTCGATGCTGAGAAGTTTGATTTCTGAATGCATGCAGAAATCAACTTAAGAATTGATCCCGCGAACGCAATCGAACCGGATTTGGCAGTGCGAGCGAGCATGTGCGCGTTGCTAACTCGCCTCTCTCCTTTGCCAACGAGAGAAGATGAAGGTGAGGGGTTGCTAGTGCACGCATGACTACGCCGCCGAAGCCTCACACCTACCCTCTCCCTTGAGAAGTAAGAGGCGAGTGACACGTAGAACACTTACATGGGCGGTGAGCGCATCGTTGAAAAAGAGCAAGAGCAGGATCATCAGTAAGAGTAAGATATAGGAAAATGAAATCAGCTTATGAACTGGCGATGGAACGGCTTGAGAAAGCGTCGCCATCTATCTCGCTCACCGACGATCAGAAAAAAGAAATCGCAGAAGTCGATTCCGTTTATCGGGCGAAGATCGCTGAGAGAGAAGTCTTCTTGAAGGATCAAATTCGCAAGGCTCAAATCGCCGGGAATCCCGAGGAAGTGCAATTACTCGAGAAACAGCTTGGCTCGGAAATCCGCCGGTTGCAGGAAGAGTGCGAAACCAAGAAAGAAAAGCTTCGAGCGAGCTTCGCCAAGCTGTAGCCGCGCCTCTCAGAGGCGCGCGTCGCACGGCAACGCGGCCACAACACCTATCGCACCGGCGAAGCGGCGCGCTCTCGCACAGGCGCACTGTCGCCTTCGCCGCGTTTCGGCAGATCAGGATCCAAAAAGCCGAGCATATGCGCGCGCTTGATTGTGCGAACGCCTTCCTGCTGTTGCATGTCTTCGATGCTTTGATGAAATTTTTCCATCTTCGTCCAATGCACTTTAGGCCGGAAATGGTGCTCGGCATGGTAACCGTTGTAGAAAAACAGCCAGTTATAGATTTTTCCGTAACTGCTTACACCCCAGGCGATCGGTTTATCGGGGTTCGCTCCATAGTGCCGGTAGTAACCGTTGAGATAACTGAAGCAGTGGCCGAGGTACCAGAACGGCAGGAAATAAAAAATGACGAAGCGCCAGTTGAACAGGAACATCACGAAGAGCGTGGTCGCGAACGCCGCCAGCTCGAGGTTGCCCCAGAATAGATCCCCATTATTGCGTTTGCGCAGTTCCCTGCGAATTGCTCCAACATCGTCCCGAAAGAAACTCAGGAACACGTAGCTCCATGGATTTTCTGCTTCGCCGTCGTGGCCGTGACGATAAATTGACAACCAGTCAACAGTATCGCCGTTTTCGTCCTGGCGATCAGAATTCCCCTTGTGATGCTGCATGTGCACGGCGTCGTACATCGTCTGCGAGAAGCAGCAGGCGATGGATTGTGTGACTCCAAAAATGCGATTCAGAGCCTTGGAGCGAAAGAAGGGATTGTGAATGAAGTTGTGCCCCACTCCATTGATGTTCGCATTGACCATCAGCGAATAAGTGAACCCGAGAATCAGCATTACCCACAACGGTACGTGCGGATAGAGGAAAAACAGTCCAAGAAAATAGGCCAGATGAAAGAGACCGGCCAACGCGGGGATGGCATCCCAGCGAGTATGCGCGAACAACCTCGAGTTTGTTGTCGGTCTTTCTATTCGAATAATCTCTGCATTCATTTGAGAAAACGGGGTATTGAAACTTCGCTACAGAAAAGTCGATTGGCAAGTTTTGAAGATTGCCAAGGCCATTCCCCCACGCCTAAGTTAACCGCTCCATGTTTGCGCTCCAGCCGGAATTAAAAATCTTCAGTGGCTCCGCCAACCGCGATCTGGCCGAACGCATTTGCAAATACGTGGGTGTGCCACTGGGCCAGGCGACGATCAGCTCGTTTCCCGATGGCGAGACGTACGTAAAGATCGAGGAAAACATACGGGGTCACGACGTTTTCATCATTCAGCCGACCTGCCCGCCCACTAACCAGCATCTGATGGAGTTGCTCATCATGGTGGATGCAGCGCGGCGCGCCAGCGCGGATAGGATCACCGCTGTGATTCCGTTTTTCGGATACGCTCGCCAGGACCGGAAAGATCAACCGCGGGTCCCGATTACAGCCAAACTGGTGGCGAATTTACTCTACGCCGCTGGCGTGAACCGCGTGCTGACGATGGATTTGCACGCACAACAGGTGCAGGGGTTCTTCGATATCCCGGTAGATCACCTCTATTCGCTCCCTGTTTTGATCAAATACTTGCGAAAAGAGCTCACCGGGAAAACGACAGTTGTTTCGCCAGATTTGGGCGGACTCAAGATGGCTTCAGCTTACGCCGAGGCGCTGCATGCGAATCTCGCGATTGTGGCCAAGGAACGCCGAAGCGCCACGGAGACCGAAGCGTTATATCTCATCGGTGAAGTAGAAGGACGCGATGTACTGTTGGTCGACGACTTAACCGAGACCGCTGGCACACTGACTTCTGCCACAGAGCTTTTGAAGAAACGCGGCGCGCAAAAAATTTACGCCGGCGTCTCGCACGCTGTTCTGGTCGATATCGCAATCGAGCGTTTGCAAAAGTCTCAAATTGCGGAATTAGTAACCACCAACAGCACGCCGGTGCGCACCGTGAAAGGGTTTAAAACCACGGTGCTATGCGTTTCCGAGCTTCTCGGGGAAGGCATCAAGCGGATTCACAATGATGAGTCTGTCTCGTCGCTGTTTAACATAGAGAACGGAACAAATGGCAAAACAGGTTAAGTTAAAGGCAGAGCCGCGGACCAACGTGGGCCGCTCGGGTGTGCGCAAGCTACGAGCGCGGGGAATCATTCCGGCCGTCATTTACGGCGGAAAAGTTAAGCCGCAATCTTTGCAGGTCGCCGCCCGTGACATCAATGCAATGATGAGCCAAGCCTCAGGCGAAAACGTCTTGGTTGACCTCGAGATCGCGGGTGAAAAATCGAATCGCCCTGCGATGGTGCAGGAAGTGCAGCATTCGCCGGTGGGTGGTGAAATCGTTCATGTCGATTTTCATGCCATATCCATGGATGAAACGATCCAGGCTGAGGTTCCTCTCGAGCCGACTGGCACGCCTGTCGGCGTTAAGACTTTCGGCGGATTGATGGAGCAGAGCCTGCGCGCTCTCGCCATCGAATGTTTGCCTCGTGATTTGCCCGATCGAATTAGCGTAGATGTGTCGCAATTGGACATCGGCGATTCCATTCACGTGCGCGACATCCAACTTCCGTCCGGAGTTACAGCGAAGGTGCCAGCGGATTTGACGGCATTTTCCGTGCTGGCTCCAGTTGTCGAAGAAGAACCGGTTGCTGTTGAGGCCGAAGCTGCTGCGGCGGCAGGACCAGAAGTTATCACTGAGAAGAAGGAAGAGGGCGAAGCTGCTGGCGCTGCACCGGCTGCAAAGGAAAAGGCTCCAAAGGAAAAAGAGCAAAAGAAGTAGCCTTCTTGATTGCGGATCGCGGATTGAGCGGACGTGGAAGAATCAACTCCACAGATTCGCCTGGTGGCCGGGCTGGGAAACCCGGGACCCGAATATGCCGCTACCCGGCACAACATTGGTTTCATGGTAGCCGATAAGCTTGCCACGCAGTTTGGATCGACTTGGGAAAAATCGACAAAATGGGACGCCTTATTGGCCAAATGCGGAAACGTATTTCTGGTAAAACCAATGAGCTACATGAACCGGAGTGGCTATCCGCTCCTTGCAATAGCGCAGTTTTACAAGATAGAGCCGCGCGAGATTCTTGTGGTGCTTGATGATACGGCATTGCCACTCGGCCGCCTGAGATTGCGGGCCAGCGGTGGATCGGGCGGCCATAACGGCCTTGAATCCGTCATTATGCAATTTGGTTCCGAAGAAATTCCCCGTCTCCGAATCGGAATCGGAGAGGCTCCACCGGCAGGATCAGTCGATTATGTATTGAGCCGTTTTTTTGAAGAGGAAAAACCGATTGTTAGATCCACAATCGATCGCGCCGTAGAAGCGGTGAAATGCGCGATTGACAACGACCTCATTTCCGCGATGAACATTTTCAACAAAACTAAAGAATCATGAAACACCGTTACGAAGCTCTGCTTGTGCTGAACGCACAAGGCCGGGAAGATACTGTTAAGGAAATCATCGATCGATTGGAATCCGAGTTTCAACAAGAAGGCGCCCAGATCGAACAGGTGCAAAAAATGGATAAGCGCCAGTTTTCCTATGTCGCAGGACCGCTCGGCGCCGGATATTACGTCAACTTTGTCTTCAATGCCGAGCCGCAGTCAATTGCAAAGCTGCGCTCGAAATTCAAGCTCGACCCGGAAATCTATCGCCAGAATTACCAGCGCCTCCAAGAAAAGAAGGAAAAGCCTGCGAAAAAGATGGCGAAAGCGAAATGACTTGGGTATAAGCCGGGAATGGCCAGTTTCAATAAAGTCATTCTGCTTGGAAATCTCACGCGCGATCCAGAAGTCCGCTATACTCCCAAAGGCAGTGCAGTGTGCGATCTCGGCGTCGCCGTCAACCGCGTTTACACAACCGAGGGCGGGGAGAGGCGCGAAGAAGTCACTTTTGTCGATGTTGTCCTGTGGGCGCGCTTGGCTGAAATCGCCGGCGAATATTTAAGGAAGGGCAGACCGGTTTTTATCGAAGGCCGTCTCCAAATGGACAGCTGGGATGATAAGCAGACTGGGCAAAAGCGGACCAAACTTCGCGTCGTGGGCGAGAGCATGCAATTGCTGGGCGGTCGTCCGGGCGGTGCGGCGGGTGAGATCGCCGAAGAAGATCGAAGCGCTGGCAGCAAGGCGACTGCGCCGCCGAAGTCCACAACGCCGGCCACGCCAGACGACGACGAAATTCCCTTTTAGAAATAGCGCGAGCCTCCAGCTTGCGGCTTACAAATGAACGCGACGGAAGCCTGTATCGCGCTCAATATGCTGCCGACAGTAGGGCCTGTGCGGTTGCGAAAATTGCTGGAAGTATTCAAGGATCCTCAACAAATCCTCGCAGCGAAACGCAACGACCTTCGAAAGGTCGAAGGAATTGGCAGTGAAGTAGCCGAACAAATTAACAACTGGGAATCGACTGTCGATCTTGGCGCAGAGCTTGACCGGATTCGCGAATTTGGAGCCGCAGTCATCACGCAGGAATCGCCCTCATATCCCAAGGCGCTCCGCGAGATTCATGCGCCGCCAATTGTAATTTATGTTTGGGGTGAACTGAAAGAACGCGACCATCACGCAATCGGCATCATCGGCGCGCGGCGCACTACACATTACGGAGTGGAATCCGCAAAAAAGCTCGCATATCAACTCGCCTACGCGGGATTGACCGTAATTAGCGGGCTAGCGCGCGGAATCGACACTGCCGCGCATCAAGGGGCACTCGCAGCAAAAGGCCGGACGATCGCGGTGATCGGCTCCGGCTTGGCGAAGCTTTATCCGCCGGAGAACGCTGCGCTTGGTGAAAAAATTCGAGCAGGAAATGGGGCGATCGTGTCCGAATTCTCCATGGAAATCGAACCAGACCGTCAAACCTTCCCGATGCGCAACCGGATCATTTCGGGCTGGAGTCACGGAATTCTCGTCGTGGAGGCAGGTTTGAATAGCGGGGCGCTCATCACAGCATCGCAGGCACTCGAACAAGGCCGATCGGTCTACGCCGTGCCCGGTCATATCAACGCGCCGAGCGCGATGGGATCCAATCGTCTGATCCAACAGGGGGCCAAGCTGGTGATGGATGCCAGCGACATTTTGGATGACCTGCAGATTCTTCTGCCTGAGGCGAAACCGTCCGCCGAAGCCGCGGCCCGGCCCTTGCCGCCACTTTCCGAGAACGAGCGCCGCATCTACGACGCCATTGAAGCGACGGAGACGTCAATTGACGACATCATAGAGAAAACACGCCTGCCCAGCGCGACGGTTTCATCGACTTTGTTGCAGTTGGAATTGAAGCGTTTGGTCAAACAATTACCGGGAAAATATTTTGTAAAGCTGGGATAGGTATCGTGTTACGTGGGCTTCCCCGGGCATGCGTGCCTAAAAAAACGTCTCCCACTTGCAAAAGTCCCGTAACTGGGTTCGATTGCCAGCCCTCATGTCCAAGTCTCTCATAATTACAGAGAAGCCATCTGTTGCCGGCGACATCGCCAAGGCGCTAGGCGGCTTCAAGAAAGGCAAGGATTACTACGAGAACGAGAACTATCTCATCTCGTGGGCGGTCGGCCACCTGTTTGAGCTCGCGGTCCCTGCTTCGATGAAAGAGCAGGACAAGTGGGACATGAAGAAACTGCCCATCATGCCGGCGGAGTTTGAACTCGCGCCTGCGGAAAAAATGGGCGGCCGCGTCAATGTTCTTCGTAAGCTCATCAAAGACAAAAATGTCTCGGACATCATCAATGCGTGCGACGCGGGTCGCGAAGGTGAACTGATCTTTCGCTATATCGTTCAATACGCCGGCACAAAAAAGCCAATTAAGCGCCTCTGGCTGCAATCGATGACACCGGAGGCCATTCGCGAAGGGTTCGCCCGATTGCGTAGCGATGTTGAAATGCAGCCGCTGGCCAGCGCAGCGCGGAGCCGGAACGAAGCGGACTGGCTAGTCGGCATCAACGCAACGCGCGCGTTTACGTTGCGACTCAGCGGCGGCCGTGGAAGCACGGTCACTTCGCTTGGCCGCGTCCAGACACCGACGCTGACAATCATCGTGGACCGCGAGAGCAAGATTCAGGAGTTCAAGCCGCGCCAGCTACATGAAATCATCGGTAAATTTCGTGCTGCAGCGGGTGAATATGCCGGGCGATGGTTCGATGAAGCGTTCAAGAAAGACGAGACCGAAATTGAGCGAACACAGAGATTGCTCGACCGCCTTCAGTTGAATTTGCTTGACGCCGAGCGGCAACTTGACTCTGCAAACGGCTCGCTTTGGGACGAGCACCGCGCTGCGCCGCGATTGTGGTATCGCGAAATCGCAGACGCCATTCAGCGCAAATGCAGTGGTAAGGACGGAATCGTCGACCTGGAAGAGAAGAAACCGACGACTCAGGTCGCACCACAATTATATGATCTCACCACCTTGCAACGCGAAGCGAACAATCGCTTCGGTTTCTCGGCGAAACGCACATTGCAAATCGCCCAGGCCCTTTACGAGAAGCACAAAGCCATCACTTATCCGCGCACAGACTCCCGCGCGCTGCCGGAGGATTACCTTCCTACGGTAAGATCGACGCTGGGCAGGATCGACGATCCATTCGCGCGCAAGGTGCGTGATAATAATTGGGTCAAACCAAACAAACGTATCTTCAACGACGCAAAAGTGGGCGATCATTTTGCGATTATTCCAACTGGAGCGGTTTCACGCTCGCTCGACGATAACGAACGAAAGGTTTTCGATCTCGTGGCCAAACGGTTCGTGGCCGTATTCTTTCCGCCTGCGCAATACGAGAACACGACTCGGATAACGCGCGTGGAAAGCGAACCGTTCAAGACAGAAGGAAAAATTCTAGTCGCCCCTGGATGGCTGGAAGTTTATGGCCGTGAAGCCGCCGGTGAGAAACCGGAAGAAAATCTGCCGTCAGTGACCCAAGGCGAGCTCGTCGCGACAATCGGCATCGACATCAAGACCGATCAAACGAAGCCGCCGGCTCGCTACAGTGAAGCGACCATCCTTAGCGCGATGGAAGCCGCGGGAAAGCTCGTTGAAGATGAGGAACTGCGCGACGCGATGAAAGAGAAAGGGCTCGGCACACCGGCTACTCGCGCGGCAATCATCGAAACACTGATTTCAGCGCATTACCTGACGCGGCACGGAAAGGAACTGCAGCCAACCGCGAAGGCGATCCAGACGATCAACCTTTTAAAAAGTGCGGTGCCCGAGTTGACCAGCCCGGAGCTCACCGGAGAATGGGAATTTCGTTTGCGCGAAATCGAGCATCGCAAGCTTACGCGCGACGCGTTCATGCGCGACATTCGCCATCTCACGGAAGAAATCGTCGGCAAGGCGAAGCATTTTCATCCCGACGAACATATGCCCGACAGCGAGCCGTTCGGCACTTGTCCAAAGTGTGGTTCGCCTATCATCGAGCGATTCAAGAGTTTCACCTGCACAAATGAGGAGTGCGACTTCACAATTTGGAAGACCATCGCGGGCCGATTGCTGAGCCGCGAAGAATTTGAAACTCTCGTCCGCGACAAACACGTTGGTCCGTTGAGCGGCTTTCGGAGCAGGAAAGGCAAGCGTTTCCCGGCGGTGCTCAAGTTAAGCGACGACTTTAAGGCTGAATTCGATTTCGGACCCAATGGTCAGGAGAACGGCGCCACCCAGCCGGTAGATTTCTCAGGGAAGGAGCCGCTGGGCCAATGTCCAAAGTGCGGCGGGCGCGTGTTCGAGTTAGGAATGAGCTATATCTGTGAAAATTCCGTCGGCCCGAACAAGACCTGTGACTTCCGAGCCGGTAAGGTCATCCTCCAACAACCGCTAGACCATGAGCAGATGAAAAAACTGCTCGGTGACGGCAAGACCGATTTGCTCCCGCGCTTCATTTCCCGTAAAGGCAGACCGTTTAAAGCATTCCTGGTGCTGACCGACAAGAAAGACGTCGGCTTCGAATTCGAAAAGCGCGAGCCAAAAACAAAAAAAGAGCGAAAGCCCAAGGAACGGGCCGCCAAAATCGATTTCGCAGGGCAAGAGCCGCTTGGAAAATGTCCAACGTGCGGCGGAAAGATTTTCGACACTGAGAATGGCTACATCTGTGAGCGTTCGCAGGCTGAGCGAAAGCCATGCAAATTCAAGCTAAGCAAGACAATCCTCGGTAAGGAGATTCCGAGGGAGCAGGCCCAGAAGCTACTAACGACGGGGAAAACCGATCTCCTCGAGGGTTTCATCTCAAAGCGAGGACGACCATTCTCCGCCTATTTGAAATTGGAGGACGGGAAAGTTGGTTTCGAGTTCCCGGAAAAAACCGCTCCGGTGAAAGAATCCAACCCGGCGAACGTTTCAGGCGCATCTTGAGAAAGAGAACGCTCTAAGGACCAGCTAGTTTCGGTTCGCGCCGCCGCGTTAATCAACCTGCTGACCTGCAGGTTCAATCTGCTATTGCACATGATGCACCATTGCCACTGCCGCGATCAGCACCAAAGCCGCAATCACCTGGTGCGTGTGAAGCGTCGCGTGGAAGATTCCCCATGTGATACACACCGCCGCGAGTGTTTGCATCATTTCAAAATAGCCTGCCGTTGATGCGCGCGTAAGCCGTAACCCTTGAAAATAAATCAAGAGCGGAATTCCGCCCGAGATTGACGCCAGAAAGAAAAGCAGAAGGATCGCCTTAACAGTGTGGGCTTGCGCCGCCGCCGGCCAAAGAGCTGCGACGTGAAGTTTGCCATAGGCTAGCAGAATCAGCGTCATGCACGCGAGGCCGACAACGACGCGCATGCTCGAGGCAAGTCGAAGCGACATGCCGATCATCACGCCGCGGCCGGCGACTGTCGATAGTCCCCAGAAAAGCGCACAGATCAGTGCATATCCAGACCCAACATTCAGGCCGGCGCGTTCAAAAGAGACGCCGATCAGGGTTGGGTGCGCGACAGAAACGAAGATACCGGCAACGATTGCAATGGCAGCGTAAAAGAAGAAGCGATGGGCAAGCCGGTCACCGAAAAGCAAGAAAGCCCCAATAGTTGAAATTACGGGCTGGATATCCAGAACGACGTTGACCACGGTCGGGTTTCCGTACTTTAGAGCCAGGGTGAAGAAGATCGTGCCGACTGCCGAGCCCGCGAAGCCTGAAAAAAGAAGGTAACCCCACGTTCTCAGGCGGACTTTTGGAATCTCGTGTAAGCGCGGGATTAAAATCGGCAGGAACATGAGCAAAATGAAAACGTGTTCCCAAAAAACAATCACCTTTGCATCGAATAACTCGTTAAGCGGAATGCGCCACGCGCTCTCGGTCCCCCAAAGCGCAGCGCCTAGACCAACCAGCCATGGTCCGTAGTTAGCACTACTTGTTGTGCGTTCTTGCATTTTCGAATGCGTGTATCGTTCGCGGCGTATCGCGTCAATCCGGGATGTTTTTTCGCGTGGCTCTCTGATTCCTATCAACAATTCAAAGAAGCGTTGACACCACAACCAATGGTATGGTAATTGGAATTCCCATACTATGCGTTGCCCCAAGTGCGGGTCTCGTGATGACAAGGTCATCGATTCCCGTCAGTCGCGGGATAGCTCCAGTATCCGTCGCCGTCGTGAATGTCTGAAATGCAAGTATCGCTTTACGACGTACGAAGAAATCGAGCGCTCCGATCTGCGTGTGGTGAAACGAAATAGGACCCATGAACCATTTGATCGGCGCAAACTGGCCGCCAGCATCGCGAAAGCTTTCGAAAAACGCTCCACCAGTCTTCTTACCCTGGAAGACACGGTGGATGAGATTGTGCACGAGCTCGAAACGAGCGGGCGCGAAGTTCCTTCGTCTGTAATCGGTGCCAAAGTGCTCGAAAAACTGCGTGCGATCGATGAAGTGGCCTATTTGCGTTACGCCTCGGTCTACCAGCGATTCCAGGATGTAGATCAATTTGTGGATGCCATTCACACTCTTGGCCGTCGCGTAAAACCGAATGCGCTCCAGCGCGAATTATTTCCTCCTGAGTCCGGGCAAAACCCTGCGCCCGGATCCCACAAGGTTCCAATCAGCAAGAGTCATGGTCGCGTTTAAAGAAGAATTTCCATATCTCCGCACAGATTCGGGGCAACTGTTCGAATTCAATCGCGATTGGCTGCACGCGGCGATTACGCGGGCGGCCGACGAAGCTGGTTATCCCAGCTGGTGGTTGACCGATCACGTGACCGAAAGCATTGCTTTTTACCTGCACTTGCGAAACGACGAAAACGTGGTCGCATTTAGTCAATTGTCACAAACCGTGCGGTATGTTCTGAGGGCGATCGGTTACAAGGAGATTGTGCCCTTTTTCGCGCCGGCGCCGCCGCCCATTTTCATTTCGTTACTCGACATCGCTCACTATGCGGGCGCAGGTTACGAGCTGGCATTTTTTGATCTTTTGCAAAAGCGAATTAACAGCCTGATTGAAATCGGCGCCGATAATCTCCAGCTTTGCTCACTGCAGCCTTGCGTGAAGCATCTTCGCGGGGTGAAAACCTGGACGCGCGCCTGCGACGCGTTGCGCGAGGAAATTGTCTGCTTTGTGCGCGAAAGACTGACATCTGCACTGGATCCCACAATTGCGAGGCTCGATTGTTCGCTGCGCTAAAGGAGAGTTTATCGGAGCACGTCGAAAAGCTTCGAAACTATGGTGTTTCGCATTTGAATTACGGCCAGAATGCGCAGATTTACCCGAATTCTCTAGGTGACTAATCACTTCACACCATGACCATTTTTGAAAAAATCATCGCGCGGCAAATTCCGGCAAAAATCATCTGGGAGGATGACGATGCGGTCGCTTTTCACGACGTTAATCCCCAAGCGCCCGTGCATGTGCTGATCGTGCCAAAAAAGGTGGTTCCACGCCTGACAGATGCAAAGGACGATGATGGCCCCCTACTCGGCAAATTGCTTCTGGTCGCGCGCGATCTGGCGAAGAAATTGGATTTATCGAGTGGCTATCGCGTCGTCATCAACTGCGGGCCGGATGCGGGCGAAAGTGTACCGCATTTACATGTACATCTTCTTGGCAAACGCGCCCTCGCCTGGCCACCGGGCTAAGGCCCCTACTCGCGAACAAGCGTCCAATCGATCCCGATGACGCGCCTGTCCGCGAACTGCTTCAACGACCTGGGAAAAACGAGATAAGTCGCGCCTTTCCTCTCTTTGAAGCCAATAATTCCAAAGTCTGTCCCGCTATCGCTCTTTTGGACTGTCATCACCCGATTGTTTCTTAGCTGCGTTTGAAAACGCCGGTCTGCTGCGGGTTTCTCCCAAAGAGTGTAAACATCGGGTTTGTCGCATTTCTTCACTATCTGCGAAAAGCGTATCGTTTTTGTTTTAAGGAGTTTCATCGTAGAGGGGCGTGCGCCCGCTGTGGTGGGTCAAGGGTTCGCGCTATCTTATAAAAAGTCCGCCAGAGAACTACGGCAAGGAGGATCAGACTACCGTTGCTGCATTCCTGCCCTGGCGGGATTCGTAAGTCCTCAATCCATAGCCCCTGACGGAAAGCGAATTTCTCCGCAAGATTGGCATCGCGCAACCCTGACCGCCTTCGTGGAAAACGCGGAGACATTGACAAGCTAAGACGCTTCTGTTTGCATCGGCGCCGTGAAATGGTTCGCGTGGCTTTTGCTGTTTCTTCTCTTCGTCGCCATGAATTCCTGTACAACACTCGTTAACCGGCGCGATCTTTATAGTCCTGAACCGGGACCAGATTCGCTGGAGGCGGCGCGCCAGTGGTACGGCGTCACAACCACACACACAACGGCAACGACGACTAGAAGCGAAGAAACCGTTTCGCCGGCGAGCGTACGCCGATATTAGTTAGTCGACTCCTCGAACGAGCCGAACGACTCTTAGCCGAACGGCAGATTTGCCTTGATGCGAGCGACATCCGTGTCGTCCACGCGGGCTGCTTTGCTCAAATGGCGCTTCCGCTTTGCACTTTTTACTGACAGCAAGTGCCGTCGCGAGGAGTGCGCTCGCAACACTTTGCCACGCGCCGTAATCTTAAAGCGTTTTGCCACTGATTTACGGGTTTTACTGCGAGCGATTGGCTTTGGCATAAGGTTGGAAAGATAATAGGACACGAGCTTTTGACAATGGGCTTTTGTCGGCGCGTCCCACCTACTTTGCTTGGATATTCGGCGTCTTGCGCAGAGCGCTTGCCCGCGATCATTTCGAAGTTGAACATTGCTGAAACTTTCGAGGATGAAGGAATCGCAGAAGCACAAACCGCAAATCATCATAGTCGGCGCTGGATTTGGCGGCCTTCAGGCGGCAAAGAAGCTTGCTCGCAAGAACGTGCAGGTCACAGTGATTGACCGCACAAATTACCATCTGTTTCAGCCTTTGCTCTATCAGGTCGCGACGGCTGCGCTCTCACCGGCAGATATTGCGGCTCCGGTGCGCGCGGTATTGAGCAAATTCAATAACGTAGAGGTCATTCTCGCCGAAGTGCAGTCCGTAGACGTAGACGCCAAAAAAGTAAAAACGGCTGATTTAGAATTCGACTACGATTATTTAATTCTTGCGACGGGCGCCCGGCATTCCTACTTCGGACATAATGACTGGGAGAAACTGGCTCCAGGGTTAAAGAGTCTTGAAGACGCGATTGAACTCCGGCGCCGAATTCTCATGGCATTTGAACACGCGGAGAAAATCAACGATGAAGCGGCGCGCAGAGCGGCGATGACGTTTGTTATCATCGGTGGCGGGCCAACCGGTGTGGAAATGGCGGGAGCGATCGCAGAAATCTCCCGTTACACTCTGGCGAAAGATTTTCGGCACATCGATCCTTCGCGCGCACGCGTGATTCTCATCGAAGGCGAACCACGCTTGCTGGCGGCCTTTCCCGAGGACTTATCGCAAAGCGCTCAAAAACAACTCAGAGATCTCGGCGTAGACGTGCGCACGGGCGTGCGGGCAACGAATCTTAGTGAGGCAGGAGTGCAACTCGGCGACGAATTCATACCCTGCCGTGTCAAAATCTGGGCGGCGGGTAACAATGCTTCGTTCGTCGGGAAAACACTCAGCGCGCCTGTTGATCGCGTAGGTCGCATCGTCGTGAACGACGATCTTACCATTCCCGCCCATCCCGAAATTCAGGTGATTGGCGACCTGGCGAATTTCTCGCATCAGACTGGAGAGCCTTTGCCTGGAGTCTCGCCAGTGGCAATCCAACAGGGACGTCATGCCGCGCGCAACATTCTTGCGATGATCAAGGGGCGCAAACCGCAGCGCTTCCATTATTGGGATAAGGGAAGCATTGCGACCATTGGGCGGAACAAAGCAGTCGCCGATCTAAAATTCATGCACTTGAGCGGTCTTCCGGCCTGGTTGGCATGGTTGTTCGTGCACATCGTTTGGCTGGTCGGTTTTCGAAACCGCTTGCTCGTCCTGTTTCAATGGGCGTGGGCGTATTTTACCTTCGATAAAGGCGCACGATTAATCACTCGCAATTTTCAATCCGAGCAAAGACCGCCAGCATAAGGGATGGCATGTTAGGCGAAGCGAAACATTTCTGATTATTGTTTTCGATTGCCCAGCAGAAACAATCTTAGATTCTCCGCTTCGCTCAGAATGACAGCTCCGGACATTTCCGTGCGTAGTCTCCAGCGAAAAATCCCTGTCAATGTTGCCGAGGTCCAGGATTTCGCTGTAAAGGCGATGCGAACGTGCCTGCAATTACACAAGCAAAAGGACACCGACTTGAGAAAATTGCATGATGTTTTCGTCTGGCTCATTTCGGATCGGCGGATGACCTCGTTACATCGAAAATTCATGCATCAAACGGGTCCAACCGACGTGCTCACGTTTCAACACGGCGAGATCTTTATCAGCGTCGACACAGCAAAGAGGCATGCTTGCGCATTTGGAAACTCGCTCGCGAGCGAGCTTCGCCTTTATATTGTCCATGGGCTTTTGCATTTGCACGGGTTTGACGATCGAACGAAGACTAGCGCGCGGAAAATGGAAAGAGCACAGGGAGAAATTCTACGCACCTGTAGCCGGGATCGATGATCCCGGCAGAACAAGTAATCCCAGAACCGGCATCACCAATGCCGGCTAGAGCGCGCAGCTCGTTTGAACTGGCAGCGTCGTATGTTAGCGTTTCCACCATGAGTCGCGAGCGACGGCGGGGCGTCGGATGCCGGGCGCAGAGCAAAGATACAGGAGGAACGACTCACGTTTTGGATGAGACTGGCTCCGTAACGACCGCGGAGCCCACCAAGGAAACGCGTTCGGAAGAAGATCTCGATCTTCCCTGGCAAGTTGTGGTGCATAACGATCCCGTTAATTTGATGAGCTACGTCACCATGGTCTTTCAACGGGTGTTTGGTTATCCGCGCGAGAAAGCAGAAAGACACATGTTGGAAGTGCATCACAAGGGACGTTCCATCTTGTGGGCTGGCATGCGAGAGCCTGCCGAGTTGTATGTGCAGCAGTTACACGGCTATCTTCTACTTGCCACGCTCGAAAAGGTCAGTTGATATGGAAATTTGTCGGTACAAGGACCAGATCGAGATTTCCGAACTGGACCCGTTTCTTGCCGAGCTCCTTCGGCAGATCCCCGCGAGCGCCAACCCAGACGGGGCGCCGGCTGCCGAGCAACGTCTCTTCAGTTCCCCAACAAATGGAGAAGAACCAGAGCTTTGCGCTGAGTGGAAGCAGTACGTCGAACCTGAACTGCGACGCCTTTTTCAGAGCGCCACCGAAACGGTGGCAGCCGATTTGGAGCAACTAAATGGCAATGAAAAAAGCCTCGCAAATCGTACCCTGCGTATTCCCGCCAAACACGCCGATGCCTGGCTAAGCGCGCTTAACCAGGCCCGCTTGGTCATCGCGGCAAAAAATAACTTCACCGAAGGCGAATTAAGCGACCACTTTCGCTCTCCCATCGGATCGCGCCGGGACCTGAGCCTGTTCCAAATAAACTTCTACGGTTTTCTGCAGGAATTTATCCTGCGTGAATTGGAGCGTTAACACAAAACTTCAAATTTCTTTTGCCGCCCCAATTGTAGGGGCGTCTGTGTCAGACGCCTCTCTGGGGAACGGCGACTGGCGTTTCATAAACGATGAACGGGGTTAAAACCGATCACGAGATTAAGAAATTTTTCCTATGGAGGGTTGCCAAATGAATAGTGAGCCAGAATTGGGTAACCGGGGTCGAAGAGGGATTTCCAACCCCGAAAGCATTCGGGACCCGGCAGGTGCGCAGGAAGTGACTCAGTTACTGGCGGACTGGAGCCAGAGAGACGAGGCCGCGCTCGAAAAGGTGACTGCGCTTGTTGGCGAGCGCTGAATCGATTTTTTCAATTGCCGAGTTTTTCTATTTTCTTGTTCTCATTTTTAGGAGAAGCCGCTGCTCAGAGCTTTTCCGCGTCGCTGTGCGTATTCACGGGGACGTTCGTGCCTGGGGGCGTGTTCGGCGGCCTGAGACTGGTTACAATGGTATGAATCACCCGGCCATGATCGCACAAAACAAACTTCAGCGTGATCACAGCCCCGGAAGTACCGCCAGGCGGGATTGGGAAGTCAATTTCCGCGTTGCCGGTGCAGTCCGGGTTCACCATATAAGTTCCAGTTTCGTTGCCATGGAATCCGGGCGTGGGCGGGGGATCCGGCACGCCGTTTCTCATAATCCAATCTACTTGGGTAAGACCACCATTGCCATCGAAGGTCGTCATCGCGACGCCATCGTTGTACACCGCTATCGTGTTGGTGCCCGGGACAAAAACCTCCCCCGAAATGCGGAACGCGTAGGCGCCCTCCAATGTTGCGTTGGAGCACTGGCTGTCGAACGGCTTCATATTCTGGGCGGTGGCAGTTTCGCTGTGAAACGCACCGACTAGCAGCCCTCCCGCAGCCACAATGGTGATTAGCGCAACGGCTGTCTTAGTGATTTTGATCAGTGATGTCTTCATATTTTTATCCTCCATTTTGCATTTTTGCAGGTTGTGTTTGTAATTTGTCTTCCACTCTGATAAACGACGGACGCGGTTAAAACCGATCACGAGATTGCGAAATTTTTTTGCGGAGGGGTGCCGAATGAATGGCGAGCCAGAATCGGCTAACGGGAGTCGAAGACGGATTTCCAACCCCGAAAGCGTTCGGGGCCCGGCAGCTGTGCACGAGGTGACCCAGTTGCTGGCGGAGTGGAGCCGCGGAGAGGAGGCCGCGCTCCAAAAGCTCACTCCGCTTGTTTATGAGGAGCTTCGACACCTCGCTCATCGTTACATGGAAGGACAACGCCCCGGCCACACGCTGCAAACGACCGCGTTGGTGCACGAGGCTTATCTGCGACTGGTGGACCAGACCAAGCCAAACTTTACGAACCGATCACACTTTTTCGCCGTCGCCGCGAAGGCGATGCGCCAGATACTGGTCGATTACGCCAAATCGCAGCAGCGTCAAAAACGCGGCGCGGGTGCGAACAAAGTGGAACTGGACGAAGAAGCGATGATCTCGCCGGAGCAGTCAGACGCGATTCTTGATCTCGATGATGCCCTGGAACGACTGACGAGTCTCGACTCAAGAGCGGCAAGGGGCGTCGAACTTCGCTATTTTGGCGGACTCAATCAGGACGAAATCGCTGAGGTGCTCAAGATCTCAGCCGTGACAGTTCGCCGTGATTGGGTCTTTGCCAGGGCGTGGTTGTACAAAGAATTGCATGTGCCCGCGAATCACGCGAATTGACGCGAAGGATTTACAATGACAAAGCACGAATGACGAATGACGAGAGAAGCCCGAATGCTCAAATGACGAAAGGAGCGCAGTGCATCTGTTGGGTATTCGGATTTGGTCATTCCTTCGGCATTCGTCATTCCTCATTTCGCCAGATGTCGTCCTTTGATTTATTCGCGTTCATTCGCACGGGCTGATGCGCATATGCCGCCGGCGCAGTTACAAACAATTAAGGAAATCTTTCAGGGGGCGGTGGATTGCGAGCCGGATAAAGTTAGCGCCTTTCTGGAAACGGCGTGCCAAGGCGATGCGGCTTTACGCCGTGAAGTTGAATCATTCTTAACTGCACATCAACAAGCGGGGGACTTTATTGAAGCCCCGGTCGTCGGTCTTGCTACCAATATTATCGATAAGGGGCAAACCCGCTTGCTGATGGAATTCGGCGACTACGAGTTACTGGAGGAAATTGGTCGGGGCGGTCAAGGGGTGGTTTATCGGGCGCGGCAGAAAAGTCTCAACCGCACAGTTGCATTAAAAGTAATTGGGCTAGGCCGCTGGGCCACCAAAGCGCACATCAAGCGCTTTCGTCTGGAAGCGGAAGCGGCTGCTAGCCTGAATCATCCGTGCATTGTTCCAATTTACGAAGTCGGGGAACGCGACGGCGCTTGCTATTTCAGCATGGGACTGGTCGAAGGGGGACAACTTGATGCGATCCTCAAACGCGAGCCAATGCCGATCCGGCGCGCAGTGGAATTAATCGCCAAAGTCGCGCGCACTGTGCATTACGCGCACGAACACGGGATTCTGCATCGCGACATCAAACCGGGAAACATCCTGTTAGATGCAAAAAGCGAACCGCATCTAACCGACTTTGGCCTAGCGCGACTGGTCGAGACCGAAAGCACTCTAACACACACCCTGGAAATATTAGGCACACCCAGTTACATGGCGCCGGAACAGGCAGCGGGTAATAACACGCAGCTTACCAGCGCAACAGACGTGTACGGTCTCGGCGCAGTCTTTTACCAATTGCTAACAGCTCATCCCCCTTTTGCTGGCGGTACAACCGTACGAAACGATCCGCTTGCTTTTGGAGACAGAGCCGCGACAACCGCGACAGTTAAATCCGAAAATAGATCGCGACCTCTCAACAAGCTGCCTCAAATGCCTCGAGAAAGATCCAAACCGTCGTTACTCATCCGCCCTCGCGCTGGCCGATGACCTTGAGCGCTGGCTGCGCCATGAGCCAATCTATGCGCGGCGTGCCGGAGTTTTCATCCGCGGACGAAAATGGGTGCGACGTAATCCAATGACTGCGGCGCTGATCTTATCATTGGCGGCCCTGGCTGGGGTGGTGAGTGTGATCGTTTGGAATGGCGAGTCAATCCGTCCAACGGCAATTCCGGAAAAAAGCGTCGCGGTCTTGCCTTTCGAAAACCGGAGCGAAGAAAAAGCCAACGCTTACTTTGCTGAAGGCATCCAGGACGAGATTCTGACGCGCTTATCGAAGATCGCCGATCTGAAGGTGATCTCGCGCACTTCCACGCAGCATTATAAAAGCGCGCCTGAAAACCTGCCAGAAATCGGCAGGCAACTTGGAGTCGCCCACATTCTGGAAGGAAGCGTGCAGGAAAGCGGCGACACAGTGCGCGTGAACGTGCAGCTAATCAAAGCAGCGAATGATTCACATCTTTGGGCCGATACCTTTGATCGCAAATTGACCGACATCTTTTCGGTCGAGAGCGAGGTGGCCAAAGCCATCGCCGACCAACTGCAAGCGCACCTCACCGGTCAGGAAGAGCAAGCCATTGCCGCTAAACCGACAGACAATCCTGAGGCTTACGATGCCTACCTGCGCGGACGGGTTTATATACGGAAAACTGCCGACACAGCCGCCAACACCCTTGCCGCACAGAAATATTTCAGAGAAGCGGTGAGGTTGGACCCGAAGTTCGCCAACGCTTGGGCACATCTGTCAATCGTGGATGCAGCCGGCTACCACGAACGGATTCTTCAACCAACGATCGCGCTGCGTGAAGAGGCGCGGCAGGCAGCCGAAACCGCGCTCAGGCTTCAGCCCAATCTTGGCGACGCCATAATTGCCAAAGGATATTACTACTACTGCCTGAAGGATTACGACAACGCAGTGCGGTTACATGAGCAAGCACGCCAGTTCCTGCCCAATAGCCCCGCGGGTTCCTCTAGGGCTGGCCTATGTCGCGCGGAGGCGAGGCCAGTCGGATCGGAGCGAGTCGTACTTCAACGAAGCCGAGCGACTCGACCCGCGCAGCGCGAACCTCCTCACCAACCATGCGCTTTCGTATATGGCGCTTCGTCATTTCCCCGAAGCGCTACGGAAGTTTGAGGAGGTTCTCGATATCACACCAGACGACGTCGACACCCTCGCGGCAAAGGCGGCTATCGCACTAGCGGAGGGCAACCTGCCGCAGGCCTCGGCGCTACTGGCTCCGCTCCACCCGAACGCCGACGACACCCTCGCGTTGGAAACACAAGTTTACCAAGCGGTCTTGGAGCGACGCCCCGCACAAATCATTTCCCGGTTAAAGGAAATACTAGCCATGCCTAATCCGGCGTTGGGTTACTTAAATGGCGAACTGCGCTTTTGGTTAGGCTGGGCGCAAGAAGTCGCCGGCCAGCATGCCGCCGCCCAGGAAACCTGGCGACAGGCGCGCAGCGAACTAGAACCTTTTCTAAAAGAACAGCCTGAAAATCATAGCCTCATGGCAGATCTCGCGTTGACCCATATGGGCCTTAGCGACAGAGCCACTGCATTGGCTCTGTCGGAACGAGCCATGGCCGCGAATCCGATTGAAAAAGACGCGTATGTTGGTCCCGCCTCGCTCGAGATCCTCGCCCGGGTGGCGGCGCGCATGGGAGAGCGCGATCGCGCCATCGCCGCTTTACAGAAACTGCTCTCGATCCCATACGAAGGCCCGTTGGCTGCGAGCGTGCCACTTACTCCAGCGTTGCTCCGGCTCGATCCGATGTTCGATCCGCTTCGAAACGATCCGCGCTTCCAAAAACTCTGCGAGGAAAAGCAGCCGTGAAGCTGCGCCACTTCTTTGGCCGAGTTAAACCAGCACATTATCGACGATAAAGCGGAGTTAGCTTTTACGACTGGCGCGCCGATCAGGAGAAAATCGTCGAAGGGTCGCCGGCCTCTCGGAAAAATGGTCGCCTCCCTCGCACCGAAGGCGAATTAATCCGGAACAGCGACTATGCCTCTTTTCGCGTCCGCACCATGGACATGAGGCGTTCTTTGATTGCGGCAGAAGCTCTTGCCGGCTGCAGACTCAGCGCAAATGCTTCGTGTAATCCGTAACATTCGCCGATGTAATCTTCGGCCTTTTTTCCAAATTTCTTCCGCGCTTTTTCGAATTCCTCCAACTCTTCCGGCTCCAACGCCCCAATGACGTAGAGCCGCGATTGGTTCTGGAATTCCTTAAAGTTCACCTCTCAACTCCTTGAGGCCGTCATAAATTTTTTTAAGTCCCAATTCAAGCCTGGTCTTTACCGTGCCTAAGGGTGTATTCGTTTTAGCGGCGATTTCGCGCTGGCTCATACCGCGAAAAAATGCCAGGTCGATAGCCTGTTGTTGGGCCGGCGGGAGGCCGTCGATTACCTTGCGAATAAGCTTACGCGTGTCACTGAGCACGATCTCCTCTTCGGTGGCATTATGTACCCATGCATCAGGCTGTTGTTCGGTTTCATTTTGCAGACGTTCTTCCGCGCGCGCATAAGCCTGCTTTTTCCGCAACCCGTCAATAGCCCGCCGCCGGGCCAGAGTCACCATCCAGCCGAGTGGTTTGCCCTTTTGCGAAGAGAAGTTTTTCGCCTGGTTCCAAATCTCCATGAAGATCTCCTGCAACAGATCGTCAGCCTCAGCTTCATTGTGAATCACCCGCAAAATAAGCGCCTTCAAAATGCCGTTGTATCGATCGTAGAGCTGAGAGAGCGCATCGGCGTCCTCCGCTTGGATCGCCTTCATCAATTCCAAGTCGCTCGGGGCTCCAGGTTCAAGTTGCGCGACGACGGAGACCGCTTGTGCTCGCGATTTTGTGAGGCGCGCACGTTTTCTTGGTTTGCGGCGTGCGGAAGAAATGAGTTTGGATCGTCCCATGAGAGTTCAAGAAGTTGAAGTAAATCAATCAGCGGAGCGCGCGCGAACTCGCCGTTCAGTCTCTTAAGCCGTGTAGACACCTTCGTCCACCGGTTTCCGCCCGCCGTGATAAAAAGACGCACGGTTCGCGGGGAGAAACTGTTCAACCGGGGATTGCGCATCGCGTTTTGTGCGTCAAAGATTAAACGCATGGCGCAAGGGGAGACTCAAACGAGCGTGGATCCGTTGTGGTACAAGGATGCAGTCATCTACGAGATGCACGTCAAGACGTTTTGCGACAGCGACGGCGATGGGATGGGCGACTTTCGCGGGCTGATCGAAAAACTGGATTACCTTCACGAACTCGGCATCACTGCCATTTGGCTCCTGCCCTTTTATCCGTCGCCGCTGCGGGATGACGGATACGACATCGCCGATTACTTCGACGTCAATCCAAATTTCGGTACGCTCGATGATTTCCGCGCATTTCTAGACGCGGCGCACCAGCGCAATTTGCGCGTCATCACGGAGCTGGTTATCAATCACACTTCCGATCAAAATCCGTGGTTCCAAAAGTCGCGACGCGCTGTAGCCGCTGCGGCAGCCGGGGTCGCCAACCCTGGTTACAACGATGATCTTGCCTACAAAGATTTTTATGTGTGGAGTGACACCCCGGAAAAATACAAGGATGCGCGAATCATTTTCAAAGATTTTGAAACATCAAACTGGGCATGGGACCCTATCTCAAAAGCTTACTATTGGCATCGCTTCTATTCGCATCAGCCGGAGCTGAATTTTGATAACCCGGCGGTGCACGAGGCCGTGGAAAAAGTCTGCGATTTCTGGCTTGGCCTGGGCGTAGACGGACTTCGTCTTGACGCTATCCCGTATCTTTACGAACGAGAAAACACGAGCTGCGAGAATCTGCCTGAGACGCATGAATACCTCCGCAAGCTCCGCGCCCACATCGACGCGAAATTTCCAAATCGCATGCTGCTCTCGGAGGCGAACCAATGGCCGGAAGATGCGGCCGCTTACTTCGGCAACGGCGACGAATCGCACATGAATTTTCACTTTCCACTCATGCCGCGCATGTTCATGGCGCTGCAGATGGAGGACCGCTTCCCCATCATCGATATCCTGGACCAAACTCCCCCAATTCCCGAGCAGTGTCAGTGGGCAATGTTTCTGCGCAACCATGACGAGCTAACCCTGGAAATGGTCACGGACGAGGAGCGCGATTACATGTACCGAGTTTACGCGACCGATCCGCACGCTCGCATTAATCTCGGGATTCGCCGGCGTCTTGCGCCGTTGCTCGTAAACAGCCGCCGCAAAATCGAGCTGCTCAATATATTGCTGTTCTCAATGCCTGGTACTCCGATCATTTATTACGGCGATGAGATCGGCATGGGCGACAATTTTTATCTCGGCGATCGCAACGGGTGCCGGACCCCGATGCAATGGAGCCCAGACCGCAACGCCGGATTTTCCAGAGCAAATCCGCAGCAGCTTTATCTCCCTGTTACGATCGACCCAGAGTATCACTACGAAGCCATCAACGTGGAGAACCAACAGAAAAATCTGTCCTCGTTGCTCTGGTGGACACGCCGAGTCATCGCCATGCGGAAAAATTTCAAGGCGTTTTCGCGCGGCTCGCTTCAATTTCTCCATCCGGACAATCCGAAGGTTCTCGCGTTCCTTCGCCGGTACGAGGACGAGATCATTCTGGTAGTAGTGAATCTCTCGCGCTTTGCCCAATCGGTGGAACTAGATCTCTCGCGCTTCTCCGGTTACGTACCGATGGAAGTTTTTAGCCGCAATCTGTTTCGGCCAATTAGAAAATCCCGTTACGTCATCACGCTGGGTCCACATGCGCACTACTGGTTCGCACTGCACGCGCCAACCGACGGACGCCGCGCGCCAAAAAAGAAAGCAGTGCCAGTAATCACTGCACCGATGGAGCTCGAGACGCTCCTCGCCAATGGTGACCGCGCTGCCATCGAAGGCGAAATTTTACCCCGATACCTTCAGACCTGTCGATGGTTTGGTTCAAAGGCCCGGACTTTTCGTAATTTGAAGGTCATTGAGCAGCCGGCGATGTCGGGGGACGCCGATGCTGCGCAACTTTGGTTCGTCGAAGTCAACTATCTCGATGCACCCACAGAGACTTATGTTCTCCCGGTCAAGGTAGCCTCCGGCAATGCTGCTCGCGCGATTTCTCAGGCTGCTCCACACGCTGTCATCGCGCGTTCCGAAAGTAACGAAGAAAACATTCTGTTTGATGCAACCTGGGATGCAGAATGCCGCTCGAAGTTGTTTGATACAATCCTCAAGCGCGAGAGCATGAAGGGGCGCGCTGGCGAACTCGTCGGCATCACTGCTAAGGCTTTCGAAGCTGATCAATCCACTAATCCCGGGAATTCGCAGGTGTTAGGGACAGAGCAAAGCAATTCCTCGATGCTCTTTGATAATAAATTTTTCCTGAAGCTCTATCGCAAGATCGAAGATGGCGTGAATCCCGATGTGGAAATCAACCGGTTTCTGACAGAGCACACCAAGTTTCCAAATGTGCCGGCGTTTGTTGGCGCAATCGAATATCGCCGCCCGAAAACGGAACCGACTATCGTGTGTTTGCTGCAGCGCGCCGTTACTAACGAAGGGGATGTGTGGTCGCTCACGCTCGACGCAGTCGGCCGTTACTACGAGCGCGTGCTCGCTCGCAAAGCCGATCTTCAGAATGAAATCGCCCCCCCAGGGGCGCTACTCGATGAGTTGTTCGGTGGCGTTTATCCGGAAAAAATGAAGCTGCTCGGGGAACGTACCGGCGAACTGCATCTCGCGCTTGCCTCGTATCCGGATGATCCGGCGTTCCGGCCCGAGCCGTTCAACGCGATGGCACAACGCTCGGTTTACCAAAACATGCGTGCCTCGCT
The DNA here is from genome assembly GCA_046725285.1 of Verrucomicrobiota bacterium. Taxonomy (GTDB): domain Bacteria; phylum Verrucomicrobiota; class Verrucomicrobiia; order Chthoniobacterales; family UBA10450; genus Udaeobacter. The sequence goes on from JBKOYG010000013.1 coordinate 35,069, forward strand.
GCGACGCGCGTTTACTCTTTTGGAAAAGAAATTATCCGATCTTCCGTCGACCTTCCGGGACGAAGCGAAGGAAGTGCTCGGTGCAGAACGAGAAATACTCGCGCGCGAAAAACGGTTGCTGGATCGCCGGACGAATGCCGCGAAAATTCGGGTTCACGGCGATTATCATCTTGGTCAGTTGCTTTACACCGGAAAGGACTTCGTCATCCTTGATTTTGAAGGTGAACCGGCGCGCCCGCTCAGCGAGCGCAAGCTAAAACGCTCCGCGCTACGCGATGTTGCCGGCATGATGCGCTCGTTTCAATACGCCGCCTACAGCGCGCTCTGGCAGCCGGCCATGCGCAAAGAAGACGTGCCATTTTTGGAACGCTGGGCCGATCTCTGGTATCGTCACATGGGCAGTGTCTTTCTGCAGAGCTACTTGAAGACGACGGGCAGTGCTATTTTTATCCCGCAAAACAGCGAAGACCTTCAGATTATGCTCGAAGCCTATTTGCTCGACAAAGCGGTTTACGAAATTGGTTATGAGTTGAACAATCGGCCAAGCTGGGTTGTGATCCCCGTCCGCGGTATCAAACACATTTTGAAATCGGTGTGAGTGTATCTCTCCAGCGCCAATGCGCGCGAAGGAAAGTAACGGCATTAATCACACTAAATACTTGCGGAGGACCAGCCTGCGCTTATAAGCACACTCAACTAGTTTTATGAAGCAATATCTCCACAACATCGACAATGACATCGCAGCGAAACATCTTTTGAAGCATCCGTTCTATCTCGCGTGGACGCGCGGAGAATTAAGCAAGGAGGCACTTACCGATTATGCGCGGCAGTACTATCATCACGTCACGGCGTTTCCGACATATCTATCGGCCGTGCATGCGAAGTGTGAGGACCAAGCAGCTCGGAAACAAATACTCAGCAACTTGATCGATGAAGAAGCTGGCTCGCCAAATCATCCCGAGCTTTGGAAGAAATTTGCGCATAGTCTCGGAGTCGAAGATGCCGAGCTGGCGCGGACCGAAAAACGAACAGAAACAAAAAAGTTGATCGACACATTCCGGTCAGTTTGTGGCCAAGGATCAACAGCGCAAGGCCTCGCGGCACTGTACACGTACGAAAGCCAAATCCCAGCGATTTGTGACTCTAAAATCGATGGATTGAAAAAACATTACGGATTCACCAAGCCCGAGTATTATGAATATTTCACCGTCCACATCGAGGCGGACCGCGAGCATTCCGCTGCTGAACGCGAAATGCTGAGCCGCTACATCGATGATCGAAATTTCGAATCAGTCAGAGCCGCTGTGAACCGTGTTCTCGACGCGCTTTGGGATATGCTCTCAGGCATTTGCCTCCGTCACGCGATCGCATGCTGAAGAATGTTCACTCGTGAGTTGTAGCCACGGCGCCGTGTCGTCGTGTCACTTAACCACGCTACGCAGCGCCTCGGCCGCAGCGAGGCACCTACAGTTGCTCCGCGCTATGAGCTCATCGCGGACGCAGGACGAGGAACGAGCGCATCCGGTGGCGACACACCGATAATACTTGCGGTTGGCTGGGATCAAGTGCTCCGGCGATTTTGTTGTAATCGGCGACCGACGTGACCGGTTGTTGATTGATTTCCTCGATCACATCGCCTCTTTGCAATTCCGCAACGCCGCTGTCAGGATCGACGCCGCTAACCAAAACACCTTGAACATTGTTGGGCAGATCGAGCTGGCGCGCCATTTCCGGAGTCAATTCTTCAACGCGAATTGAAGCCAGAGGGTTGCTACTGGTTTCCTGGTCGTTCGACTGTCCCGGCGGCTGCCGCTGTGAAGGCGCTCGTTTCAACGGAGGTCCCGCGCTTTGATAATCAATCGGCTGCTCTTTGATCTGCGTTGTCACCTTGAGCGGTTTGCCGTCACGCACGATTTCCAGCTCAACATTCTTGTCCAATTCGGCTTGTCCCACCATCTTCCTGAGCGTCGCAATGTTTTGGACGTCGCGCCCGTTAAACTTGCGAACGACATCGCCTGGCTGCAGTTTCGCCTGTGCTGCCGGCGAGCCCGGCATAACTTCTTCTATTACTACGCCTTCGTTGTCGGTCGCACTTTGCCCTGATTGCAGCGCGCGACTCACGATTCCCAAATAGCCCCGAATTACACGACCGTGTTTCAATACGCTTTCGAGTACCGCGCGAACTAAGTTGGATGGAATCGCAAAGCCGATTCCTTGTGAACCCCCACTGCTGGAAACGATTTGTTCGTTGATACCTACAACTTCCCCTCGCAAGTTGATCAGCGGTCCACCGCTGTTCCCCGGATTGATTGCCGCGTTAGTCTGGAGCAGATCACCGCGAAAATCCGTGCTGTTGGGTTGCCCCTTCCAGCTAATTATTCCGTCTGTCACTGTCTCTTGAAGACCAAATGGATTACCGATGGCCAGAACAAAATCTCCAGGCTGTACCGTGTCCGAGTCAGCCAGTTTGAGCGGCTTCACGCCGGCATCATCGATTTTGAGCACTGCGAGATCCAGCTGAGAATCGGCGCCGACTAACCGGGCCTTCTTGGTGCGACCGTCGCTCAGCTGCACCTCAATCTGATCAACCTGATTGCCTTCTCCGTCGCTAACGACATGAGTGTTTGTGATGATGTGGCCTTCATTTGTTACAATCACACCGGAGCCGAGCGAATTCTGTACTAGCGTCTCATCTCGTGGATTACGAGACCGGCGCTGGTTGCCGAAAAAAAACTCAAATGGGTCAAGCCCATACTCGCGCCGGATGCCGATCCGCTTCGACGTCTTAATGGCAACAACGGAAGGGACCACGCTGCTTACAAGTTCGCGCCGTTCCCGGTTCAATGCCTCCAACGATGGGACCTGCTTTGGATCCACGCTCGGATTCGATGCCAACGTATACTTTTCCGGTTTTCGGACGGAAGGCAGATTCAGGCCGCCGTGCTTCAGGCGGTAATCGTACAGCAGAGAAATTCCCGCGCTGATCAGCAGGACAAAAAGCAAAAATTTTGCAAAGTTTTTCATTAACTAACGTTGGAAAAGGTTCGTCCCTGTTGTTCAACAATTAAACGCTGGAAACGTTGATTGTCAGGCAATTCCAAGCGCGGGTCCTTTTCCAAAATCGATACCGCGGTTGCGCGAGCGCGTCGCATCAAGTGCGCATCAGTCTTTAAGTTACCAATTTTAAGGGCAGGCAGGCCGCTCTGGGCCGTACCAAGCAGATCGCCCGGCCCCCGCAACTCCCAGTCTGCTTCCGCCACTTCAAAGCCGTCACTTGTCCTTTCCAAAACGGCAAGTTTTGCCGAAACCTCTTTTGCTTGGGCCGAGGTAAGTAAAATGCAATACGACTTGTGCTCTCCGCGACCGATTCGTCCCCGAAGCTGATGGAGTTGCGCAAGCCCAAAACGCTCTGCGTTTTCAATAAGCATCACGCTTGCGTTGGGAACGTCTACGCCGACCTCGAGTACCGTTGTGCTGATCAACGCGGTTGTCTGGCCGCGTCGAAAGCGTTCCATGATCTCCTGCTTCTCCAACGCCGGAATTCGGCCGTGGAGCAGATCGCAGCGAAACGGATGCAAACGTTCCCGCCACAATTCGTACTCCGCCGCTGCGGCTTTCGCATCGAGCTTTTCACTTTCATCGATCAACGGATAAATCACATAAAGCTGGCGGCCGGCCTCCAACTGTGTTCGCAAAAAGGCAAGCACCTCGCCGAGCTTCGACTCATCGCGCACCGCCGTAACGATTTTCCCACGGTTCTGCGGCATCTCATTGATAGTTGAGACATCGAGGTCGCCGTAAATAGTCATCGTTAACGTACGGGGAATCGGAGTGGCAGTCATCACCAGCGCGTCAGGGACCGGTTCGCGTGCGCTCAATTGGGCGCGTTGTGCGACTCCGAATTTATGCTGCTCATCAATCACAACGAGACCGAGGTTTGCAAATGAGACTCTATCGTACAGCAACGCGTGTGTTCCGACGACGATCTGTGGTTCCTCGCGCGCCGAACCCCCCACAAGCTTAAAGAGTGGAAGTGGTCCGCTTTCCTCCTGGCGGGCGGCGGTTCGCAGCGCCATGCGTACGCCCAGCGGCTCGAGCCAGCGCCGCAGGACGTCATAATGTTGCTCCGCTAGAATCTGCGTAGGCGCCATGAATGCGGCTTGGTAGCCGCCCTCGACGGCAAACAACATCGCCGCAATGGCGACAACGGTTTTTCCCGAGCCTACGTCGCCCTGTAACAAACGATTCATCGGATGACTCGCCGCCAGATCGTGCCGGATTTCGTCGATCACCTTAGATTGCGCAGCAGTTAACTCGAACGGTAACGACTTGAGAAACCTGTCGAGCAGCGCCCCTGGCCCACAGTGTTTCTCGCCATGTCGGTTTGAGGCATCGGCGCGTCGCGATGCAATCAGCATTTGCATCGTGAAGAACTCGGTGAGCACCAAATGTTCGCGCGCGGCGTTACGCGCGTCCCAATTGTCGGGGAAGTGGATCGCGCGAATCGCGTCGTCCCTCTCACCACAAACAAGATTGCTTGGTGCTAATGTTTCGAACCCAGCATCAGCGGAAGGAAGTTCGTTTAAGAGGCGGTAAATCATGCTGCGCAAGACACGCTGCGAAAGACCTTCCGTTGCGGAGTAGATCGGCGCGATTCTGCGAAAATGGATTGAGATCTCCTCATCATTCTCGATGACTTCAAACTCCGGATGGTCCATGCAAATTCGCTTTCCGCGCAGACGCGGCTTGCCAAAGACCACCATGCGTTGACCGGTCGCGATCATTTTCTGCACATAATGTAAGTTGAACCATCGGCACACCAGCGGCTCGCTCAGCGCGTTTGGGTTCGATTCTTGCAATGTGGCCTCGAAAATTTTCTTCCAACCGCCGAAACGCCGCAGCGATGTTTTGACCACTTCCCCGCAAAGACAGATTGGAACATCACTCTCTTCCCGCGGAAACTTCGGGAACTCGGTCCGGTCTTCATGGCGCCGCGGAAAATGCGTAAGCAAATTTTCCACTATCTCTATGCCCAGCCGGCGCAGCGCGAGTAAGCGCGGCCGTGGAATCCAACCCAGCTGCTCCAAAGGCTGTGAAATACCGATCATTGAGTGGTCGTGTTCTCAAAAGCTCCAAGCACCAACATCCAACATCCAGAGAAATTCCAAACTTCAATTACCAAGGAAACGGCACGCTGGTTGTCCTGGGTTACTTGATTGGTGCATCTTTGGAGGTTGGAGCTTGGGATTTGGTTCTTCAAATCGGCTGCGTCGCCCGCACCGCTTCAATCTGCATGGCAACCAAGGTTTCACTCTCATAGTCGTCGGCGCGGATCCGAAACGCGATGTCCCACGGTGTTGGCGGCAATTGATTTGGCACTCCGTCAAAATAAACCGCGCGGCGATGGCGATTGCCTTGACGCAGACGAAAGATGAGATGCTTATCGTTCACTACGCGCGGCGGTGCAATCGGCTCGACCTCACGCGCAAAGAAAAGCGGCTGGGGATTTCCGTTTCCAAATGGTTGCAACATTTCGTGCCAGCGCAGAAAATCGATATCGATCTCAGTGAACGCCAGCTCATGGTCCAATCGCACGCAAGGTTGCAGAGCTTCCTCGGAAAGGAGTTCGCGCGCAGCATTGCGAAACGCTTCGCCAAAAACGTCGAAGTTTTCCTCACGGATCGCCAGACCCGCCGCCATTTCGTGTCCGCCGAATTTGTCGAGCTTGTCTCCACAGCAACTCAACGCTTCGACCAGATTCAACCCCTCGATACTTCGTCCACTCCCTTTACCGATTCCGTTCTCGTCAAAGCCGATCACAATGGTGGGCCGATGATATCTTCTTGCGATTCGCGAGGCCACGATGCCAAGTACCCCTGGATGCCAGCCACGCGCGCCGACGACGATGGCCGCGTCACACCCCGCATCGAATTGATCCCCTGTCTTCTCTATCGCCGCCTCGAAAATTTGTTTTTCCACATCCTGGCGTTCACGATTCTCCCGATCGAGCTCCGCCGCGAGCGTCGTCGCCTCGCCGTGGTCGCAGGTGAGCAATAGGCGTAATGATTTCTCTGCGGTGCTCAAACGCCCAGCAGCATTCAATCGCGGGCCGAGTCGGTAACCAATGTCCTCCGGCAGAATTGGCGGCCGCACTCCGGCGACTTGCATTAATTTTCTCAGCCCGATACGTGAGGTTCGCGCAATCTCGAGTGCGCCGCGCTGCACCAAAACGCGATTTTCGCCGCGAAGCGGCACGATGTCCGCCACGGTGCCAAGCGCCACAAGGTCGAGCCTTGATTTCAAATCGAACTCAGGCAGTGGCCGCGTTTTCAACAGCGCGTGGCAAAGTTTGAAGACAATCCCGACGCTGCAAAAATATTCGAAGCCGGACTCCGTTGTTTTCGGGTTTACGACCGCAACGCATTCGGGCAAGGCAGCCTTTGGCTCATGATGATCGAGCACGATGACGTCCACGGCGCGTTTTCGGAGATCGGCGATCTCTTTCACCGAGGAAGTCCCGCAATCGATGGTGATCAGCAGTTGGGGTCGATATTGCCCGAGACAACGCTCGATGCTTTCGGGGCTCAAACCGTAGCCCTCCTCCCTGCGCAGCGGCAAAAACAATTCCGGAGCACCACGGTATGCGCGCAACAATTCCGCAAGCAACGCCAGTGATGTCACGCCATCCACATCGTAATCGCCGAAGAGCACGATGCGTTCTCCGCGATCCAACGCCACGAGAATACGGGAAGCTGCCGCTTGCATTTGGGGCAGTAAAAATGGATCGCTTAGCGAGCTTAGGCGCGGCCGTAGAAATGAGTTCACCTCTTCGGTGCAACGAAACCCTTTTCGCGAAAGCAGCCGCGCGATGCATTCCGACCCGCAAATCTGGCTCCAAGAAATAGCGCTGCCATTCAGTTCCTCAGGCGGCGCTAGAATCCATCGGTATTGCACTGAACAGTTTATTCGCGGTAAGATTTCTGACAAGACGCAGCGCGCTGCCCTCAACTTAACGACACACAGGACTCGGGCAGATATTTGATCTCGTCATAATAATCACAATTATCACAGTTTAATGAGGTTGATCCGCTGGTTAGTGCTGATTTGCGCTGCTCTCCTGTTGGTTTACGGAGCATCGCCATACTATTCATCCTGGCGATTCACGGCAGCACTTCGGTCTGGTGATAGCCCGGCGCTGAGTTCACGCATGGATTTTCCCGCTATTCGGGCGTCGCTAAAGAAACAGCTTGTCGCGCGATTCACTCGGGGAACAACCGCTCGCAAGTGGTGGAATAACCTTGGCCCGACGCTGATCGACACGATCATTGATGCCTACATGACTCCAGAGGGCATCGCGGCGCTGATATCCAATCCAGAAGTTCTGAAGAGCCTGAAGCGTCCGCAGCAGTTCCGGTTCCCGACCGGCAAACCCGAAGACTGGTCAAAAATAAAACACGCATTCTTCGAAAGTCCGCGCACTTTTGTGGTGGATCGAGAGGGAATCAAACTCCGGTTCCGTTTTACAGGTTTGGGCTGGAAGCTCTACGACCTCGACCTCGGTCTGGCAGAGGGAAAGCTCAACGAAACGAAATCGCTCGCTAAACCATACGGAAGACGAGATCGCGCGTTGGAAGCAGGCCGTGCTTTACGCACAAATTTGCGAAACATCGCAGACCTTCTTTTTCTTTTTCTGCAAACCTGAATCGAAGATTTTCACGGTAGTAGCGAGAGAGGAATTCGCGATCGATTCCTTTGCATTCGCCGGGGTCGTCCCCCGCCGCCTTGCTGGCACGGCGTGACAACCCGGGCCCGGCTACAGCGTTCGCGATTAGGTCATCGAGATTAGCAAGATTTTCATCACGCAGTTTGCGCAGGGAGTTTGCGATTTGTTTTGGATCGGCAACTTCGGGGCGAACAAGCCAGAGCGCGTAAACGAAGGGCAGATTGAAAAGTTTCGTCCATTGTTCGCCAAGATCCCAGACAGAAAATTCGTCACCGTACTGTTGCCGGAAACGAATTGCTTGATCGCCAATGAATAATTGCGCGCGACGGCCTGTTCTTAATTCCGCCGCTGTGGGCCATGCGGCTGTGCTGCGCTCGGCCAATCGCGGACTCAATCCGCGCTCCGCGATTAGACAGCGCAACAGATTCCCAGAAGTTTCTGATGCAGGGTCGAGTTTGATTTCTTCGACCTCGGCAATCTCGCCATGGTGCGCGACAACGACACTGTAAACCGGTCCATTCGAGGAGATGGAAATGTCGTCAACAATTTGGTAGATAGGGTTGCGCAGAAATTCGAAGCTGGAGACAAGCGCAACACCGAGTGCGCCGGCGGAAAGTTTTTTGCAGAGCGCCGATGGATGATCGAAGTCCACCTCGCCTTTCCAACCGTGGATGAGAGGCCGGGAGTTGAGATATTTTACGCAACCGATGCGGAGCATTGTTCTTCCGCCCGCCCGGCAGTCCCGCGCTACCATCTACGCGCAAGCGAGTTCTGCCTGGGGTGAGGTTGCATGCTCCTTGGTCGACGAGTGTGAAGGTATGTGCCGGTAGTGGCTGTCGCGCTGCACCGGCTCGCGGCCCGCTTCCCGAATGGTATGTTCGAGAGCGGCCACGGTCTGTTGCTGCGGCGTGGTTGCTCCGGCCATGTGGAAGATTTTTTCTTCCAAAATTGTCCCATGTAGATCGTCTACGCCATAGCTGAGCGAAACCTGCGCGAGAGGCAATCCAAGACTAACCCAATAGGCAGTCAGGTGATCGATGTTATCCAAATAAATGCGGCTCACCGCGAGATTGCGAAGCTGCTCAAATGCGGAGGCACGTTTGATGTTCGCAAGGATTCCGAGGGCTTGAGATGGTTCGAACGCGAAAGGGACGAAACCCGTGAATCCATGCGTCTCATCCTGTAATTCCCGGAGCTGGCGAAGGTGATCCACCCGCTGCTGAAGTGTTTCTATGTGCCCGTACAGCATGGTACAAGTGCTGCGGCCACCCATTGAGTGCCAGGTTCGATGAACGTCCAGCCATTCGGCGGCGGTTTCTTTGCCGCGGCAAACCTTATCGCGCACGGCCGGATCGAAAATTTCTGCGCCACCGCCGGTGATCGAGCCGAGACCAACCGCATGCAGAGTTTCCAGTGTATCTCGGATCGGCATCCGAAAAATCCTCTGGGCCAAATGGCGAACTTCGATCGCGGTGAAGGCCTTGATGTGAAGGTACGGATCGAGCGCGCGCAGTTTTTGTAAAAGTTCCAGATACCACTCTTTCTTTAATGTCGGGTGCAGCCCGCCTACCATGTGCACCTCGGTAATTCCGAGGCGAAGTGCATCTTTCACCACACGGATAATTTCATCAATCGCGTATTCAAAAGCATGTGCGTCGCGCTTTTTAGCAGCGAAAGCGCAGAACTGGCAGGATAAGATGCAGATGTTGGAGTAATTGATATACCGGTTGTGGATGTAGGTTGCATAGTTGCCGTTCTTTCGCTCGCGCATGACATTGGCAATCATGCCAAGGGCATTAAGATCATTCGCACGATACAGAGCGAGGGCGTCCACCTCTGAAATCCGCTGCGCCGCCTCAACTTTTTCTGCAATGGGTCTGAGTTCTTTTGGAATAAGTTGGTAATTCATGCGGACGCGAGGCCAAGTCCCTCGCCAACCAAGCATTGCACAGGCAGCTTCAGCCTTGCAAGAAAAACCATGGCTACGAATGTGGCGAAGGGCGAATTTTGGCTAGTTGTCGTTTTTCTGGCAAGCTCTGTCTCAGACAACCGTCTAAATGGACCGATGCCTGGCAACGATCGTGGAAATAAAGGGAGATCGGAAGAAGACGCCGATGACGTGCGCCTTATGCGGCTTATCGGCAGAGGCGACACCATTGCGCTGGAGGAGCTGATCGAGAAACACCAAGCTTTGGTGGCCGGCACGGTGGCGCGCATGCTGGGCAGCAATTCCGACGTGGAAGACATCGCCCAGCAGGTATTCATTCGAGTCTGGAAAGGCGCGCGCCGCTACGTTCCGCGGGCCAAATTCACGACCTGGCTATTGAAAATTACGCGTAATTTGGTTTTCAACGAGCTGCGCCGCGCCAAGCGTCACGCGCATGTTCCGCTCCAGCCGGAACCCGGCGCCGAAGACCAGCCTCTGAAAGATGAGGCGAACCCGGCTCCTGATGCTTCGCTGCTGGAAGTGGAACTTCAGCGAACGATCGAGGGCGCAATACTCCAGCTTCCAGAGACCCAGCGAATGGCGCTGGTGTTGAGGAGATATGAGCAACTTAGTTATGAGCAGATTGCCGAGGTTCTCGATCTCTCGGTGCCCGCCGTAAAAAGCGTTCTGTTTCGCGCCCGCACAGAATTGCGTTCACGACTGAGCAAGTATCTGGGTTAAGATTCTGTTTCCTGCTCTTACTCATGCTCCTGCTCGTGCTCGGAAGATTTCTGTAGGAAAGCTGCCAGCTTCCCCTACAGTCAAGATTAGCGCTCGATCACACGGCCTTGGACCCGCTTGATCTGGCTATGATGCGTAAGCACGTGGACACGTCCGTCGCTCCCGCGAAAAAATGCGCTTAGAATCCAGCTAACGATGCTGATAATTATCGCGCCCCAGAATGCACTCCAAAAGCTGTCCACATGGAATCCGGTGATCACACTCGGCACCACGAGTAACATCAGGCCATTCACGACAAGAATGAAAAGGCCCAGGGTCAGTAAGATTAGTGGTGCACTCAGGATCAAAAGGAAAGGGCGAACAAACGCGTTTAGAATGCCAAGAAGGAGCGATGCGCCGATCAACGATGCGACGGTGTCGTAACGGATTCCGCGGATTATCGAGGAGGCAACCATCACAGCGACAGTGGTGATGGCCCAGCGGAAAACAAAATGTCTCATAGCGCCGAAGCTTTCCTAATTTACTCTTCCGCCAAACAAGGGCGAGAAAGCACTTGCCAACCGATTGATGAACGATAAACGAATTAAAACCATCAACGATAAAATCTGTGCCGAAAAAAAAGAAAATTGTCCAAGATAAAAATGAGACCTCGCCGGAGACCGGTGGGTCCTTCAAAGTAAAAGCTCGCAAGGGCAACCGCACGCGCCGGGCGACTGCGAACCGAAAACCGCGCCAGACCAGCGCCGGGAAAGGTGCAACCGCAACAAGAGCTTCAATGCCGCGCGAGGCTGCCGGAATCGCGGAGCCATCAGACGAAGCGGTTCGTCTTCGAGCGTACTTCATCTCCGAGCGCCGACGGCGATTTGCACTGCCAGGCGACGCAGAATCGGATTGGCTGGAGGCAAAGCGACAACTACTCTCAGAGTCCGGTCGTCGTTGAGCCCAGAGCCCGTGACTGCGAATCGCCGTTGGCTAATGAAATGGAAAACGCTCTTGTCGATTTAGCACAGGCGCTGCGAGAACGCCTCGCTGTGATTCGCGACGAGCAAAGCCGCCGTGATGAAGCAAAACACATCGCGCGATTAAGAGCTATTTCGGAACGAATCGATGATTTGCAAACACGTTTGCCCAAACCTGTCGATCCGCGGCTGGCGCACTACCTTGAGCGCAAGAGCTATGACAAGGCGCTCGAATTCCTAGAGGGAAAGATCACCGCGAGTACAGCTCCACGATGAGCTGTTCGTTCACGATCGGCTGCATCTCCTCGCGTGACGGGATCCGCGCAACCTTGCCGCTGAGCGCGTCGCGATCAACTGTTAGCCAGTCGGGCACAGGAACAATTTGTGTAAGATCAAGGTTACGCAGCACCAGTTGACGCGATTTCGGTTTGTCTTTGATCGTGATCTCGTCCCCTCCCTTCACATTATAAGAAGCGATATTCACGGTGCGCCCGTTTACGAGCACATGGCCGTGCGACACGAGCTGCCGGGCGGCGCTTCGCGTGTTGGCAAGGCCAAGACGGTAAACGACGTTGTCCAACCGCGTCTCCAGTAGCTGGAGGAGCGTTTCACCTGTAACGCCGCGCTTGCGCAGTGCACTCTGGAAAATACGGCGGAACTGGCGCTCTAGAAGCCCGTACTGATAGCGCAGCTTCTGTTTCTCACCGAGTGCAATCGCATAGTCGGATTGTTTGCGTCGGGCACCCCTTGGCCCGTGTATACCGGGCGGATAATTCTTTCGCTCCAATGCCTTGGAAGAACCAAAAATCGGCACGCCATAACGACGGCTCACTTTGGTTTTGGGTCCTGTGTATCTGCCCATTTTAGAAGGATGATCGCTGAGAGTTGATAGCTGATCGCATTAAACGCGGCGCTGTTTTGGCGGGCGACAACCATTGTGCGGCACAGGAGTGACGTCGCGGATCACAGTGAGATCGAGCCCCACTGCCTGCAATGCACGCACCGCGGATTCACGTCCGGCACCGGGCCCTCTTACCAAGACTTCCACCTCTTTCAGACCGTGCCCCATCGCTTGTCGGGAGGCGTCCTGCGCAACCATCTGTGCCGCGTAGGCAGTGCTTTTACGCGACCCTTTAAAGCCAACTTTCCCGGCGCTCGACCACCCAATCACGTTGCCTTTCATGTCGGTAATCGTCACGATCGTGTTGTTGAAGGTCGAAAGCACATGCGCCACGCCGGAGTGAACGTTCTTACTGCCCTTAGCCTTGACGATCTTTGGCCTCTCGATCTCATCAGTGGAAAGGGAGAGATTCTGAGAAGCTGGTGCCGCCGCTGCTGGTTGTTCCTTTTTTTGTTTGGGGGCTTTCTTAGCAGGCTTGGTTGGCGGCGCGTCAATCTTTGAAACTGCAGCTGGGGCGCTTTCGGGTGAATCCGTCGGAGCCGGCGTTGATTTTGGCGCCTTCGTTTTCGACTCTTCCAGGTTTGGATCAGTTGGGTTCTCTGGGTCAGCCATAATTCGAATGAGTCATTTAAACTTTGCCGGCCTTGGCTTCGGGATTGCGGACCACGCCGACGGTCTTGCGGGGCCCTTTACGCGTTCGAGCATTCGTCGAAGTGCGCTGCCCGCGCACCGGCAGGCCTTTTCGATGGCGGATACCGCGATAGCAATTGATTGCCTGCAGACGTTTCAAGTTACCTTGCACTTCGCGACGCAAGTCACCTTCAATCTTGATCTTGTTGTTCGTGATCGCGTGAATGATTTCGTTTAACTGCTGCGGTGTAAGATTTTTCGCGCGCAAATTTGGATCGATATTAGTCTGCTCGAGGATGCGTCTGGCTGTGGAAAAGCCGATTCCGTAAATATAGGTGAGGGACGCCTCGATGCGTTTCTCTGCGGGAATTTCGACTCCTAGTAATCTCGGCATGGCAACAAGGTTGTTTAAATAGCTGGCTACAAAGTTAAATCGTAAGACAATAAATTCACCCCTGGCGCTGTTTATGGCGCGGGTTCTTACAGATCACGCGCACTACGTTCTTGCGCTTCACGATCCTGCAACTGGCACAAAGCCTCTTTACTGATGGTCGTACTTTCATAATCCGCGAAATGGAAAACGCGGAGCCGGCTCCGCGTTGTCATTTTTGGCGATACGTAATTCGCCCTTTCGACAAATCGTAGGGTGAAATCTCTAGCATAACTTTGTCTCCTGGCAAGATCCGAATGAAGTGCAGCCGCATTTTCCCGGAAATATGCGCCAGGACACGATGACCATTGGCCAGTTCGACCCGAAACATGGTATTGGGCAGCAGCTCGACGACTGTGCCTTCTACTTCAATTGCGTCTTTGCGCGCCATGTCAGAATTTCTGGATCGTCCTTCGTGATCAGAACCGTGTGCTCGAAATGCGCTGAGGGCATACCATCCGCCGTGCGTACCGTCCACCCATCGTCGAGCAATCTTACGTCGGAAGTGCCGATGTTAATCATCGGCTCGATTGCCAGCGTCATCCCAGCTTTCAACTTCGGACCGCTGCCGCGTTTGCCATAATTGGGAATCTGCGGCTCCTCGTGCATTTTTCGTCCAACCCCGTGCCCAACAAATTCGCGAACGACAGAAAAACCAAAGCGACACGCTTCATCCTCTATTTCAGCGCAGATGTCCCCGACCCGCCTGCCTTCGCGAGCCGCGCCAATAGCGCGGGCCAACGCATTTTCCGTCACGCGCAGCAACTGGTCGGTGCGTTCATCAATGATTCCCACCGGCACAGTGGTCGCGTTGTCCCCTACCCAACCATCCCGAACGATGCCAATATCCAATTTTACGATGTCGCCATATTGAATGCGCCGTTGGCTGCCGATGCCGTGAACCACTTCGTCATTGAGCGAGATGCAAATGTTCCCGGGAAAAACGCGATGCCCGAGCCGATAACCGAGAAATGCGCTTTTCACATGTGCTTCGCTCATGAAGTCCGCTGCCGCGTCGTCCACTTCTTTTGTGGTAATACCGGGACGCACCAGGTCACTAACGCGGTCGAGAACATCGCTCGCTGTGCGGCATGCCTGCCGCATCTTTTCAATTTCTTTCGCGTTCTTGATCGGAATCATGCTGCGATTTTGTCCTCAATTAGTCGCGAAATATCGCTAAAGACTGCCTCGCGATCACGGTTCCCGTCAATCCGATGCAGTATCGACATTTTTCCATAGAAAGATGCCAGCGGCTCGGTCTTGGTGCGGAACTCTTGCAAGCGAGTCTGCAACACGCTTAGATCATCGTCGCTGCGCCGCACTAGCGGACCATCGCAATAGGGACATACGGGACGCTCCGCAAACTGTGCGCTCGACGAGCTAGTCGTAAAGCCGCATTCACCGCATTGGAGCCGGCCGGCGATGCGATCGCGCCCGGTCTGTTCAGAAACTTCCAGCCAGATCGCCAAGTCCAGAGCGGTACGCAACCGCGCCAGGATGGACCTCAGGCTTTCGGCCTGCCGCAGCGTCCGGGGAAAACCATCGAATACGAATCCGTGACCGCCGTGCAGGCGCAACCAGTCTTCGATTAGTTCGATGATGATTTTGTCGGAGACCAGCCCGCCGCTTTGGAGCACTTCGGCGGTCTCCTTTCCCAACGGTGTTCCGAGGTCTCTTTCCCGGCGCAAGATTGCGCCCGGCGAAGTGACAGGAATGCCGAATTGGCGTGTAATCATTTCTGCCTGGGTCCCTTTGCCGGAACCAGGCGCGCCGAGAAGAACGAGCCGCCTTTTCACCTACCGTATAGGAAAATGGCGACGCCAGCGATTACGAGCACGGCAATCCCCACGTACAACCACATTAGCGTTCCGCTCGCTGCCGCTTCGCCGCGACGGTACGCGCCGTAACCAAATGCTCTGCCCCGAATGCGGCCCTTGCGCAAGAAACCGTCGTAATGCCGCTGAATAAGGTGCGTCTCCACCTGGCGCATGGTGTCGAGCATGACGCCCACAATGATCAATAAACTTGTGCCGCCAAAAAATTGCGCTGTGATCATGGGCACATTCAACCCCTGGCTCAGAAGACTTGGCAGCACCGCAATCAACGTCAGGAAAATCGCGCCGGCAAACGTTAAGCGCGTCATTGTGAAATCAAGAAAGTCAGCCGTCGGTTTTCCAGGCCGAACGCCAGGGATGTAACCTCCATATTTCTTCAGATCGTCCGCGATTTGCGTTGGTTGAAACTGCGTCGCGACCCAGAAATAGCTGAAAAAGAAAATCATCGCCGCGAGAGCGACGTAATGGGGCCAGCCATTAGAAAGTGCGCTGGCGATCCGCGCGGCTGTAGGGCTGTTTCGAAATCCGTACTGGACAATCGTGGCTGGAAAGAGAAGCAGCGCCCAGGCAAAGATGATGGGCATCACACCTGCGTAATTCACTTTCAGAGGCATGTATTGCGTTTGGCCTCCGTACATTTTGCGGCCAACAACGCGCTTGGCGTACTGGACAGTAATTTTGCGCACGCCCTGCGTAATCGTGATCACTGCAGCGATGACGATGATCAAAAACAACACCAGCAAAACCAGGACCATCGGATTCACCTGGCTGGATCCGGTCTGCGCCGAAGGCACAAAAGTCTTCCACGCCTGCGCAAGCGCAGCGGGCAGGCGCGCAACAATGCCTACAGTGATGATGAGCGATATCCCATTCCCAATGCCGCGCTCGGTAATTTGATCGCCCAGCCACATCAATAGAAGTGTGCCAGTCGTAAGGGAAACCACAGTTACAATCCGAAACTTCCAGCCGAGATCGTCCACCAGCGGAATCCCGAGATTCTTGATGGTGTCGGTAATTCCCGGCAGCATGGTGTGATACGATTCGGGGTGCTGGAACGACAGCGCCAGCAAATACCCTTGGAAAATGCACAGCCCTACGGTCGCGTAGCGCGTCAACTGCATGATCTTTTGCCGCCCGCCATCTTCGCGTGCGAGCCTGCCGAGCTGCGGGATCACCGCCGTCAACAACTGCATCATAATCGATGCGCTGATGTAAGGCATGATGCCCAGAGAGAAGACTGCGCAATTCTCCAGCGCGCCGCCGCTGAACAAATTAAATAACGCCGCAAGACCGCCTCCAGAGCGTTGTTCCAGAGAAGTGCGAAACCACTCTTGCAAGACGGCCTGATTGACTCCCGGAGTCGTGATCGCCGCTCCCAAACGCACAATCACGATCACCGCCAGCGTAAACAGAATGCGCCGGCGTAATTCCGGTATCTTGACCGTGTTGAGAAAAGCCGAAACCATCCGCTAAATGTGAAACCTCATATGCCGGGAAGCTAGCGCTCCCGCGATGCTTTCTTTTTTGCCTTGGCCGAGGTCTTCTTGAACGACTTTTTCTTCCGTGTCCCCTGTGATGCACCTTCTAGTGCTGGTTGCTCCGCCGAAACCTCAAGTGCCGCAGCGGCATGAGGGCGCCCTGCTTTCTCACGCAGAGTAATCGTGCCTCCGGCCTTTTCTATTTTTTCTCGGGCTGCCGCGCTGACTTTATCCGCCTCCACGTTCAGGCCGTGGTTTAATTCGCCGTGACCGAGGATTTTGATTCCTACGAAGTCACCGCGGACAACCTTTGACTCGCGCAGCAGTTGTTCGTCAACAGCGGTTCCAGCCTTAAATGCATTGAGATCATCAAGATTGACAATCGCATAGTGCTTACGAAAGGCGGCGTTATTAAATCCGCGCTTTGGCAATCGTCGAATCAACGGCATCTGCCCGCCTTCGAACCCCAGGCGAATGCTCCCGCCCGAGCGCGCTTTTTGTCCCTTGTTACCCTTGCCACTGGTCTTTCCGTGACCTGAACTCTCACCGCAGCCCAGGCGCTTCACACGATGTCGCGAGCCGGGACGCGGTTGCAGATTATGAAGACGCATCATGTTGCTCACGCTTTCCATCGCTGAATTGAATTCCGCGCACTTTAAAAATTTCGTCCCGCCGGCGAAGCGATCGCAACGCGGCGATCGTCGCCTTCACTACGTTGGCGTGATTGCTTGATCCGAGCGACTTGGCCAGGACGTCGCGGATGCCGGCTGCTTCAGCGACGGCCCGGACACCTCCTCCGGCAATAACTCCGGTCCCCGGTGACGCGGGTCGCAAGAGCACCCGCGCTCCATCATATTCGCCGATCACTTCGTGGGGAATCGTGTTTTCGTTTAGCGAAACTTTTTCCATCGACTTGCGCGCGGCTTCGGAGGCCTTTCGAATCGCCTCTGATACTTCGTTAGCCTTGCCAAATCCGCATCCAACTTTACCGTCGTGATCTCCAGCCACGATCAAGGCACTGAAGCTGAAACGCCTCCCTCCTTTTACGACCTTGGCGCAACGATTGATAAACACGACTTTCTCCGTCGTATCGCCCTTTGCCGCGGGGGCTTTATCTGGTCGGCGCGTGTCCGGTCTTCTGCCTGCTGAAGTTGTTTGAGCCATGAATTAAAATTTTAAACCGCCTGCGCGCGCTGCGTCTGCTAATGCTTTCACTTTTCCGTGATAAAGGAACCCGCCGCGATCAAAAACAACTCGGTCGAGTTTCTTGGCCAGCGAACGTTCCGCGATTGCTTTGCCGACTTGTTCTGCCGCTGCCTTGTTTGCAGCGGCTTTATCTTTCCCCACTAAGGAGCGCTCAGCAGTCGATGCAGCCGCCAGAGTCCGTCCGGAATTGTCATCGATCACCTGAGCGTAAACGTGTTTGCCAGAGAAATGGACTGACAGCCGCGGTCGTTGTGCCGTGCCTGCCACTTTTTTCCTGATCCTTTGATGAACACGCTGCCGCGCTGCCTTACGAATCGTCGCCATAATTATTGAACAGTCTTGCCCACCTTGCGACGAATCTGCTCGCCCGCGTAGCGAACGCCTTTGCCCTTGTACGGTTCCGGAGGATAAAAGCGACGGATGTCCGCCGCCACCTGACCAACCAATTTTTTGTCCACGCCCTCGACTTTAATCTTGGTGTTATCCGCCACCGTGATTTTGATGTCCTTTGGAATGGAAAATGGAACCGGATGCGAGAAACCCAGACTCAAGTTAAGCGTCGATCCCTGGACGGCAGCCTTGAAGCCAACTCCTTCGATCTCGAGTTGTTTGGTGAAACCCTCGCTCACACCCTGCACCATGTTGTGCACAAGGCTACGTGAAAGCCCGTGTAATGCCTTCACGCTGCGTGATTCTGCTTCGCGCACGAGGGACACTCGATTATCCTTCACGCTCGCCCGGATCTGGCGGGGTAGTTTCCAGTGAAGTTTGCCTTTGGGCCCCTCCACTGAAACCGCTCCCTCGTCGTCAACGTTCACTTTGACTTTGTCGGGAATCTCGACCGCTTTGTTTCCAATTCGTGACATAAAACTTACCAAACGTAGGCCAGTAGTTCGCCGCCCACTTTTTGCTTTCGCGCTTCACGGCCCGATAAAACACCGCGCGAAGTAGAAAGAATCGCCAAGCCCATACCGCCTAGAACTCGCGGGATTTGATCGGCGCCAACGTACCGACGCAATCCAGGGCGGCTCACACGACGCAGCCCCGCAATGGCGCTCGAGCGATTCACGAGTTTGTTGGTGATCTTGATGCGCGGATGCGCAGCGCTCGTGTCAATCGAGTAATCGGAAATGTAACCTTCATCCTTCAAGATGCGCGCGATCTCGGCCTTGATCTTCGAGTACGGAACCAGCACTTCCGGTTTTTGCGCACGCGTGCCATTGCGCACGCGCGCGAGAAAATCAGCAATTGGATCAGCAACAGTACTCATGAACGTCGGGCGGGTTGCGCGGCGGGCCTCCTTGCCCGATCGCTAAACGGCATTCCCATTTCGCTTAACAGCGATTTGGCTTCCTCGTTGGTTCGTGCCGTGGTGACGATTGTAACATCAAATCCTATGTTGCGCTTGATTTTATCCAGCTCGACTTCAGGAAAAATCGATTGATCCGAAATTCCGAGCGTATAGTTGCCGTGACTATCAAAACAGCGGGGAGACACGCCGCGAAAATCGCGGATGCGCGGGAGGGCGGCTTTGATGAAGCGCTCGAGGAACTCGTACATGCGCTCTCCACGCAGGGTTACCTTTGCGCCAATGGCCTGGCCTTTGCGCAATTTAAAATTGGAAATGCTTTTCTTGGCTAGTCTCTCCACGGGGCGCTGGCCCGTGATCAACGCAAGCTCCGCTTTCGCCTCTTCCAGTGCCTGCTTCACATCAGATTGTGAGCCAACCGAAGTGTTGATCACCACTTTTTCGACCCTTGGAACCTGATGAACATTTTTGTAACCGTGCAGCTTCTGCAGCGCCTGCATAACGCGCTCTTTGTAATAGCGATGAAATTCGTTTTCCATTTTCAGTTTGTCATGTCGAGCGAAGTCGAGACATCTCTAATTGTTTAGGCTGCTTTCTTCTCTTCTTTTTCCTTCTTCGATGTCTTCGCCGCCTTTTTCTCGATTCTCTTCTCGCGCTCGATCAATTTCACGTTTGAAATGTGAATGGGGCCCTCGCGTTCCGCGATTTTCCCACTTGGATTGTCCTGGGATTTCCGCAGGTGTTTCTTGATGATCCGCACGCCTTCGACCAGAACACGCTGTTTTCCCGGAAACACCGCCAGGATTCTCCCTGAAGAACCGCGGAAATTTCCTGAGATGACCTCGACGTGGTCACCTTTTTTAACGTGGCACTTAATGCGGTTCATAAGACTTCCGGGGCAAGCGAGACAATTTTCATGAAGTTCCGCTCACGCAATTCTCGTGCGACCGGCCCAAAAATGCGTGTGCCGCGAGGATTCAAATCCTTATCGATAATCACGATGGCGTTGTTATCGAAGCGTAGCAATGACCCATCCTCGCGCCGGATCGGCTGCTTGGTGCGAACAAGCACTGCACGCACGACTTCGCCCTTCTTCACCGTCCCGGTTGCGCTCGCTTCTTTGACGTTGGCAGTAATCACGTCACCGATCCCTGCGTAACGTGTGGCTTTGCCTATCACACCAATCATTGTGGCCATACGCGCACCGCTATTGTCCGCCACATCCAATCTGGATCGAATTTGTACCATAAAATCGATAGTTACTTTTGGATGACCTCCACCAAGCGCCACCGTTTTAGTTTGCTGAGCGGCCGCGTCTCCATGATGCGAACCCTGTCACCAGCTTTCGCCTGATTCTGTTCGTCGTGCGCATAAAATTTTTTCATCTGTTTGACGATCTTGCCAAACTTGGGATGCGGCACACGCGTCACCGTGCGCACCACAATTGTCTTATTCATCGCGCTGGAAACCACTTCGCCGGTGCGCGTCTTGCGCGAGCCACGAACGGCGGGCGCGTGCTGCGATGAAGCGGGCGGTGGAGGAGGAGGCTGTCGCTGTTGCTCGGGCATATTACGTCGTCTGTTTCAAGCGTTGCGACAGCTCCGTTTCGATCCGGGCAATATCCCGGCGCAGCAGGCGCAACCGGCTTGGCTGTTCCAACTGGCCACTCTGCTGCTGCAAACGCAGGTGAAGCCGTTCCTGGCGCAAGTCCCGCCTTTTAGTCAGCAACTCGTCGG